>JAJFGY010000001.1 GCA_021775935.1 Alphaproteobacteria bacterium
GATTTCTTCAGACTTCTGAGCCCCCAGGATCAGATCTTTTAGGGTGACTTCACCTTTTTCGCGTTCATCCCCACCTTCGATGACGACAACCGGTGCACCGCGACGGTCCGCATATTTGACCTGAGCGCGCATGCCTGACCCACCCAGATAGAGCTCCGCGCGAATGCCCGCACTGCGTAACTCGCTTACCATTTTTTGGTAGCCCGGCATCGCGTCCTTATCCATCACCAGCACGATGACGGGGGCCGGCACCGTGTTTTCTTCCACCTTGCCCAATGCTTCAAGGGCGGTAAACAGACGGCTGACACCTATGGAGAAACCAGTTGCAGGAACTTTCACGCCTTTGAAGCGTTCGACGAGATCATCATACCGACCACCGCCGCCGACAGACCCGAAGCGGCGTTGCTCGCCCTCGTCATCCACAGCCTCAAAGGTCAGCTCAGCTTCATAAACCGGGCCCGTGTAATACCCAAGGCCACGCACAACCGCTGGATCAAACGCTACCCGGTCAGGTTCGTACCCCACCGCAGTAAGAAGCTCGTCAATCTGGCGCAATTCAGAAACACCTTCGAGGCCAATTTCGCTGTCACCAACGAGTGCTTCCATAGCTTTGCAAACATCAGCACGGGTGCCGCCGCCACATTCAGTAAAGGCGATGATCTGCTCAATCTGGTTATCAGGCAGGCCAGCTCCCGGCGTAAAATCGCCGGATTCGTCCTTGCGGCCTTTGCCGAGCAAAAGACGGACGCCCTCGCTCCCCAACCGGTCCAGCTTGTCGATGGCGCGCATCACTGTGAGGTGCTGTTTCTCGAATTCTGGCCCCTGGCCTACAATGCCACAGGTCTCAAAAACACCATCGAGCACTTTTCGATTGTTGACGCGCATGACGTAAGAGCCGCGCGGGATGCCCAGCGCCTCCAGGCAATCAGCCGCCATCATGCACATCTCAGCATCAGCCGCTGCACCAGGTGCGCCCACTGTATCGGCATCAAATTGCGTGAACTGACGGAAGCGACCCGGTCCGGGTTTCTCGTTACGCCACACGGGTCCGGTTTGATACCGTCTGAAAGGTTTTGGCATCGCGTCGTAATTCTCTGCGACGTGGCGCGCGAGAGGCGCTGTCAGATCATATCGCAGCGACAACCACTGATCATCATCGTCCTGAAAGGAAAAGACGCCTTCATTGGGCCGGTCTTCATCGGGCAGAAACTTGCCCAGCGCGTCTGCATACTCAAAGGCAGATGTTTCAAGCGGTTCGAAACCGTACAGCTCATAGACATCGCGGATGCGCGCAAGCATGGCAGTTTCCGCGCGGACCGTTGCCGCCGGAATGTCTCTCAGGCCCTTTGGCACCCGTGCCTTGGGGCGAAATGTCTTTTGCTTTTTCGCCATTGTCTCGCTGCTTTGGGTCGTGCCGCTTTGCCCTGTTCGTCTGCTTTTCTAGGGCCGGGCATACCTAACGCAAGGCTGGCGCCCCCGCAAGCCCAGCAGGTAGCTCAAACCTTTGAGCGCGCAGACTCTTTTGCGACCAATCCAAGTCTGCTTGCCGATATGTTCCACATATGTTCCAATGTGAAAAATACCATCAGTGAGCCAGAGAGAAACCCATGGAACAGCGTTACAGCATCATCACCTTCGGCACCTCTGACATGACCCGTGCCCGGTCTTTTTACGAAGACCTTTTGGGATGGCGACCTTTTATGACGGAAGGGATGACCGCCTATGATGCTGGCGGCTTTGTCTTTGGCTTGTTTGGCCATGAAGACCTTGCAAAAGACGCAGACCTTGAGCCGACCGTGCCTGGTGATGGCTATCACGGTTTCGCGGTCGCTTATAACGCACGAAGTGAGAAAGAAGTGGATGAGCTTTTGGCCCTCATTGGGGACAAGGGCGCAGACCATGGAGCAAAAATCCTGAAGCCTGCGCACAAGGCTTTTTGGGGTGGATATTCCGGCTATTTTGCCGATCCTGATGGTCATGCCTGGGAAGTTGCCTTCAACCCCTATTGGGAGTTTACCGATGATGGTCGGTTGAAACTCCCTAAGGCTAAAAGCGCCTAAGGGTGTTTTCACTCCTTACCCAGACGTTAAACCTTAAGGGTCTGGCAATAATAGCGTCCGGGGGCGGATTCGCGCTTTAACTCCTTGTAATTCAACAAAAAATCCACCTGATCGGCGCGCATCTGAATTGTGTTGTCTAGCAATACACCTACCAAATAGCTCATTTCTTTACGCTCTGTTTACCAAGCGGGCCGCATGGTTAGCGAAAGCTTAACAATGAGACCGTCGAATGATTCGATCAGCCCCCCTGCCCGCCCGTCCCGTTTCCCCTGGACGTCCCGTGTCCCCTGGACGCCCCCTATCAACAGTCTCCCAAGCTGTGACGGCGAGCCTTGATCCAGCACCAGCGCGCCTTGCACTCGCCCTTATCAGTGATGCCGGTCTGCCAGCGTCGGTTTTTGATGGTCTAGATGCAGAAGTTACAGTGATCACAAGATCTCGCGGTATTGCACCGTTGCTAGCGCCTGGCCTTGATGCGGTTCTCTACGATATGGGGATCGCTGCGGAGGGCGATTTTGAGGCACTTTCGCGTGTGGTGAGCCTCGGCCCCAGCGTTCCGGTGATTGCCCTCTTTGAGGCACATGCCTTTAGCCGGACGGCTGCTGCTCTTTCGATTGAACATGGCGCGGATGATGCCTGCATCTTTGACGCTTTCAACGCAGACGCTCTCTTAACGCCTGCAAGTCTTGCCATCGCGCGATTTGCCCGGCGTGACATCGAACACACGGCCCCGATCGTGGAAGCAGCCATTGCCGATACCCCAACAAAAACCGCCGGCTCAGAACCGGTGACTGTCGTACAAGAAGCCGCCGATGCCATGGTCATTCTCGACAATGATGGCAAGGTTGCATTTGCAAACTCCGCTGCGGCGGAGCTGCTTGGGCGATCGTTGGAATCCCTCGCAG
>JAJFGY010000002.1 GCA_021775935.1 Alphaproteobacteria bacterium
GTTGAAGCAGAAAAAGCTGCTTTCTACGAAGCTCTTGCTGAATGTGAACAAGCTCCAGCTGGTCCTTGGACCATCTATTTCGGCTACGATAAGTCGAACCTGACTGCTGCAGCTCAGTCTGTTGTTGACGAAATTGCCAACACAGTTGGAAGCCGCTCCGTGAGCGTTGTCGGTCACACCGATACCTCAGGTAGCTCCGCTTACAACACGGCTCTTGGTCAACGTCGCGCAAATGCAGTGTCTAGTGCTCTCCAGGCCCGCAACGCAGGCGTATCAAGCTCCACCACTTCTGGCGAAAGCAGCCTTGCTGTTTCGACAGGCGACGGTGTACGTGAGCCTCTCAACCGCCGTGCGGTTGTGACAGTCGATTAATTCGACCACATAGACTTCGGAAAGGCCCTGGTCGCAAGATCAGGGCCTTTTCTTTTGTGGAATGCCTTTTCCTCAATTTTTTCGCATGTTTTTGTCCGAAAACCGCACACACTTTTCGGAAACATGCTTTAGCCCCTTTGAGACTTGGCTGCTCAGGGCCATATTCCTGTCCTACCTAAACCAGCGGTAAATGGGTCATGGATATGAGTGCGACATCACAGGAACAGGAATTGGGCGATCTGCCTGAGTGGGATCTTCGGGTCTTTTATGAGGGTGTTGATGACCCCCGTATTGCAGCGAACCTTGCGGCGCTCCGCAAAGATGCACCTGCATTCGCTCAAATCTATCGAGGAAAGCTCAGCGATATTGCCAGTGACGCCGCGGGTGGCGATGGGATTGCGGCTGCAATTGCTCAATATGAAAGTCTGGAAGACCAGATGGGCAGGATTGCGTCCTATGCCGGGCTCCTGTTTGCGATGTCGTCGACGGTTCCTGAGCATGCGCGCTTCTATGGTGATATGCAGACGGCGCTGACGGAGCTGAACTCAGATCTTTTGTTTTTCGGATTGGAACTCAATGCCCTTGCGGATGAAGCGATCGAACATCTTGCGGCATCATCAACGGCCTTTAGGCGTTATCTGCCGTGGGTGAGCGACATGCGGCTTCACAGAGCACACGATCTGTCGGATGAGACTGAGCGGTTGATGCAGGATAAGTCGCTCACCGGACGCTCAGCCTGGACGCGGCTCTTTGATGAGACCATGACCCGGATGCGGTTTGACTTTGAGGGGGCAACAATCTCTCTCGAGCAGGTCTTGGATAAACTTTCAGATCCTGACAGACGCCTGCGTCAGAAAGCAGTAGAAGCGTTGGCGGCACGGTTCAGCGAGGACCAACCGCTTTTTACGCACATTACCAACACGCTTTCTAAGGATCTGGAAACCGATGGCAGGTGGCGGGCCTATGAAGATGTCGCTACTGCGCGCCATATTGCAAACCGCGTTGAGGCTCCCGTTGTTGATGCATTGACCCAGTCTGTGCAGGACGCTTACCCCAGGCTTTCGCACCGCTATTATGCGTTGAAAGCAAAGTGGCTGGGGCTTGACCAGCTCGAGACCTGGGACCGGAATGCGCCGCTTCCGCAAGAAAACACTGACCTGATCCCGTGGGACCGAGCGAAGGAGATTGTGCTCTCTGCCTATGGTGATTTCGCACCGGACCTTGCAGCCCATGCGGCTCCGTTCTTTGACAAAGGCTGGATTAATGCGGCGCCACGTGAAGGCAAGGCAGGAGGGGCTTTTTCTCACCCGACCGTGCCGTCCGCCAACCCGTTCATTCTGATCAATTATATGGGGCGCACCCGGGACGTGATGACACTCGCCCATGAATTGGGGCACGGCGTACATCAGATCCTTGCTGCTGATCAGGGGCCTTTGATGGCCGACACCCCCCTGACGCTTGCTGAAACCGCTTCGGTCTTTGGCGAGATGCTCACGTTCAAGCGGTTGCTGTCTGAGACAACAGATGCCGCCTCGCGCAAAGCCATGCTCGCCTCCAAGGTCGAAGATATGATCAATACGTGTGTGCGCCAGATTGCGTTTTATACGTTTGAACGCCGTGTGCATGAAGCCCGGCGCGGCGGCGAGCTGACGTCAGAGGATATTGGGAAGATCTGGATGGATGTGCAGACCGAAAGTCTCGGGCCCTCTGTACGTCTTTCTGAGGGGTATGAGACTTTCTGGTGCTATATTCCTCACTTCATCCATTCGCCCTTTTATGTCTATGCCTATGCGTTTGGGGATTGCCTTGTGAACTCGCTCTACGCGGTTTACGAGACATCTGATGGCGGGTTCCAGGAGCGGTATTTCGATATGTTGCGCGCAGGTGGATCCCGTCGCCATAAGGAATTGTTGGCGCCGTTCGGCCTTGATGCGTCAGACCCAGCCTTCTGGAACAAGGGGCTTGGTGTCATTGAAGGCTTTATCGATGAGTTGGAGACGCTTTCTTGAGCAAACGCGATAATGAACAGAACCGGCTAAGCGCACGGGTCACTCGGTATGCGAAAGTGGGTGTCAATGTGGGCGGTATCGCGGCCAAAGTTGCCGGACAGCGTTTGATGGGCAGCGACGGTTCGTCAGATAAGAATGCTCGCGACCTGAAAGCAGCCCTTGGCGGGCTAAAAGGACCGATCATGAAGGTCGCCCAAATGATGGCGACGATCCCCGAAGCTCTGCCGAAAGAATATGCGGCGGAGCTCTCGCAGCTTCAGTCTATGGCACCCTCGATGGGATGGCCGTTTGTGAAACGCCGTATGGTCGCAGAGCTGGGGCCAGGTTGGAAAAAGCAGTTTTCCTCTTTTGGACGTGACGCTGCTGCGGCAGCCTCTCTCGGGCAGGTGCATCGGGCTGAAACTCTTGATGGGTCGTCGGTCGCCTGCAAATTGCAATATCCCGATATGCAATCTGCGGTGGAAGCAGACCTCGCTCAGCTCTCTCTCATTTTTTCCATTCATCGGCGGATGGACACGTCCATCGACACAAGTCAGATGGCCGAAGAGATTGGCCTGCGGCTGCGCGAAGAGTTGGACTATGGACGCGAGGCTGCGCATATGCGGCTTTATGCAGATATCTTCCAAGACGAGCCCCGCATCGCGGTGCCAGGGGTCATGGATGATCTCTCAACCGAGCGTTTGTTGACCATGAGTTGGCTTCACGGGCAGCCGCTGCTTGATTTTGTCGACCATTGCCTTGAAGACCGAAACGCCATTGCCAAGGCCATGTTCACCGCCTGGTGGTATCCGTTCAGCCACTTTGGGGTGATCCATGGCGACCCGCATCTGGGCAATTACAGCGTGCGCGAAGATCTTGGTGTTAACCTGCTGGACTATGGCTGTATCCGGGTTTTCCCACCGGCCTTTGTAAACGGCGTGATCGAACTTTATCGCTCCCTGGAAACAGATGATCGGGACCGGTCGGTTGCCGCCTATGAAACTTGGGGCTTTCGCAATCTCTCCAATGAGTTGATTGATATTCTAAATCTCTGGGCTGGCTTCATCTACGGGCCGCTGTTGGATAACCGCGTTCGATCTATTGCTGATGGCGTGTCTCCCGGCGATTATGGTCGCAAGCAAGCGACGTCGGTTCATGCGGCGCTCAAAGAACATGGGCCAGTCACACCGCCACGGGAATTTGTGTTTATGGACCGGGCTGCCATCGGCCTTGGGGGCGTGTTCCTGCATCTAGGTGCGGAACTCAATTTCTATCAGCTGTTTAATGAAACAATTGCCGACTTTGAATATGCGCAGCTGGAACAGCGTCAGGCGCATGCTTTGGAAAAAGCCGGTGTGCCGAAACCTGATCACACCCCCGCCTGAATTCTGAAGAGAGACCGACCCTATGACCGATGATCTTTTGGAAGAAACCCTGCCCCCTGTTCCCGGTGGCTACGAGCAGATGAACTGGTCGCGTGGCTTTGGACGCCAAATCGGTCCTCTTTACGAGAGGCGTGGCGAGGCGAAGACCTATACACGCGCTTTCCGGGTTGAAGAGCACCACACGAACGGTATGGGCAATTGCCATGGCGGCATGCTGATGGCCTTTGCGGACACGGCTTTCGGCCATGCGATTACAATCGCCCATCATCGCTACTGGGTGACCGTGCGTTTGCTGACTGACTTTGTCTCCGCTGCGCATTTGGGCGACTGGGTGGAAGGCACCGCGGAGATTACGGGCGAAGAAGACGGGTTCATTACCGTATGGGGTAAAATCTGGGTTGGTGAGCGGACTGTCATGACAGGCAGCGGCTTTTTTAAAGCGCTTGGCGAAAGGCCTTTATAGTTTGAGCGATGACAAGAAAGAGACCGGGTTGGTTGTTGACCAGCCCGTCGGCGCAAAAGCGTTTGATTTAGCGCCTGGTGACAGCATTGGTGCGGATGTGATCCATGCCCCATCCTGGTTTGCCCGGGCGATTGATACGGAGCCGCAGGTCCATTCTGTCGATGTGGACGGGTGTGCCATCAATTATCTGCAATGGGGCGATCCGACCAAACCGGGGCTCTTGCTGGTACATGGCAATGGCGCTCATGCTCGCTGGTGGTCGTTTATTGCGCCTTTCCTTGCGCGGGAATATTCCGTTGTCGCGATGGACATGTCCGGCATGGGCGATAGCGGCTTCCGGGACACCTATTCCGTTGAGATGTTTGCCAAGGAGCAGATGGCTGTGTGTGAGGCCGCTGGCTTTTTTGATAATTCTGAGCCACCGATCATTGTTGCGCATTCATTTGGCGGCTTTATCGCGATCCTGACGGGCGAGCTCTACGGGGACCGGCTGGCGGGCATGGTGATCGTGGATAGTCCTGTGAACCCGCCCGACCGCCCAGGTGGGCCACCAGAACGACAGATGCGGCCGCACCGGGTCTATAAAACGCTGGAGGAGGCTGTTTCCCGGTTCCGCCTGGCGCCACCTCAGCCCTGCGAAAATCATTATGCGACGGACTATATTGCCAGGACGTCCCTTAAGCGGGTGGAGGG
>JAJFGY010000011.1 GCA_021775935.1 Alphaproteobacteria bacterium
GCGTCATCGACGGGCGCTTTGCCTTCCAGCGGCTGGGTGCCGCCCATATCATCACCTGTATCTTTGGGCCGCTCGCTGCGCACAAGGCGCATCGCGGCCGCACTTATCCAATGTTGCCGGGACACGGCCTGTTTGGCGACATCCTACTGCACTATTGCAATGGTTTCAGCCTTCTTTGCGTTAAGCACTCATTTGCGCTGACCGGCTTAATTTGGATGCGACGCCCTAATTTGGTCAAATGTAGGACTTAAGCCACACTGGTTGCTTGTGGCTGGGGCGTTCTGTTGTTTTGGGATGCTCAAGCGCGCTGGCAGCGTTGGAAAATTGGGTTGGAGATAGGTGCGCCATGAAGGGTTTTATTCGAGGATTGGTGGTGCTGGCCGTTCTGGGGGGTGCTGGGTTTGTGGGCATTGTCTATCTTGCTCAATCGACCGCGCCAACAAGTGCGCCTGTCGAAAAGTCTATCTCCAATGACACGTTTCCTCGCTAGGCGCTCCCTGTAATGAAAAAGACACGGCCAACGAGACGGCTCATGAAAAATGTGGGGCGACCGCTTGCCACCGGCATTCTCCTTATTGCAGCTGGCGCGGGGTCGGTTCTGGCAGAGGAGGCCACAAATGACTGGCCGTTTGATCGCCATCCTCCCCGGGAACAAAGTTGGCCGTTCGACAGAGATGCCGTTGGTAGCGGTGGAGACAAGGCGGATACCGCTTCGGTGATGAGCCCTGTCGCGGAGCCTGGCGATCCCGCAGTTGAGGGATCAGAATGGCTTGAGCCTGCTTTTGACGACCCGACCCTCAACAATTCGGCAGAAGCGATTGCTCCGCAGCCTCCCGTTCAAAGCGGGCCCATTCGCATTTTGCCGCCAAACATTGGGGAGGACGCACCTGAGGTTGATCCTCTCGACGCCCCCGCTGGGGACCCGATAACGCTCTTTCCTGCTGGACCGAGTGCTGGGGATCGCAATGACCTTCCGACACGGGCCTTTGGTGCGCGCCCGGGTGAGGCAGGCACGGGGATTGAAGTCGGGTCGCTTGGCAAAGTTGATGAGGCCAGTGTCGGCTTGCTCGATGACAGCAATGGTGGTTTGGGTGCGACCATGTGGGCGGGCACTGACCGTCGCTCTGTAGAGCAGCTGATCGACCGGATACCCGGTCCGACGAAATCCCCTGTTATGGGAGATCTGTCCAGGCGTCTGCTATTAACCGCTGCACGCCCCCCACAGGGGATAAGTGATGGCCAGTCTCTTCTGGCTCTCCGACTACAGCGTTTGAATGCGGGCGGTCGTTCGAACAATGTGGTGCGGCTGCTCGCGCGGGCGGGCGTTTCAAACCCAAGTCCTGCGGCGGCACGTCAATTTGCAGAGGCTGCCCTGGCGACAGGTGATAGTGATGCTGCATGTAAACTGCTCGCCGGCCTGCCTGTTGGTGGTGACCCGGGCACTGACCCTATTGCTGCCTTTGCGCTGAAGCTCTCTATTTTCTGTCAGATTGCTGGTGGGCGAACAGCTGCTGCCAATCTCACAGCGGATCTCGCGCGTGAGCAGGGATTGAATGCCCCTCTCTTCCTGTCGCTGGCTGCGGCCGCCACCGACGGCCTTGCGTTGGATGCACCAGAGCCCCGTACCCTTGATCCCCTCCTTCTTCGGATGATGGAGGCGGCGGGCCGCGACCTTGCCAGCGATGCCGTCGGCAAGCTGACCCCGTCCGTTCTTGTTTCAGTTGCGGAAGATGAGGCCCTGGATCCTGAATTGCGCATCGCTGCGGCGGAACGGGCGGCAGCGCTGGGACTTCTTGGGGGTGATCAGATGGCGGCTGCCTACCTGTCGGTGCCCTATACACGAGAAGATGTTGCGGGTGTGCGGGTTGGCGTTGAGCCCGTCTCACCTTATCGGCGCCGGGCTTTGTTTCATCAGGCGGTTCTTGATGAGCGCGTACCTGCGGGGCGGGCCGACCTTCTCGCGATGCTGTTTTTTCGTGAGGCGGGTAGCGAGGCGTATCCCGCAACTCTTGCCGCGCATCGCGGATCGCTCGCCAGCGTACCCCCCTCAAACGTGCTGATGGCGTTTGCCCCGATGGCGGTCGAGGCCTTTGTTCAGTTGGGTGATCGTGTGCGTGCAGGCATGTGGCTCTCCGTTCTTGAAGGATCAGCTGCCGGCACGCGGCAGGTGCGCGAGCTTCGTGCGGTTCTTCGGTTGATTGACCCCAGCACGGCGGCACGCCCCCCGATTGCGCTTCCGGGGGACGAGGAGGGCAGCGTACGTCCCGTGGCACCGATCCCTGCATTTGTTCAACCTGCACTTGATGATCTGGCAGCAGGGGGCGCAGCGCGCACCTTTGGCGCCTTGGAGATTGTTCTTCTGGACGCTCTTGGCGTGCAGCTGCCTCCCTCCGTCTGGGATGCCTTGCTGGTTTCAGGTGGCTTGCCGGGGGGCGATGTCGCGCCGCTTGCTCTCACCAATCGTTTGAAACAGGCGAGCGAACAAAAACGGTTGGGCGAAACGGTTCTTCTTTCGCTCGCAGCTCTGTCCGATGCAGGGCCCTCTAACGCGCATCCCCAGACCCTGTCTGAGATTGTGCGGGCACTGCGCAAGGTAGGGTTGGAGCGGGAGGCGCGCAGCCTGGCCGCAGAAGCGTTGATTGCCCGTATGGGCTATGGGTCCTGAGCGATGTCGAAGCACCCTCAGAGTGATCCCCAATCAGCACTTCCGCGTGATGCCTTCCGATTAGAGGCCTTTCTGGAGATGCTGAGCGCGGAACGCGGCGCGTCGCAAAATACGCTGGATGCCTATGCGCGCGATTTGAGGGATTTTGGCGCCACCTTGAGCGCGCGCGGGAAACCTTTTTCGTCTTTTGATAGCGGGGACGTGCGGGCCTATCTCGCGCTTATGGAAACGACAGGACTTGCAGCCTCTACTGCCGCGCGGCGGCTGTCAGCCATTCGCCAGTTCGCCCAGTTTTTGATGAGCGATGATGTGCGCGCTGATGACCCGTGCGCAATCATTGAAGGACCCAAGCTCGCGCGACCATTGCCAAAAACACTCAGCGTGGACGAAGTCGATCTGTTGCTGAAGGCTGCCGCGACATATGGCGATGGGATTTCAGATGACGTTCGGCGCTCCTATCGACAAGCGCGAACGGTGTGTCTGATGGAAGTTCTCTACGCAACGGGCCTGAGGGTCACCGAGCTTGTCGGCCTGCCGGTTGCGGCTGTTAGTGGGACAGAGCCCATGATTGGCGTCAAGGGCAAAGGGGGGCGAGAGCGGCTGGTGCCGCTTAGTGAACCTGCTGTTGCGGCCATTACGCATTACCTGGCCTGTCGAAAGCGCGCGCTCGGGGATGTTAAAAACCCCTATCTGTTTCCTTCACGGGGAAAATCAGGCCATTTGACCCGTCATCGGTTTGCTCAAATGCTCAAAGAGTTGGCGGAGAAAGCTCAAATTGATCCTGTGCGGCTGTCTCCACACACGCTGCGCCATGCCTTTGCGAGCCATCTTTTGGCCAATGGTGCAGATCTGAGGTCTGTCCAGCAATTGCTTGGACATGCCGATATCTCAACGACTCAAATCTACACCCATGTGCTGGAAGAGCGGCTTAGGGAGCTGGTGGCCAGCCATCACCCTCTGGGTAAGCGATAATTGCCCTTTTTTGAGCTTTTTGGTCCCTTTTTCTGCCATTTACCGACATGTTGGACCATAGTTGACAAGCGAAAGGTGGCGGGCCAGTGTGCCGCCGCTGACCGATATTTTGGGC
>JAJFGY010000101.1 GCA_021775935.1 Alphaproteobacteria bacterium
GGTGACTTTGAGATGGTGCCGCCGGAGCAGGTTGATCTGATCGACGTGTCGCCGAAACAGATTGTCTCTGTTGCTGCAGCGCTTATTCCGTTCCTTGAAAATGATGATGCGAACCGTGCCCTTATGGGATCGAACATGCAGCGTCAGGCGGTGCCTTTGGTGAAAGCTGAAGCTCCCTTCGTTGGCACGGGCATGGAAGAAGTTGTGGCACGCGATAGTGGCGCTGCAATCGCGGCTCGCCGGACTGGTGTTGTTGACCAGGTCGATGCGACGCGTATCGTGATCCGGGCGACGGAGGAGACTGACCCAGGCAAACCTGGTGTCGACATTTACAACCTGCGTAAATTCCAGCGTTCAAACCAGAACACTTGTATCAACCAGCGTCCGCTGGTTCGTGTCGGGGACCGGATCAATGGTGGTGACATTATTGCTGATGGTCCGTCCACGGATCTTGGTGAATTGGCGCTTGGCCGGAACGTGCTCGTCGCGTTTATGCCATGGAACGGGTACAACTTTGAGGACTCGATCCTGATCTCAGAGCGCATCGTGCGTGATGACGTCTTCACGTCTATCCATCTCGAAGAGTTCGAAGTGATGGCGCGTGATACGAAGCTTGGACCTGAAGAGATCACACGCGATATTCCAAACGTTGGTGAGGAAGCGCTTCGCAATCTCGATGAGGCGGGTATCGTCTATATCGGTGCGGAGGTTGGGCCTTCAGACATTCTCGTTGGTAAGATCACGCCGAAGGGTGAGAGCCCAATGACGCCGGAAGAAAAACTTCTGCGCGCCATCTTTGGTGAAAAGGCGTCAGACGTTCGCGATACTTCATTGCGCCTGCCGCCAGGTGTTGTCGGGACCGTCGTTGAAGTTCGCGTCTTCAACCGTCACGGCGTCGATAAAGACGAACGCGCGATGTCAATCGAACGCGATGAAATCGAACGTCTTGCAAAAGACCGTGACGATGAACTCGCCATCCTCGAGCGGAACGTTTATGGCCGTTTGCAGGAAATCTTGATCGGCAAGGAAGCTGTGTCTGGCCCCGCGGCATTGGCTGCAGGTTCCAAGATCAGCAAAACTGATCTGGATGAGCTCTCTAACGGGCAGTGGTGGCAGATTGCTGTTGGCAATGAAAAAGCCATGGGCGAAATCGAAGCTCTGAAGCGCCAATATGATCAATCGAAAGCACGTCTTGAGGCGCGCTTTGAGGATAAGGTCGATAAGCTGCAGCGCGGTGATGAGTTGCCACCTGGCGTGATGAAGATGGTCAAAGTCTTCGTCGCTGTGAAGCGCAAGCTGCAGCCTGGTGACAAAATGGCTGGCCGCCACGGCAATAAGGGTGTGATCTCTCGCATCGTGCCTATGGAAGACATGCCTCACCTTGAGGATGGAACACCTGTTGATGTGGTGCTCAATCCACTAGGGGTGCCAAGCCGAATGAATGTCGGGCAGATCCTTGAAACCCATCTGGGTTGGGCCTCGCACGGTATTGGTCGGAAAGTGACACAGGCGCTTGAGATTTATCAGCGTGAAAACAGCACTGCAGCACTTCGTGAGACTCTCGACAAAGTCTATGAGGGTGATGAGACATATGCGTCGCTGGACGAACCTGCGCTGCTTGAGATGGCGGGAAATCTTCGTAACGGTGTCCCGTTTGCGACGCCAGTGTTTGATGGAGCACATGAGCCGGACGTCGTGCAGCAACTCGAAAATGCGGGTCTTGGTCATTCCGGTCAGGTCACGCTCTATGACGGGCGGACAGGGGAGACTTTCGACCGAGATGTGACAGTGGGTTACATCTACATGCTGAAACTGCATCACCTTGTTGATGACAAAATTCATGCCCGGTCCATCGGTCCGTACAGTCTTGTCACGCAGCAACCGCTTGGTGGTAAAGCGCAGTTTGGCGGTCAGCGCTTCGGTGAGATGGAAGTGTGGGCGCTTGAAGCCTACGGCGCTGCTTACACGTTGCAGGAAATGCTGACGGTGAAGTCGGATGACGTCGCCGGTCGTACCAAGGTCTACGAAGCAATCGTTCGCGGTGATGACACGTTCGAGGCGGGTATCCCGGAAAGCTTCAATGTACTGGTGAAAGAGATGCGCTCTCTTGGCCTCAATGTTGAGCTGATTGATCGGCCTGCGAGCTAAAGTTTAGACGGGCGCTTCGCGGCGCCCGTCGATTGCTCCCTTGAAGGGAGCAGATGTGAATTTGAATTGGGGGCGATGCTGGCGGGCCCTGCCGGTGTTTCCAACTACCCTAGAGGTCTCTTTTTGACCGACCCGGGCCCGAACTTAGGAGAAGTCCATGAACCAAGAGGTCATGAACCTTTTCAATCCAACTGCGCCTGCTCAGACATTTGATCAGATTCAGATTTCGCTCGCGAGCCCAGAGCGAATTCTATCCTGGTCCTACGGTGAGATTAAGAAGCCTGAGACGATCAACTACCGGACGTTTAAGCCGGAACGGGACGGTCTTTTCTGCGCACGGATTTTCGGGCCGATCAAAGACTATGAGTGTCTTTGCGGCAAATATAAGCGGATGAAGTATAAGGGCATCATCTGCGAAAAATGTGGTGTCGAAGTAACGCTCACAAAGGTCCGCCGGGAACGGATGGGCCATATTGAGCTGGCAGCACCTGTTGCTCACATTTGGTTCCTGAAGTCCTTGCCGTCCCGCATCGGTCTTTTGATGGATATGACGCTTAAGGATCTTGAGCGTGTTCTCTATTTTGAGAACTACATCGTTGTCGAACCTGGGCTCACACCGCTGAAAGAGCGCCAGCTTCTTTCGGAAGAAGAGTTCATTGATGCACAGGACGAATATGGTCCTGACAGCTTCACCGCAGGTATTGGTGCTGAAGCTATTCGCGACATGATGGAAACTCTCGATCTTGAAAAGATTGCAGCAGACCTTCGTGTTGAGATTGCAGAAGCAACGACTGAGCTGAAGCCCAAGAAGCTTGCTAAGCGCCTTAAGGTCATCGAAGCGTTTATCCACTCAGGCAACCGTCCTGAATGGATGATCCTGAAAGTTGTGCCGGTTATTCCACCTGAGCTGCGTCCTCTTGTGCCGCTTGATGGCGGTCGTTTTGCGACGTCAGATCTGAACGACCTTTACCGTCGGGTGATCAACCGGAACAACCGCCTGAAGCGCCTTATGGAACTTCGTGCGCCCGACATCATCATCCGTAACGAGAAGCGGATGTTGCAGGAATCTGTTGATGCACTCTTCGACAATGGTCGTCGCGGTCGCGTCATTACAGGTGCCAATAAGCGTCCGCTGAAGTCTCTCGCGGACATGCTGAAAGGTAAGCAGGGCCGGTTCCGCCAGAACCTGCTTGGTAAGCGCGTTGACTATTCCGGTCGGTCTGTGATCGTGGTTGGCCCTGAACTTAAACTGCACCAGTGTGGTTTGCCGAAGAAGATGGCACTTGAGCTTTTCAAGCCGTTCATCTACTCGCGGCTGGAAGCCAAGGGGCTTAGTGCGACCGTCAAACAAGCCAAGAAGCTTGTTGAGAAAGAACGGCCGGAAGTCTGGGACATTCTGGAAGAGGTCATCCGGGAACATCCGGTGCTCCTCAACCGTGCGCCGACGCTTCACCGTTTGGGCATTCAAGCATTTGAACCTGTCCTGATCGAGGGTAAGGCTATTCAGCTGCACCCGCTGGTTTGTGCAGCCTTTAATGCTGACTTTGATGGTGACCAAATGGCGGTTCACGTGCCTCTCTCGCTGGAAGCCCAGCTTGAAGCGCGCGTTCTCATGATGTCGACAAACAATATTCTGCACCCGGCTAACGGGTCGCCAATCATTGTTCCGTCTCAGGATATTGTGTTGGGCCTCTATTACATCTCGCAGATGAAGGACAATGAGCCGGGCGAAGGCATGATGTTCTCAGACATTGCTGAGATTGAGCATGCGCTTGATAATAATCTCGTGACGCTTCATGCGAAGATCAAAGCGCGCTGGACGACGAAAGACGAAGAGGGGAACCTTGTTTCTCACATCGTTGACTCGACACCGGGACGTATGCTGATCGCTGAAGTTCTGCCAAAGAACCACAAAGTGCCGTTTGAACAGATCAACCGTCTGCTCACGAAGCGGGAAATCTCCAACACCATCGACGTGGTTTATCGCCACTGTGGTCAGAAAGAGACTGTCATCTTCTGTGACCAGATCATGGGCCTTGGCTTCCGTCAGGCATGCCGTGCCGGTATTTCCTTTGGTAAGGATGACATGATTATTCCGGTTGAGAAGGAAGGTCTTGTTGAAGAGACCCGCGCGCTCGCGAAGGAATATGAGCAGCAGTATATTGATGGTCTGATCACACAGGGTGAGAAGTACAATAAAGTAGTCGACGCTTGGGCGAAGTGTACGGACAAAGTTGCCGACACGATGATGGACAAGATTTCGTCTGTTCAGATGAATGAAGAGACGAACCGTGAAGACCCCATCAACTCGATCTACATGATGGCGCACTCTGGTGCGCGTGGATCACCCACGCAGATGCGGCAGTTGGCTGCGATGCGCGGTCTGATGGCTAAGCCTTCTGGTGAGATCATCGAGACACCGATTATTTCGAACTTTAAGGAAGGCCTGACCGTTCTTGAGTACTTCAACTCAACTCACGGTGCGCGTAAAGGTCTTGCCGATACAGCTCTTAAAACAGCGAACTCAGGCTATCTCACGCGTCGTCTCGTTGACGTTGCGCAGGACTGCATCGTCATTGAAGAAGATTGCGGGACGAAAAACGGGATCACACTTGGCGCCGTCATTGAGTCTGGCGAAGTTACAGTCTCTCTTGGTCAGCGTGTTCTTGGACGGACACCGGTTGATGATATTCTGCATCCTGCAACCGGCGAAATTCTGTTCAAGGCCGCTCATCTTCTTGACGAAGCCGACGTGGACGTTCTGGAAGAAGCAAACATCGAAGAGCTTCGTATTCGCTCCGGTCTGACCTGTGAAACCCGGAACGGCATTTGTGCGACTTGTTATGGTCGTGATCTCGCGCGCGGGACACCGGTCAATATGGGCGAGGCGGTTGGTGTGATCGCGGCTCAGTCGATCGGGGAACCGGGTACACAGCTCACCATGCGGACATTCCACATTGGCGGCACGGCACAGGTTGTCGATACGTCCTTCCTGGAATCGAACCATGCGGGGACAGTGCGGATTGCGAACCGGAACATCGTGAAAGACTCCTCTGGAGCCTTGATCGTGATGGGTCGGAACGTGCAGATCCAGATCCTGGATGAGCATGGCAATGAGCGTTCTTCTAACAAGCTCACCTATGGTTCGCGTTTGCGGGTCGATGACGGTGATACCGTGGAACGTGGCCAGCGTATTGCCGAGTGGGATCCCTATACGGTGCCGATCGCGACAGAAGTAAACGGTGTGGCTGCGTTCGAAGATTTGGTCGAAGGCATGTCCATCCGCGAAGTTACGGACGAAGCCACGGGTATCTCTCAACGCGTTGTCATTGACTGGCGTACGAGCCCGAAAGCTGCAGAGCTTCGCCCTGCGGTTGTTGTTAAAGGAAGTGACGGCGAAGTGCTGAAGCTTTCTAACGGCAATGATGCGCGGTTCTTGCTCTCAGTGGACGCTATCCTGTCTGTTGAAACGGGCGCGGATGTTCATGCTGGTGACGTGCTTGCTCGTATTCCAACTGAGGGTGCGAAGACGCGTGATATCACTGGTGGTCTGCCGCGTGTTGCCGAACTCTTTGAAGCGCGACGTCCAAAGGACAATGCGGTTATCTCTGAGGGTACCGGTAAGGTTGAATTTGGTCGCGACTACAAGAATAAGCGTCGGATCATGGTTCACCCTGAAGACGGTGGAGATCCTTGGGAGTATCTCATTCCAAAAGGCAAGCACATTACGGTTCAGGAAGGCGACATCATTGAAAAAGGTGAATACCTGCTCGATGGTCACCCTGCGCCGCATGATATTCTTGCCATCTCTGGTGTCGAGGAACTTGCAACCTATCTTGTGAACGAGGTCCAGGACGTTTACCGCCTGCAGGGTGTTGGCATTAATGACAAGCACATCGAAGTGATTGTTCGTCAGATGCTGCAGAAGGTGGAGATCACGAACCCAGGCGATGCACCCTATCTCTCGGGTGAACAGATTGACCGGATCGAACTTGATGAGGTCAATGACCGTCTGCGGGCTGAAGGTAAAGAAGAGGGTGTCGGTACGCCGGTGCTTCTGGGTATTACCAAAGCATCACTGCAGACACGTTCGTTCTTCTCAGCGGCGTCGTTCCAGGAAACCACACGCGTGCTTACAGATGCTGCGGTGAACGGCAAGGTTGATGAGCTTCATGGTCTGAAGGAAAACATCATTGTTGGCCGTCTTATCCCAGCGGGTACTGGCCGGGTTGTCGAACTGCTTCGCGGCGAAGCTCAAGAACGCGATGAGAAGATCCTGCAGGAGCAAATCGAAACCGGCGTCATTGCAGCGCCTGATGAGGCACCAATTGAAATGGCGTCAGATGACGTCATTGCAGTTGAACCAACACCTGAGGCGCCTTCAGAAGGCGCCTAACAGAGGTAGGCTATGACGCCTTATGTGAACAGAAAAGCCGCTGCGTTTCGACGTGGCGGCTTTTTGCTTTTTGCTGCGCTTATGTTGGGTCTGCTCATTGCGCCTCTTTATGCGAGTGAACCGGTGGATGGTGCGATAAGTGATGAGGAGCGGGAAGAGATATTGCGTGAGTTCGTTCTTGCCAATGTTGAGTTCACGCTTCTGCATGAAATCGGGCATGCGCTGATCCATCAATTTCCGATCCCTGTCTTTGGCCAAGAAGAAGATGCAGCTGATCAGATTGCGACAACAATGATGATTGTTCGACATAATGCAGATGTTGATCTGGCTGCGATCAACAAGCTGCTGATGGTGTCGAGCGAATGGCTTTCTGAGTGGGAGGATGAGGAAAAAGCGTCTGACACAAGCGCACATGCATTTTGGGACAGCCATTCGTTGGCGATCCAACGGTTCTACAACGTAAATTGTCTGCTGTTTGGGTCGAACCCGGACGAACTCTCTTTCTTGTTTGATACGAAGATGCTGCCGGCAGAGCGGGGGTTTGATTGCGCGCAAGCCTATGCGCAAGCCTTTGACGCTAACCTCTGGTTGCTAGACACTTTTGGTCGCAACAAGGACTCCCTGGTGCCCTTTAACGGTATCGTCGTTGAGTATGCGCAAACGCGCGATCCGCGACATGAACTGGTGCGCGGCTGGTTGATCTCCTCTGGCATGGTGCAAGAGGTAGCTGCGCGGGCAACTGAGCTGTTTCCCTGGCAGCAACCTATTCGACTTTTCTTCAATAATTGCCCAGGAAGTGCTGAGGCTTACTACAACCGAAATGTTGCGGAGATCGTGGTGTGTTACGAATTGCTTGAGCTTTTCCTTGATCAGTCGGAAGCATCTCTTGGGCGCAGTGTGGAGGTCGTGTGCACGAATGTTGGCTTAAGGCGGCTCTATGGCGACCGGTTTGGATGCGCTTGGCGGTCAACACCAGGACAAAACGGATCCACTCATAATTGATTGAGCGGAATTTTCAGATAGCTAATGCCATTCCCTTCCGGAACAGGTATCTCGCCAGCATTCATATTTACCTGGATTGACGGAAGGATGAGCTGAGGGACGGACAGGTTTTGGTCTCTCTCACCGCGCAGCTTGATGAAATCCTGGCGCGAGAGGCCTGCGATGTGCGCGTTCGTGAGTTTCTCCTCACCCACCGTCGTGGCGCAGCAGGGAGCGCGTCCAGGCGAGGGATAGTCGTGGCACAAAAACACGCGCGTCTCATTGGGCAAGCTCAGCAGTTTTTCTATTGAGTCGTACAGTGTTCCCGCGTCGCCGCCCGGGAAATCGCAACGGGCGGTCCCGTAGTCGGGTCGGAAGAGTGTATCGCCCACGAAGACTGCGTCGTTGCAAAGGTATGAGACACAAGCGGGTGTATGGCCGGGCGTGGCCAGCACACTGCTTTCCAGGTTCCCTATTTTGAATTTCTCACCGTCCGCGAACAGGTGGTCAAACGGCTTGCCGTCCAAGTTGCAGTGCGATGACAAGTTGAATAGTGGTGCAAATGTTCGTTGGACCTGCGAGATATTGGTTCCAACTGCTATTGGGCCGCCAAGACGTTCTTTGAGATAGTGAGCACTAGAGAGGTGATCTGCGTGGATATGAGTCTCTAGTATCCAATCCACTTTGAGTTGATCTGCGACGATGTGGCCAATTATCTGATCTGCGAACGTCGTCCGGGTGCGTGCAGAGGCCTGGTCAAAATCCAGAACGGGGTCGATGATTGCTGCTCGCTTTGTTGCCGGATCAGAGACAATGTGGGTGATGGTGCTTGTCGGCGCGTGGAACAGGCTTCTGACGTCCGGCTGTTGCGCTTTTAATGTTTTGCGGTTTGGCATTGCCGTTTCCTTATATTCATTTATGCGAATATAAGTGTAAAATAGACAGATTCAAGCGTTTGTGGAGCGGGGGAGAGATTATGAAGGAGATTCTGGCCGTTTTGGGCCTGTTCCTGATTGCGTTTGGCGGGGTCACGGGCCTCGCACAAGCAGAGCCCTATGATCTGGTGATCTCGAATGGTCGAGTTATTGATCCCGAAAGCGGCCTTGATGGTGTGCGACATGTCGGGATTCGGGACGGATCCATCGTGGCTATTTCAGAAACTGCGCTCGATGGCGATCAGGAACTTGATGCCTCGGGCAAGGTGGTCGCCCCAGGCTTCATCGATATTCATACCCACTCACCGTCGCGTCTTGGCGCGGCCATTCAGGTGTTGGACGGGGTAACGACCCAGCTCGACCTTGAGGCGGGCGCTTTTCCCGTCACAGCCTATGGCGATCATTATGCTGGCGGTACGCCGCTCAATTTCGGTGCATCTGTGGCGCATTTCGCCGTTCGTGCGAAGGTGATCGAAGGGCGAGATACACCCTACCTCTTTACGGGAAGCTTAATGATGAAGGCAGGTCTGGCCTTTGTGCAAGAAGCGTCGCCGGCTCAGATAGCGGAAATGAAGGATTTGCTGCGGCAAGGGCTTGATGAAGGCGGGCTCGGGATTGGTGTTCTGCTGGATTATATGAGCAGCGCGGTGAGCGAGGCGGAGCTGCGCATGATCTTTGAAGTCGCTGGAGCGCGGAAGGTGCCCGTTTTTGTCCATGTGAGACGCGGATATGCGGGTGACCCTGCGGGGTTGGTGGAGGTCATTGCGTTGGCCGAGGAGACCGGCGCGCCGCTGCTCATCAGCCATATTACCCACAGCGCTATGCACGCGGTCCCTGAATGGCTGGCGCTCATCGATGCCGCGAACGCTCGAGGTGCCCGCATTACGACAGAAACACTCTCCTATGCTGCAGGCGGTACCAGTATATCTGCTGCTGTCTTTAGCCGTGATTGGCAGAAGATATTCGATATTGACTACACAGATGTCCAGTGGACAGCGACGGGTGAGTGGCTGACCCAGGAAACCTGGGAAAAATACCGCGCTGAACAACCTACGGGCATGGTCAATCACCATTATGTCAAGGAGGGCTGGATTGAAGCGGCCCTGGCTTGGCCCGGCATGATTGTCTCAACTGATGTTACACCGGCGCTCGACAGGGACATCTTGGCAAACCCCAATGGCGCCGGGACCTTCTCCCGGTTCCTTGGGCACTATGTGCGAGAACGAGAGCTGATGTCGCTGTCTGAAGGGCTTGCCCGGATTACCCTCTATCCGGCCCGATGGATGGAGGGTGTTGCCTCGCAATTTGCCCGCAAAGGACGGGTACAGGTCGGCGCGGATGCGGATCTGGCTGTTTTTTCTGCGGGGGACATACAGGAGACAGCGACATATGGAGATCCATTTGTCCCACCTGTGGGGCTTACCCACGTCGTTGTGGGGGGCAGGGTTGTTGTCGATGAGGGTGTGATTGTTGAAGGGCGATATCCTGGCCAGCGAATCCTCGGACAAGGGGGCATCGCTCAGGACTGAACCGAGTCGTCAGAAGCCCCAGCGTTTGGGCAAAAAATGAGCCGAACCACTGGGTTTTTGAACCGAAATTTGGCTCTTCTGGCGACACTGTGAGCACTGAATCCGAGTGTGGGGTTGGGAGAGGCGAAAAACCGCACAAAATCTTCCATTTTCTTAATAGACGGGGTTGACGCCCCCGGGGGGCGACGGTAGGTTCCGCCAACTTTCGCGCCAGGCAGTAGGCAGTTACCGGTTACTGGAAACTGATTAAACCTAAACGCTGACGCCCGAAATCGACGATAAGGACTGGGGCATGACCCTGGGTTTACTCAGGGTCCTCTGCAAGTTTAGACGCTGGCATTAAGTGAATGCCTCATGTGTCTAACAGCCGTGTGCAACCTTAAGGGGCT
>JAJFGY010000102.1 GCA_021775935.1 Alphaproteobacteria bacterium
CCTGGACCGTTCTATCGATCCTCGGAAAGCATGGCAGTACAGCCCAGGTACACGTCGCGTGCGTCGTGCGCCAAACATCTCTTATGACAATCCAGGCACCAACTCTGACGGCTTGAGCACATCGGATTCGTTCGATGGCTACAATGGCGCGCCAGACCGTTATGACTGGACTGTTGTTGGTAAGACTGCGAAATACATTGCAGAGAATTCATACGATTCTTTCAATGTTCCGTATTCTGACTTTATCAACCCGCTTCACCTCAACCAGGACGTTCTTCGTTACGAACTGCGTCGTGTTTGGACCATTGAAGCTAACCTCAAGCCTGGCAATCGTCATGTGTATGCACGTCGTGTGATGCACATGAACGAAGATAGCTGGACCCTTGCGGCGTCAGAAAACTATGACGGTCGTGGTGAGCTATGGCGCGTTCAGGAAGAGCACGGCGTTCAGCGGTATCATGTGCCGCTCTGCAACAAGGCAGCTGAAATTGTCTATGACTTGCAGGCAGGACGTTACCTCGCTCTGACCATGGAAAACGAAGAGCCGCCAACCAACTATACAGCTGATGAGCTTGACACAGGTCACTTTACACCTGCTTCAATCCGCCAGCTCGGCGTTCGCTAAACTCGTTTTTCGAGACAAACTACAAGGCGGCCAGTTCCTTTGGGACTGGCCGTTTTTGTTTGGGGTTACCAAAAATTAATATTTTGGACGTGTGACTTTCCCTGTTTTCTGCGGGTTTTTAACTGACATAGATGTTCGTATACGGAGCTTTGCGTCGCAGGTGGGCGGTGTCTCCGGTATCCTTTGGTCACAAGGTGCGAGGATGTCCACGTTCAGCCACGTGAGTTCAGTATTTCGTGACCGGACATGGCTTCCTTTGCAGTGAAGACAACGAGACCTAAACCTCGTGGAGGGAACCATGAAGAAGACAACAGGAATAGTGACGCTTGTTGCCGCCAGCGTTTTGGCGACGAGCGCGTTTGCGAGCGTGCCGGGCCCCCAAGTTAATCGGCTTGGCGGTGATCTGACGCCAGTCGGCGCGGAAAAAGCTGGTAGTGGCGACATTCCAGCCTGGACTGGCGGCTTGCCGACGGTGCCGAGCAATGTGACGTACACGCCAGGAGACAAACTCCAAAACCCGTTTGCCAGTGATGCGATCAAGTTCACGATTACGCAGGCCAACGCCGCTCAATATGCAGATCATCTTTCGGAAGGCTATAAAGCGCTGCTGGGCGCATACCCGTCCTACAAGATGAATGTGTATCAATCTCGCCGATCATGTGCCTATCCGGACTCTGTCTATCAGGCCACCCGACGAAACGCTGAGGTCGGCGAGCTGGCCGCAGCCGGGACGGGCGTCAGCAAAGCGATTATGGGCTTCCCATTCCCGATCCCCAATAATGCGATTGAGATCATCTGGAACCACACACTGCGATTCCGGTCGTTCAAGGCGACACGTCAGTTTACCGCAGCTGCTGTGACCCGGTCTGGCGAATATACCCTTCAGACCGTGCAGGATGAGGCGATCTTGCAATGGTCTGATCCGACCAAAGGCTCGGCTGAAGAACTGGACAATATCTCCATCTATTATATCGCCAATACAGTGGCTCCAGCGCGGGCGGCCGGGAGTGTCATCCTGGTTCATGAAACGCTGAACCGTGCGCTTGATCCGCGTAAGGCGTGGCAATACAGCCCTGGCACACGCCGCGTGCGACGGGCGCCCAATATCGCCTATGACAATCCGGGTACGAACTCAGATGGGTTGAGCACGTCGGATTCTTTCGATGGCTATAATGGTGCACCAGATCGCTATGATTGGTCGGTTCTGGGCAAATCCGCCAAATTTATTGCCTATAATGCCTATGATGCTGAAGCTGCCGCTTACGCGGATTTCATCAAGCCGCTTCACCTTAACCAGGACAAAATCCGCTACGAATTGCAGCGGGTCTGGCAGATCCAGGCCACCTTGCGGGCAGATACCCGCCATGTGTATGCCCGCCGGGTCAAAATGCTTAATGAGGACAATTGGCAGATTGCCGGGTCTGAAATGTATGACGGCCGGGGAGAGCTGTGGCGCTATCAGGAGTTGCACTCCATTCAGCGGTATAATGTGCCCCTGTGCGGCTCAGCTGCAGAGGTTGTGTATGACCTTCAGGCGGGCCGATATTTGGCGCTCGCGATGCAAAATGAGGAGCCACCAGTGAACTATTTCGCTGATGAGCTGGACGTTAACCGCTATACACCGTCCTCAATCCGCCAGCTTGGCGTTCGCTGAGTTAGCCTATAGGATAGCTGGGCTGGCTCTTGTTTGGGCCAGCCCATATTTTTTGCCATTTTTCGGGCAGATGGGGCATTATCGGTGTGACGCCGGTAAGGTCAGTCGTAACAAGGGGCAAAAGTCCCGAACGCCCGAAATGTAGGCGTCTAGCGGGGAAACGCGAGTAACAGGTCATGAACGTAAATAAGATCACTTCTACCGTGAGCCAGATTGGTCCGCGGACATTACGGTCCGCGTCGGCGACGCTGTTGGGCCTTTCATTGGTTGTTGGCACAGCCGGTTTGGCACAGGCAGAAGGCGGTGCCGCAGCTTGTGAAGCTGCTGAGAGTAAAGCAACACCATCGGACCTTGCCGATAATAAGCTGCTTCTTGATGTCGCTAAGGCGAACGGCCGCATGGTTGCGGTTGGAGAATTCGGCCATGTCGTCTATTCCGATGACGAGGGCGCAAGCTGGACACAGGCCGCTTGCGTCGCCACTCAGGTCACACTGACATCGGTGAACTTTCCGTCGGAGAAAGTTGGCTACGCCGTCGGTCATGACGCTGTCATCCTGAAGACGGAAGATAGCGGCGAAAACTGGGCTCAGATTTACGAAGATTTCGACGCTGAGACACCGCTGATGAATGTCTTCTTTGACACACCTTCTTATGGTCTTGCCATGGGTGCTTTTGGCTATGTTCTTGAGACGAAAGACGGCGGTGCTTCCTGGGCGCAGCGGCCGATTGTTGAAGGCGGCGAGGATGATTTCCACCTGAACGATTCATTCCGCGCCAAGGATGGTGCGCTTTGGGTTGCTGCCGAGTTTGGGACGGTCTACCGCTCTGGTGATGCGGGTGCGACTTTTGAGCGTATCCAGACACCTTATGAAGGTTCGTTCTGGGGCGGTATTGGTCTCAGCGACGGCTCAGTATTGATTTACGGAATGCGCGGAAACGTCTTCCGAACAGTTGATAGTGGCGTGACGTGGACAAAGGTTGAAACGGGCGTCACCAAATCATTCGGCGGGAGTGTCGAGCTGGAGAATGGCTCGGTCATTCTTGCAGGCTTGAACGGTGCGGTTGCCTATTCCACGGATCTTGGGAAGTCCTTTACGACGATCAGCCGTGCAGACCGGGAAGGCTACAACGCTGTGATTGGCGTTAAAGACAATCAGATCGCAATCTTCGGTGAGTCTGGCGTCAAAATTATGCCCGATACTGCAGAAGCCGCTTTGGCGGCTGGTGGCACCGGCAGCTAATTACCGCGCTGCACTTTCTGGTGCAGGTTTGACTTACAAAAGGGCTCCGGGTTTCCGGGGCCCTTTTTTGTGGGGGTCGGCTTGCCGAGCGGTGCAGCGCCTCTGGTCTTCGATGAAGCCGTCGTCTAGATTCTCACTCAGATCAAACGACCATGAAAAGGTCGATGCAAAAAGGCAGGAACATGCTGGACAAGCCGCAAAAGTTTGGTGAGTACACCACCATCGCTCGAGAAGGTCGCGTCGCGCTGGTGACGTTTGATCGCGGTGATGGCCTGAACGCCCTCTCGATCGCGGCGATGAAGGAACTCACGGCAGTCGCCGATAGTTTTGAAGATGATCTCGATATTTCGGCCATTGTGCTGACCGGCACGGCAAAAGCATTTTCTGCCGGTGCTGATCTTAAAGACCCGGCTCTTGCAGAACGTCCAGCTGGACTTTTGCACCGTCGCCACGCGTTGAAGACCGGTCCTAACATGTGTGCAGCCTGGGAACGCTTGGAGCAGGTCACAATCGCGGCGATTGAAGGGTTTTGCATTGGTGGCGGGTCAGCGTTGGTTGCGGCCTGTGATGTGCGGATTGCCGGGCGCTCTGCTCACTTTCGCTTACCGGAAATTCCGCTTGGTATGAATATGAGCTGGCACTCCAACCCGCGATTGGTGAACCTTATGGGGCCTGCGAAAGCAAAGCTGTTCACGATCCTGGGCGAAAGCCTGCCTGCAGAAGAGGCGCTTGAGTGGGGTCTGGTTGAGAAGGTTGTGGCGGCGGGTGCCGCTCGTGGAGAGGCTCTCGATATGGCGGCGCGGTTTGGTGCTCTGCCACCTGTGGCCGTTCGCATGTCAAAGCAGTCCATCGACATGGCTGCCAAAGCTCTCAATCACGCCACGACCTATATGGACCGTGATCAATTTGCTCTTGCGGCAACGTCTAAGGATCAACAAGAGGCTGTTTCGGCCTTTCTCGAAAAACGAACACCAAAGTTTACGGGAGAATAGGATGAGCAATGCCGCGTGCAAGACAACAGGTTGGTGGTCTGGGATGCTGTGCGGCACTCCTTGGCGGTCTGTTCGTGCGCAGGTGTGCGGGCTTGCCGTTCTTCTTGTCGCGCAATCTGTCGTCGCGGATGGCGCACGCGCAGCGGGCGCAGACGAGGCGATTGGTACGACGTACGACATTCGTTTTGAAGATTTACCAGAGCCCTATTCAACACCGTCCGTCGGCAACCGGCCTGTTGTGATCGATCGCCCGGCGGGCGCACAACTCCGCGTTCCCGATGGATTTGAGGTCTCTCTGTTTGCTGAGGGGTTGCAGCACCCGCGCGCCATGGTTGTGGCGGCAGACGGTGCGGTGTTTGTGACAGAGGCAAATGTTGGCCAGGTCACTCGCCTGGTTGATCAAGATGGAGATGGGCGGGCAGAGAGCGTCACGCGATTTGCCGGTGACTTCCGGCTACCGTCCGGGATCGCCGTTCATGATGGTGATCTCTATATTGCCGATGAGCGTGCAGTCTGGTGGTTGGGCGCGGCAACTGAAAATGCCATAGCGGAAGGACGACGTCCGATAACGCGGGCCGGGGCTCTGGGTGATGCCGGCGGGCACTGGACGCGCATGCTGCGGTTTTCTCCAGATGGCAAAAACCTCTTTGTCTCAATTGGCAGTGAAGGAAATTTGGATGAGGAGCCGCTGCCGCGCGCGTCCATTCAACGCTTTGACCTGGTGAGCGGTGAACAAACGCTCTACGCGGCTGGCTTGCGCAATCCTATTGGGTTGGCCTTTCTCCCGGGAACAGACCGGCTCTTTACGGTGGTCAATGAGCGCGATGGAATGGGCGATGGGCTTGTGCCTGACTATCTGACGGAAGTGCAGGAGGGGGGTTTCTATGGCTGGCCCTATGCCTATCTGGGCGCTCATCCCGATCCCAAGTTCGGGGATATTCGCCCAGATCTTGTGTCTGCCACTCTCGCGCCGGAGGTGCTTTTTGCCGCCCATTCGGCAGCGCTGGACCTGGTCTTCTATGATGGTGCGCAGTTTCCAGAAGACTATCGCGGCGATGCATTTGTCGCTCTTCACGGCTCGTGGAATGCGGCGACGCCAACGGGCTACAAGATAGCGCGGGTCCATTTTGAGGACGGAAAGCCAACAGGCTCATATGAGACATTTGTTGCGGGCTTTTGGACAGAAGGGCAAACACCTGCGCGCGTGTGGGGTCGGCCAGCAGGACTTGCGCTCACCCATGAAGGGCATTTGCTTGTTGCCGATGATGAAGGCGGCACAATTTGGCGCGTCAAATGGTCAGGTGATTGAGAGGTGCCAGTGGCCCGCTTTGAACGTCTGCGACCGTTAGCTTCTTCATATTCTGCGGTGCCTCGTGAATGCCTCCGAGACATTCGCCGGTGATGAAGACGGCACCAAGTTTCTTCAGTGCCACGGCCAGCTTGAGATCGCTGACCTCTTCAAACACCGTCAGCATTCTTGCAGATTTGGCCGCCGCGATAATCTTCCGAGCTTCCGTAAGCACGCGTTCATTGATCGGGCCGTCGGGGATTTTATAGGAAACAGATGTCGCGCCCGTCGCCGCACAGGCCGCAACCGGAAAGCTGGAATTGGGGATTGTGATGGAGACAGCCCTAAAATATTTGGACAGGCCGGAGAGCCGCTGGGCCAACGTTGATGCTGGTGTGCTCTCAGGAATGCCGACAATTGACGCCATCAAAATTCCCTTCATATGAGGCGGGATCTGCTGCGCTATCTCCAGGATCTCCTTGCGACCAGCCGAAGACGAGAGTGTGCCGAAGTGGATTTGGGATACCAAAAGGGAGGTAAAGTTTTTTGGTAGAAGCTCTGCAGCGGTGTTGATCTGTGTTCGAAGCATTTCGGTATCAAGTGCTTGCAGGTTCGATGGTGTTGGTGAAGTTCCTAAAACTGTGTGGCCATATGTGTCTGTCCCTTCATCCATCCGGATGATAGGTAGAACGGCAAACCCCATGAGTACTTCATTGCGGATATTCCACATTGGGGCATATCCGGTCTCATATTTCGCAGGTTGTGATGCATCCTGGGCAAGGGCAGGCTCTGTGTCTTTGGGTGAGCTGTTCGCTTCTTTATCTTTGGATGACGTGCTTTCCAATGGCACCCACTCAGCCGGGGCCTTTTTGGGGGCCTTCCCCTGCGTGGCCAGGACTGTCTGGTGAAGCGCTCCGTCTCTTGCGCGAATATCGATCAGTTGCGATCGGCATGGACTGTCGAGCGCTGCGTCGATTTTTTGAACGATGTGCTTGCTTGCTTCGGTCGCTCGGGCCGGGTCATCCTGGTCAAATGAGATGAGGAAGCCATCTGAGCCAACGCCCACTGCTAAATCCCACGGTCCGACTTCGGACAGGAGCATCTTCTGGATCTTTGTATTGATGGCGGGGTCTGAACTGGGAAGCGTGATGGACTGGACTTGCCTTGGCGGCCTTGTTGGCCGTAACGATTTCGCTGGCTCACCTGCTTTTGCAGGGGTGCCTTGAGGCTCTTGTCCCAGCCGCTCTTCAGGCTCGACGCTCAGTGCTCCTAAATCGGCCATCTGTGTGTTCCCGGTACCGTCTGAGGTGGATCCAAAATCAATTCAGGCGCGGCATCCTATCCTTATGGTCTACAGGCATCCTGAAAATTTCGTTAAATGAACGATCTAATTCACACAGAAGAACAGTAAAGGCGCCACAACCCAAGCTGCAGCGCCTTCCAATTTCAGTTGCTCAGGGGTGACTTTAGCCTTTGAGAGCGGCCTCGCGGGCCTGGCGGACAGACTCATTTGTCTGGTTGAAGAGAAGCTTGCGCCGTGCTTCCTCTTGTTCCTTCGTGAGCTCCTGCTTGCCCAGGTCGCCTCCGGCGGCCTGTCCGCGTTTGACAGCTTCTCTGGAACCCACTTCATCGACCCAGCGTTTGACGTTGGGATAGGCGTCCCAGCTCCCGTCAGCGCCGTCTGCGGCCGCAAGCCGGTGCAGGAACATGGCCCATGGCCAGGTGATCATGTCGGCGATTGAATAGTCAGCACCTGCCAGATAGGGATGAATTGAAAGCTGGGTATCCATCACGCCCGCCAGACGGTCCACCTCACCAATGAAGCGACGCTGGCCGTATTCCAGTTTGCTCTCATCATCCACAATAGTTTTTGCATAATTCTTGAAGTGGTTGGCGTTTCCCATCATCGGGCCAAGATTTGCCATCTGCCAGTGGACCCATTGTAGGACTGCGTATTTGCCAGCCGGGTCTTGCGGTAAGAATTTTCCAGATTTCTCCGCCAGATATTCCATGATCGCGCCTGATTCAAATATTGCGATCGGATCGCCACCACCCAGCGGGTCCTTATCGACAATGGCAGGCATGCGGTTATTTGGGCATATGCGGAGAAATTCCGGCTTGAACTGATCGCCCCCGCCAATGTCCACGGGCACAATGGTGTAGGGCATCTCGCATTCTTCAAGCATGATGGTGATCTTGCGACCATTTGGTGTTGGCCAGAAATATACATCGATCATCTGTTAAACTCCCCGTTGGTTTTTGTTGCGTCCAAGATAGGCACTGCAGGGACGTTCTGCCAGTTTCTCATTGATGAAATGGCGGTGATGCCATCGCGATAGCCTTCAATTTGCCCTTTGTGGACCAGCATTGAGGACATGAACAGGAGCTGAATAGGGCGCAAAAATATGCCCACCAAGAGTGCGTACTTGTCTGTCTTTATACGAATGATTTTGATATAAAGGCGCTTCATTGAGTGATCATGGAGCGCGCTTCATGGTCGATAACAGACAAGAACTGGGAGGCATTTTATGCCAAGATTTATTGTAGCGCTTGTTGCTGCCATCCTGTTTTCTACGAGTGCGTTTGCGAACGTGATTACGATCAAGTTTGAGCAAACGGGCGAAGAAGCGGTTTCTTTTGCTTTTGATTCTGAAACCAACACCTCGACCAACCTGGCAACTGGCCAGTCCGGTCCCTACACGTTTGACGAAGCCACAAACACAATTTGTGGTTCAGGCCCTGATGGTGCGGAAGTTTGCGCAACATTCGAAGGCGAAAGTGCAGAACCGACTGTTGGTCAGTCCGGTCCTTACACAACAAATGCAGGCACATCTGGCACTGCAACTGTTGTCTCTATCGAATAGTTTGAGCTGATACCCTCGCCAGGAACGTCAAACCATGATCGCCTGGTGTGTCCCACAAGAATTTTGGGGCGGCTGCGTAACGCAGCCCCAATGTTTATTCCCGGATATCACCCGGATGTCTTCCGGTCCCCTTCTGATCTGGGCGGTCAAAAAACCTCAATCAGCGTAAACCGTTCGCAGACCAGCTCCATCTCCGGATCGAAGCCACCATTGCGCTCGAAATAGGCTTGATGGTCGTTTCGCCAGCCCTCAAGGGTGTTGTTTTCTCCTTCAGCTAGTGCGTAATTTTCCTCTACGTCGCAGAAGCGATGAATGGTGACTTCTGTTGTTTCGATCACCAGGGAGGGTGTTCCCTCCCACGCAAGGGAGATGTCACGACGGCCGACCACGGGCATGGGGCTGCCCTCATGGGTTACCTCCCGCAGAGCCATGCTGGTAGCTCTCTTTTGTCCCGCTTTTACGAGATCCAGTAGACGCGTGCAGAGGTGTGCACTGTCGCCAAAGGTGAAAGTGGTCGCTCCGGGGTATTTTTGTTGTGCTTCCTCCAGGGTCATCTTTTTCTACCTCTCCTGTGAATTGATCTCCCACAATGCATCCTTGCAGCAATTGTGAGAGCCTTCCCATTGTCGCTGGTTGTTTGCCCAATCGCTAGCCTGCGAAGGTGGGATTTGGCATCCTTACGGAGATGGCTCACCCAACTGGGGAGGTGAAAATGAGCGAGATGTTGGCGAAAAAACCCGCGCCTTTGATGCCGGAAGTAAATCCGCTCACCGTGCGAGATGTACGCGAGTGCCTTCAATTGGGACTTTCTGACTTTGGGCGCGCTCCCCTGATTGGGTTGATGCTTGGCGCTGTCTTTGCGCTCATCGGAGTGATCATCGTGCTCAGCCTCTTTGCATCCGACACGCCCTGGATGGCATACCCCTTTGCCATCGGGTTTCCTCTGGTGGGGCCGTTTGCCGCTGCCGGGATTTATGAGGTTAGCCGCGCGTTGGAGAGAGGCGATGTTCCCCGCTGGTCTGATGTAATCTCAACCATGTGGGCGCAACGCCGTCGGGAGCTTTCCTGGATGGCTTTTGTCATGCTCTTTGTCTTTTGGGTCTGGATGTATCAGGTCCGGCTTCTCATTGCGCTCTGTCTGGGGCTTGTCTCTTTTGCAAGTCTGCAGGAATTTCTCACCGTTCTCCTCACGACTGAACAAGGGTGGATATTCTTAGGAATAGGCCATGTTGTTGGGGCTGCATTGGCGCTGATCCTATTTTCCATCACTGTTTTTTCTATGCCGCTTTTGATGGACCGCAGTTTGGACGTGGTGACGGCGATGATCACGAGTGTGAAAGCGGTCGTTGCAAGCCCGGGTGTGATGCTTGGCTGGGGCGTGATCGTAACGCTTACTGTGCTCGTTGCCTGCGTCCCTTTCTTTTTGGGGCTTCTCGTGGTTTTGCCCGTCTTGGGGCATACGACGTGGCACCTCTACCGTCGGGCGGTTTCTCCGGCGGCGTAAGCTGCATGAAAACGCTGATTGTGTTTTGTTCCAGCACCGGCGCGATCAGAGATGTGGCGCGTGAGTTGGCGTAGATGCCCAATGCAGATATTGCTGATGTCGTCTCAGAGGTCTGCAAAGAAAACCCGCCGGCGATCTGAGATCACCGACGGGTGGTTTAAACGAACTGGGTCTGCTCAATCCGTGCTACTTGGTGGGATTAATCAGATATTTCTCACCAGTCTTCTTGGCCACATAGGTTAGGACATTGCCTGGAGAAACAGCATCTTCAAGGGACAATTCAGCGGTATAGGCGCTGGCAAATGTCGTCTTGATTTCGTCTGCGACCCGCTTTTGCAGCTCAGCGGTTTTTGCTGGACCCACACGACCAAGGAACAGAGGAAGCAGCCACCCACCAACGCTCCATGACATGCCATAGCCGCGGTTCAGTGTTGTTGGAGAGAGATCAAGGCCACCATAGAGATAGACCTGCTTCATGGTTGAAGAGCCGTAGGTGTTGAGCCCACTTGCGTCTCTGCTGGCCGCGCGTTCCATCGAGGCCAAAATGTTGTCGGCAAGATATCCGCCGCCTGTGGCATCAAAAGCGATCGTTGCGCCTGTTGCTTCAAGGGCATCGGTCAGATCGTTGAGGAAGCTCTCTTTAGACGAGTCGCAGACGTATTTTGCGCCGAGGGACTTCAGCAGATCAGCCTGTTCCTGCTTACGCACGATGTTGACCAGGTCAACGCCGTCTGCGAGGCAGATCTTGTTCAGCATCTGACCGAGGTTTGAGGCGGCGGCTGTATGAACCAGAGCCTTGTGGCCTTCCAGCTTCATTGTCTCGACCATGCCGAGTGCTGTTAGCGGATTGACGAAGCTGGAGGCGGCTTCCTTTGCCGTTGTGCCATCATTGTGAACGAGACAGGCAGCTGCGGGGACGCACACATATTGTGCGTAAGAAGCACCGGAGGTTGCTGAGACAACCTTGCCCATCAATGCCTGAGCAGCGGCATCGTCACCAGCCGCGATGACGGTGCCAGCACCTTCATTGCCAACGGGCACTGTCATGTCCAGGCGCGAGCGCACCATGCCGAGGCGCTTTTCCGGTACAGGGGCTGTGAAGGCAGGGTGCCCACCAATCGTCCCGGCTTTGCCGTCTGTTACGGCGGCAGGACCGAACATGGGACCCATGTCTGATGGGTTGATGGGGGCGGCTTCGATGCGGATCACCACCTGGTCTTTGGCAGGTGTGGGCACATCGACGTCCGCAAGCAAGAGTTCAAGCTCTCCTGCTTTGCTGATTTTCGACAGCATTTGTAGGCCTTTGGTCATTTTATTCTCCCGTTAGCAATTTCTGCCGCCTTGCGAGGTTGTGGACCTTGGCGGCGGGTTCTGAATTGAGCGAACCCTAGCACGATGGCGCTGGTTTGGTTCAGCTTACTGCGCGGGAGACATCTAACGAGGGGCTTCTTGAACGAACAAAACACTGGGTGTGTCGGCGCCAACTGCTGCGGACAATCGGCGCCGATAGGGGTTATTTGCAGATTTCACCGTGGTAGCGAACAAGGCCGACAAGGTTCTCCGGGTCTCGAAGATCAACCAGCCCATAAGAGTTGAACTGACCGGTATATCCTTCCAGCGTACCGCGGGTGACGTCCTTCTGGATTTCATAGGTTATTTCGATCATGTAACGACCTGGCTTTCCCGGCACAGCCGTCAGGATGCCCAGGTCTTTCGTAAGGAATGCGCCCCCGTCACCTCTGCCGAAATAGTGCTCCATATCCATTTCGAGGCCGGTGGGCGTTTCTCGCTGGGCCAGAATCTTTCCTGCCGCATTGCTGACGCTTCCGGTCAATGAGGCGGAAATGATCAATGGCCGGCCTTCCCCTTCGCTGAAGAAATTGGGGATGGCGACTCCCCCAATAGGAAGACATACATCTTCTGCCGCCTGAGTATGTGTTGCGCTTGTGATCAAAATCGCTGCAACGGCGATCAGTCCGTAGAGGGAATTTCTAATCATTATCAGTTCCATTTCTATCTGTTGGGTGAGAGGCGACAGACAGGCGCGAGGCTCCGTCAGTTGCCCATCAAGTTCTAGAATATAACGAACGCTATAATTGCTATTTATGTAGGGGTCGTTATATTTCAAGAAGAAAAATATCGATCGATATATTTTGGAGACTGGGATGACTGAAAAGCTGTCAAAAAGAGAGAAAACGCGCCAAAAAATGCTTCAGGCGGCGGGGCGAAGTTTTCGCCGCAATGGTTATGCTGGGATCGGTGTTGACGGTATTGCGCAAGCAGCAGGGGTCACTTCGGGGGCCTTTTATGCCCATTTTGGTTCCAAAGACGGCGCCTTCACCGCAGCCCTTGAGCAAGGGCTGGATGAGGTGATTGATGCCATTCCTGTCTTTCGGACCGAGCATGGGTCGCAGTGGGTCATCGCTTTCGCGGCCTACTATCTGGGCCTTGACCACCGGAACGATTTGGAAAGCGGCTGCGCCATGACGACGCTGTCGCCTGAGGTGGCGAGGTCAGAGATAGGAGTGCACCTGACCTATGAAAAAAAGATGCGGGTTATTGCAGATCTGATCGCTGACGGGCTTGAAAAGTCAGTGGATCTTCACGAGCCGGACAATCGTCATGCACGGGCGTGGGCGATGTTGGCGACATTGATTGGTGGGCTCACAGTCTCCAGGGCGGTTGCTGATCTCGACCTTGCGAACATGATCGCGGCATCTGTCCAGCGTGCAGCTATTGAGGCGGCGGGGGACGCGACGCCGGTTGGGATCTTGTGAGGCGTATGGTTTCGATCAGGAAACGCGCAGCACGGCGAGGCGGGTTCCTTTGATGTGTTTGATAGGCAGGGACTGGCCCAACTCGTTGAGATATTTCCAGACACCGACACAGGGCGGTGAATAGTCGTGCCAGAAAACCAAACCGCCTTTTTTGGTCATCCGTATGGCTTTCTCGGTGTCGCTTTTCACATATGAGTAGGCGTGCGAGCCATCGATAAAGGTGAGGTCACAGGTGCCTGCCCACTTTGTCTCGTCGAACTCTTTGCTGTCGCCGAATATTTGTTCAACCTTTCCCTCAACCGGTGTTCCCGAATAGTGGAAACTGGTGAACATGCTTTCGTCTTTGGCAATCTGGGTCCAGCGCGCGTTGTCAGGATCGCTATCGTCTGCGTGATAGGAGTCCATCGTTTCAGGCGTCAACGTGATGGTGCCCACACGGGCATCGTCTGGTGCGTTGCGCGCAAGAAGGTAGGTGGTGCGCCCTGTGCAAGTGCCAAACTCAAATATCGTCCGGGATTTTTTGGCCAGTGCCGCGAGAACCCAAACTTCATCCAGTGTGGTTGAGGCTTGTGATCCCTGTTCACCGAGGAGGACAGCTTCGGCTGTCAGGGCAGTCCCTGTTTCGTTCTCGGTGAATATCTCATCGATATCTTGAGGGTTGACCTCCGGCAGAGCGCTGCCATCAAAAAGAGGCCGTCCTTTGCGTCGACGGCGTTCTTTGAGCCCATATTTCAAGGCCCAGCCTGCAAGCCCAAGGCTCACTATCAGTAGAACGAGCAGCACTATTTCCAAGTTTGTCACTTGTTTTCCCCCAATCAGGCCGGAATCTGGCCTTATCCCCATCTCCTACTGTGTGACAAAATGCGTGGCGGGACAAGGTGCTCGGCTTGGTCCATGAACGGCTATGCGCAGGGGAAAATCGTGGTAGAAAGTGGCTAACTTAGCGGTATATGCGAAATTGAACGGCGGTGGTTTTCTATGCAGTCTCTTCTTATTCTGATTTATCAGGTCATCAATCTCTATATTTACGTTGTTGTGGCCAGTGCGATCTTCAGCTGGTTGATCGCGTTCAATGTCGTCAATCCGCAGAATCGCTTCGTTTACACGGTGGTCGACATTCTTCATCGATTGACAGAGCCAGCGCTGCGGCCCATCCGACGCATTATGCCTGATCTGGGCGGTGTCGATGTGTCGCCGGTTGTTCTCATTCTGGGGCTGATTTTCCTCCAAAACCTGGTTCTGGAGTTGTTCGGCACGGTGCGCGCAGGGCTCTGAGCAGCTGACCTGGAAACCAGACGGCGTTTCTAACGGCGTGGTTCCGTTGGCTTGGTGGATGATACTCGCATGGATATTTGGAACAGATGACAGACGCGACACGAATTGACGGCAAGGTTTTTTCCTCCCAGCTGCGCGAGAAGGTCGCGGGCCATGTTGCGTGGTTGCAGCGCGAACACGGTATTACACCGGGTCTTGCGGTTGTTCTGGTCGGGGAAGACCCTGCTTCTGAAGTCTATGTGCGCAACAAAGGCATCGCGACGCGAGAAGCGGGCATGCATTCCATTGAATTCAGACTTCCAGCCGATGCAACGGAAGAAGAAGTGCTCGACCGGGTCCGCGCGCTGAATGCAGATGAAGATGTGCACGGCGTGCTGGTGCAGTTTCCGGTTCCCGACCAGATCTCACAACAGACTGTGATCGACACGATTGATCCGGCGAAAGATGTGGATGGCCTTCACCCCCTGAATGCGGGTCGGCTGTCATCAGGTCTTCCGGGGCTCGTCTCCTGCACGCCTCTTGGGTGTCTTATTATGGCGCGCGCAAGTGTTGAGGGGGGGCTTTCGGGCAAGCACGCTGTTGTTCTGGGGCGCTCAAACCTTGTCGGCAAGCCGGTCGCGCAATTGCTTCTCAATGAAAACTGTACGGTAACGATTGCGCACTCGCGAACCAAAAATTTAGCAGAGATCGTGTCTCAAGCTGACCTATTGGTTGCAGCTGTGGGGCGTCCCAAAATGGTTGAGGGAAGCTGGATCAAGGAAGGGGCTGTCGTTATTGACGTGGGCATTAACCGGGTGCCTGCCCCTGACAAGGGCGAAGGCAAAACCCGTCTTGTCGGCGATGTGGACTATCAAGCCGCCCTGTCGCGCGCTGCAGCGATTACCCCCGTCCCAGGCGGTGTGGGGCTCATGACGGTGGCATGTCTAATTCGTAACACTGTGGTGGCTGCCTGCATGCAAAACGGCATTACACCCCCGGCCGATCTCTAACAAAGGAACGCGTATGGAAACCCGCACACTAGGATCTCTCTGGCCCGTCAGCGCCTTGACATTGGGCGGCGGCGGCCTTGGTCAGGTGTGGGGGGAAACATCCCGGGAAGAAGCTGTTGCAACGGTTCGTGCCGCCGCGGATGCAGGCATCACGCTCTATGATGCCGCTCCTCTTTATGGGCGCGGTGAAGCCGAAGCGGTGTTCGGCGAAGCCTTTGACGGGCGCGCTCCAGCGGGCACACGTTTTACCACTAAGTGTTTTTTGGGCTCTCCCCCTGCAGAGGATGTCTACCCAAAGATGGAACGGTCCCTTCTTCGTTCATTGGAAACAATGAAGATCGAGAAGGTTGATCTCTTCTTCCTGCATTCAAATATCTGCCCTGATGATTATACCTATGTGCGCGATACAGAGATGCAGTCTCGGTTTGCAACCAATTGGTCGCTTTACGAGGGGGAGGTCGTTCCCGCCTTCGAAAAGCTGAAAGAAAAAGGTCTGATCGGTGATTGGGGGATCACGGGAACAGGGCTTCCAAAGTGCATCATGGATGCCATGCGCGCCGATCTGCGTCCGGCCGTGGTGCAGGCTGTCACCAACCTGATGGATAGCGCGGGCAATATGAAGCGTTATGAAGAACCCCCTGAACCTCGAAACATTGTGCGAACAGCTGTGAACAATGGCGTTGGCGTTTTGGGAATTCGCGCGGTACAGGCCGGCGCCCTCACGGGAGCGCTCGACCGCGAGGCAGCGCCGGAAGAAAAGTCGGATTTCAAAAGGGCGGCACCCTATAGGGCGCTTGCCGCTGAGCTGGGAGAAGACCCTGCAGTCCTTGCACATCGGTATGCACTTGCGATGGAGGGTGTCGACACTGTTATTCTGGGTGTGAAAAATCGCGCTGAGCTGGACTCGCTTGTTGCAGGTGCCGCGAAGGGTCCTCTTGCGCCGGACGTGATTTCTCAGATCGACGCGCTTCGGCTGAATTTCCAGATACCGCGCATGCCGCTCGATTGAAGCCATAAGGGGTCTTCCGTGCATCAGACAAAGCTGCTGCTGACAGTCTTGACGATGATGGTCTCCTGTCTTGTCTCCTTGACGGAGGTGCGCGCGTCGGCCGAGCAAGGCGGTATGCTCAGTTGGCCACCTGCAGAAATGGCTCGGGCGCTCTCTCTCTATTTGCCGCGTCGAATGTCCGAAGAAGATGTTCGTGGGCTCTCTATCGCTGTCATCGCCGATGGCCGGATTGTCTTTGAGCAAGGCTATGGCACTTCGGATATTCTGGGCGATATTCCTGTCACCTCCAATACGCTTTTTGAAGCGGCCTCGCTTGGCAAGCCTGTGGCTGCCGTCGGCGCTCTTGGTCTTGTGCGCGAAGGGAAGCTCGATCTCGATGCTCCATTGGGCGCCAGGCTTTCAGAGCCCTGGCTTGGTGATGGAGATGATCATGCATTGATCACACTTCGCCAGGTGCTGACCCATACTTCAGGCCTCACCAACTTTATCCGTTGTTGCAGCGATGAAAGCTGGACAATGCCGGGGGAGCGCTTCTCCTATTCAGGGGTGGGCTTCATGTATATGGGTCACGTGATGTCGGTGGTAGACGAGAAGTCTTTTGGCGCATTGATGCGGGCTCGGGTGCTTGGTCCTTTGGGCATGGCGTCATCAGGGTTTGGATTGGCTGAGCCGCTGGTGCCGACGGTTGCGCGGGGATTTGCGCCCATCTACCAAACGCTGCTGGCATTCTTTGTGCCGCTTGTCGTGCTGCTTACCCTTACCTTCGCCGTCACCGCCTTGGCTGTGAGGTTTGGGTTCAATCGGTTGAAGCTGGAGTCCGTCGATTTTGCCCCCGCCACCGTCCTTTCCGTGTTGGGGACGGTCGGGTTGATATGGTTCTTGCTCGGCGGTTGGGGATTGATCTTCATTCTGGGCTACGCCTCTTTCTATCTGATGGTTCTTTTCCTGGGTTCTCTGGTGTTGGTTCTGGCGTTTGCCTTTCTCGGGTTTCTGGGGCCAGCAGATGGCACTTTGTCCCGAGGCGGACAGCAGACCAACCCTGTCGCTGTCGCGGTGGCGATTGGGCTTGTCTTCACAGCCAGCCTTTTCTTCATGGACCGCAACATGCCTGTGCCAGCGAAGGCGGGGGATGCGATCAATCCTGCATCGTCACTTCGCGCCAGCGCGCATGATATGGGCCTGTTCGTTGAGGGATTGTTGGCGGGTAAGGTGATTGGCACCACCTTGCGTGATGATCTGATCCATAAGCCGGTGGTCATTGGTAACGGCATTGGATGGGGTTTGGGATTGGGCACGCGCGATGGCCGGATGGGGCGCACGGCGTGGCAGTGGGGCTCCAATCCGGGGTTTCAATCTCTGATGGTGGTGGACCCAACCCGGCGTGCGGGCATTGTTATCCTGACAAACTCTTCGACGGCCGGAGACCTGGTGCAAGAAATTGCCGGGCATGTGGTGGGTGAGGAACCCGGTTGGTCCCTCCCATAATCTGGCATAATCTGGCATAACCTGGGTCCAGTATTGACGGAGACTGGTATGCAATCGTTTGATGTCATCTATGGGCGGGCGTGCAAGCGACATGGAGGCGAAGAGGGTGTTGCCTCGCAGCTTGCAAAACCAAAATCCAAAGCCGCCCTTAAAAGGATCCCTGATGATCGGTGGCTTGCGGGCATGACCAAGGCCGTCTTCCAGGCGGGCTTTTCCTGGAAGGTGATTGAGAGCAAGTGGTCTGGGTTTGAAGAAGCCTTTGAAGAGTTTGACCCGCCGCGCGTTGCCTTTTTTGCAGATGAAGAAATGGGACGGCTTGTTTCGGATACACGGATCGTTCGAAATGGTGCAAAGATCAAGGCAACCATTGAGAATGCGCGCTTTATCACGGAGATCGCCAAGGAACATGGCAGTGCTGGTGCCTTCTTTGCCAACTCCAAACCCGAAAACTATATCGACCTTCTTAGCGTTCTAAAGACGCGCGCAAGCCGCCTATCTGGGGGATCTGCTCAGTTCTTTTTGAGATTTGCGGGTGTTGATAGTTGGGTCATGTCCCCCTCAGTTGTTGCTGCGCTGAAGGCGGCTGGGGTTGTCGATAAGGCCCCCACATCCAAAAAAGCCCTCGCTGCAACTCAAGAGGCGTTTAACGATTGGCGCCGGGAAAGCAGTCGCTCACTGACTGAGATCAGCCGTATTCTGGCACTGTCGGCTGATGGTTAGCGAAGCGGTTCTTTTGGCCTGATGTGAATGGTCTGTTCGCCAACAAAAAAGCCGGTCTGAGAAAGACCGGCTTTGAATTTGGACGCTGAGCGTTTTACTTCTTCGCAGCTTCGATGCCTTTGCGGATCAGGTCGACGGCTTCTTCTGCAGAGCCCCAGCGGTCGACCTTCACCCATTTTCCTTCTTCCAGATCCTTGTAGTGATCGAAGAAGTGGGCAATGCGGTCGAGCAGAATTTTTGGCATGTCCCTGTAAGATGAGACTTCCTTGTAATAGGGGTTCAGCGCGTCGACGGGGACGGCCAGAATTTTTTCGTCCTGGCCCGCCTCATCTTCCATCAACAGAACGCCGATGGGGCGCGAGCGAATAACAGCGCCAGGCACGACAGGAATACGGCTTACGACAAGGACGTCTACCGGATCGCCGTCATCTGACAGCGTGTGAGGTACGAAGCCGTAATTGCACGGATAGTTCATCGCGGTGTGCATGAAGCGGTCTACGAAGAGCGTACCGGACGCCTTGTCGAGCTCATACTTTACAGGATGGCCGCCGTGAGGAACTTCGATGATGACGTTAAGGTCGTAGGGGGGATTAACGCCAATGGGAATTTCGTCGATACGCATTATTTGATCCGGTTGTTACGGGCTTGGAGGAGACGCAGGCGTAGAGCGTTCAGCTTAATAAAGCCTTGCGCGTCGCGCTGGTCGTAGACCGTGTCCTCTTCGAATGTCACATGTTCTTCGGAGTACAGGGAATAGGGGGAAGACCGGCCGACAACGGTTGCCGATCCCTTATAGAGTTTCAGCCGTACGGAGCCGGTTACGCATTCCTGAGACTTGTCGATCAGGGCTTGCAGCATTTCCCGCTCAGGGCTCCACCAGAAGCCATTGTAAAGAAGCTCAGCGTAGCGCGGCATCAGCTCGTCTTTGAGGTGGGCGGCACCTCGGTCGAGGGTCAGCGATTCGATGCCCCTGTGTGCAGAGAGCAAAATCGTGCCACCAGGGGTTTCGTAGACGCCGCGGGATTTCATGCCGACAAACCGGTTCTCAACAAGGTCAAGACGGCCGATGCCGTTGGCTCCGCCATATTCATTGAGTTTGGTCAGCAGCGTTGCCGGGCTCATGGGGACACCATCGATAGAGACAGCGTCGCCCTTTTCAAACCCGACCTCGATATAGGTCGGCTTGTCTGGGGCCTCTTCCGGTGACACTGAACGGCTGTAAATATATTCCGGCGCTTCTTCAGCTGGGTCTTCGAGCACTTTGCCCTCCGCAGAAATGTGCAGAAGGTTCGCGTCCACAGAGAAGGGCGCTTCGCCGCGCTTGTCCTTGGCGATCGGGATCTGATGCTTCTCAGCATAGTCAATCAGCTTCGTGCGGGAATTGAGATCCCATTCCCGCCAGGGTGAGATGACTTTGATCTCAGGGTTCAGGGCATAGTAGCCAAGTTCAAACCGCACCTGGTCGTTGCCCTTGCCAGTCGCTCCGTGGCAGACCGCATCAGCCCCTGTTTCTGCGGCAATTTCGATTTGGCGTTTTGAAATCAGGGGCCGGGCAATCGAGGTGCCGAGCAGGTAAACACCTTCGTAGAGGGCGTTGGCGCGGAACATAGGGAAGACATAATCGCGCACAAATTCTTCGCGCAGATCCTCAATGTAGATTTCCTTGATGCCCAGCATTTCTGCCTTTTTCCGGGCAGGCTCTAGCTCTTCGCCCTGACCAAGGTCTGCGGTGAAGGTTACGACCTCGCACTGATAGACGTCTTGAAGCCATTTCAGGATGATTGAGGTGTCGAGGCCGCCAGAATAGGCGAGTACGACCTTGTTGATGTCGCTCATGATAAATACCGCTTGTGGGCCCAGCCTTGAGGGTGGTGATTTTCGCGCACTATAGGCAATTCAAGGACCCTCGCAAGCGCTGTGACGGTTGTGAGCCGCAAGAAAGGGCGGAGTTTCTGGGTTCTGCTGGCTGGATCAGGTATCTAAGAGACATGTCTGCGCCATCCCCTTTAAGAAACCCCACTTTTCGGCGGCTTTTTGCAGCCCAAGCTCTCGCTTTGGTGGGGATGGGGCTGACGACTGTGGCGTTGGCGCTTTTGGTCTATGAGCTGGATCCGGCACAGGCAGGCCTCACTCTGGGAGGTGCTCTGGGTCTGAAAATGTTGGTGAAGGTCTTCGTCGCGCCCATTGCAGGTGCCTACGCCAATCGGTTGCCCCGTCGGGTGTTGTTGGGATCTCTCGATCTCTTTAGAGCGGCACTGATCGCGCTCTATCCATTTATCGATGCAACATGGCAGGTCTATATACTTGTTGCGGTGATTGCCGCGGCTGAAGGTGCTTTCAACCCCCTCTTCCAGGCGAGTGTGCCTGATGTGTTGACCGACGAGGCGCAATACACGAAAGCCCTTTCCTATAGTCGGATCGCCTTTGAGCTAGAGAATGTGGCGAGCCCGCTCCTCGCTGCGTTCTTTTTGGGCTTTGCGAGTTTCACTTTTTTGTTTGAGATGAACGCAGTGGCCTTCCTTCTGTCGGCAATGTTGCTTTTTGCGGCTCGTCTGCCTGCACCGGTGCCTGAGGTAGAGGGAGAGGTGCCCCGTCCTTTCCAGAAAGTAACGCGGGGGCTGCGCCTCTATTTTGCCAATCGGGATCTCCGCGGTGTCTTCGTGCTCTATTTTTCCATTGCGACGGGAAGTGCGACAGCCATTGTTGCGACGGTGCTTTATGTGAAAAACGGTCTGGGGCTTGCCGACACTCAGGTGGCATTGGCGATGACGGGGTTTGGCGCCGGGTCTATTCTTGCCGCTCTTCTGTTGCCACGTCTTCTCGACCGGGCTTCTGACCTTTCCATCATGCTTGGCGGCGGCGGGACTATCGGCGTGGCGCTTCTTTTGTCTGTTGGCACACCGAGCTTCGTGGCTTTCGCGTCCGTCTGGTCAATGATGGGATTTGGAACAGCGCTGGCGATGACCCCAGTGGGTCGTGTGATCACGCGTGCTTCTGTGAGCGGCCATCGCGCAGAACTCTTTGCGGCTCAATATGCCTTGTCGCACTGCTCCTGGCTTGTTCTCTATCCGCTGGTTGGTGTGCTTATGGGAGCATTTTCGTTTTCGGTTGCGTTCGCAATGCTTGGCGTATTTGCATTGATTGCCACCGCAGCTGCCTATCTTACCTGGCGCGGGTAAGGCGTTTGCGGACCTGACGCACGCCGTAATAGACAGCGCCAATGACAAAGGGTGCGGCAATGCCGGTTGCTAAGGTCGGGTCGACGGGACTGCCTACCTTTGCTGCAGCCTTCAACATGTAGTTCACAATGCCCAGTAGGTAGTAGGAGATGGCAACAGCGGAGAGGCCTTCGACGGTTTCCTGGAGCCTTAGCTGCATGCGCACGCGGGACTCCATGGAGGCGAGTAAGTTTTGGTTCTGCTCTTGTACGGCAATTTCCACGCGGGTTTGCAAGAGGCCGGATGCGCGGCTGATATGTTCTGACAGTGTATTGAGACGGCTTGCAACCGACGCGCATGTGCGCATGGCGGGGTTTAAGCGACGGTCCATGAAGGTTGCGAGCTGCTGAATACCTGAGAGCTTTGTCTCATCGAGATCGGCAATGCGCTCTTCGACGAGTGCGTGATAAGCGCGCGAAGCCGAAAACCGAAAGTCGGTTCGTGCTGTCATGGTTTCAATGCGAGCGGCAAGCGCGGTGAGCTGGCCAAGCTGGCGTTGCTCGTCGGCAAGTGTTGTGATGCTGGTTGTTTCGCCAGCGATGGTTGCGAGTTCTTGTTCCATGTCGGAGATTTCAGGGGCAATAGCGCGGGCGAGCGGAAAGGCCATCAGCGCCATCATTCGGTAAGTCTCAATTTCAAGGAGGCGTTGCACAAGCCGTCCTGCGCGCGCTGGCTTCAGGCTTTCATTCGCCACGAGAATGCGCGAACACCCTTGTGCGTCGAGGGTGAGGTCAGTCCACACAGTGGCTCCTCCACCGGCAAGGGAACCACCAACAAGGGTGTTGTCACCAAAGGTGGCGCTCAAGAGGTCGGGTGTGGCCGTGGCTGGTTGCGGCACGACCATCAGGTTGATTGCGACCAGAAGCTCGCCGTTAATCTGCTCGCGCCATCTGTCTGGGATGCGGGCAACAGGGGCCCGGTCAAAATGATCTGTGCCCTGCTCAGTGCCCTGATCTGTTTCTGGCAAGTGCTCGAAGAATGTGTAGGTGGAAAACTCGGTATGCCGTTCCCAGGTGAGCTGGAAGGGACCGAGATCCAGTGTGAGATGGTTGCCAAAACTCTCAGGGATTGCCGCGCCAAAGAGGCGCGCGAGAGATTTCAGCGAGACCTTTTCTTCGGCATGGCCGTTCTCGCCGGTGACAAAGGCCAGATGTGAACAGATCAGCGCGCCGGGCACGTCGGCGGGAGGGCGGGAATGCACCTCGTCATTCAGCTGTCGGCGTTGGGGGTGTTCAGCAAACTGGCGGAGGGGCGGCATGGATATCCTGAGGTGGTGTCGCGGAGCGCATTTGATAGAGTGAGTGGCGTTGAGACACAAGCGCACGATGTGACGCATGCTTTTTGGGGGTGATATGGCCGCGGTTGAGTTCTGGTTTGAGTTTGCAAGTACCTATTCCTATCCGGCTGCCATGCGGGTGGAACGGGTGGCCGCCGCCGCCAGCGTGCAAGTGATCTGGCGACCCTTCCTGCTGGGGCCGGTGTTTGGGAAGCAAGGCCTCACTGACTCGCCCTTCAACGTCTACGAACAAAAGGGCCGCTATATGTGGCGCGACATGGCCCGTATTTGTGAGGGGGATGGGCTGGCGTTCAATAAGCCCAGCGTTTTTCCGCAAAACGGGTTGAAAGCGGCGCGCATCTGCCTTCTGGGTATGGACGAAGGCTGGGGCCCCGCGTTTGCGCGGGCTGTCTATCAGGCAAACTTTGTGGAGGGGGCACTCGTCTCAGATGACGGCGTGATTGCTGACCTGCTCTCCACCCTGAAGCTGGATGTCGCGGCAATTCTTGAACGAGCTTATGCCCAGGACAATAAAGACCGTCTGAAGGCACAGACTGAGAGTGCCTGGGAGAAGGGGCTCTTTGGGGCGCCAAGCTTCACCGTTGGTGATGAGCTGTTCTGGGGCAACGACCGCATGGAAACAGCCGTGACGTGGGCTGCAAAGTCCTAAAGGCTACGCAAGAGCGACGCTGTCGCCCTCTGTCACGCGGCCTGCTTTAGCTATGTTGCAATAGACCGACAGATTTTGGGCAGTGTGGGCGACCATGGCGCGCATGATGGCGGCATCGCGGGGCAGCTCACCTTGCGCGCGGGTGGTCATGATGCATCGCGGGCATTCCATCACCGCGTCAACTGTTGCCTTGCCCAGAGTGACCGAACGTCCCACCCAGGAGGTTTCTTCCAGCCCGATTGTGTCGGCATTATCGCCAACCACAATGTTTGGGCGGAAACGACGGATGTCCAGGATGGAGTCGGGTGTAAGCGTTTGCAGGTGGCGGAGCGAAGCTTCTGTCAGAATGTCGAGAGGGAAGGCGTCAAAATAGGTGCCGAGAGGTGTCGCGAATTCCATCAGCTCGCCAAGGATATCGGGTGGAAAGGCACTGAAATCCGGTAGCGGCTCGCCTGGCTCCAGGGCGAAGATGGCGCGCATCTCTGCTTCCATGTCCTCAGGCGCGTTTTTCGTTCGGTAATGCTCTTTGTTGTTGGCTGGCTGGAGCGGCCAAAGGGTCACACTCTGGTCGAGCGCATCTGACAGTGCTGTGTGAACTTTGTCATCGTCTGACCGAACGGCATTTCCGTCGGGCAGCGTGATTTCCACATGGGGCACTGCGCCGGCATTGCTGCCCTCAATGTAGCGGGCAGAGCAGTTGAGAAGGCCCGCAATCTTTTTGGCCCCGACGATGGTTTGGGTTGCTTCGTCGCGCACGGCCCAGCCTCTGTCTAGGGGGATGCCGCCCGCAGTCAGGACTGTTTCAGACAAGCGCTCGCCTTGCATGGATTTGACGGGGTAGCGCCAGATTTCCTTGACGGTAAATTGCGGGCTGGTCATGAGAACTTCCTAGCTTGAGGGCGTTTGGTGGACTTTAACGTGCGATCATCATTCATACAATTTGTATGAAAAGGAACTAGGGGCCAATTTGGACTTTGAGGGTGGGTTTTGCGGGGAGCCAGCCTTGATCCAGGAAATTTCGTGCTGATGTCAGGTCAAACAATTGGTTGGGAAACATGATGGCTGACTTAGTTCTACATTCGCGCGCTCTCAGTCTCTATCTGCGGATCGCTAGTTTGGTCTGCGAAGAGAAGCAGGTTGATTATAGGGTTGAGGCGCTGGATGAAAAGGGCGCGGGGTTTCGTGCATTTCATCCGTTCGAGAAAATGCCTGTGCTGCAGCATGGCGACGTGATGATTTATGAAACGCTGGCCATTGCAGATTATGTGGACCGCGCTTTCAAGGGACCCTCTCTGTCGCCATCAGGCCCCCATGCCCACGCGCAGATGCTGATGTGGATTAGTCTCACCAATGCGTATTTCTTTCCGACAATGATGGGGGGCATTGTGAAGCCGCTTCTGTTGGCACCCATGCAGGGTGAACCGGTCGATCATGCTCTCGTTGCGGCATCTGTGCCTGCGTTTAATCAGCAGGTCAGGCTGCTGGAAAAGGCGTTGACGGAGCAGCGGTATCTTGTGGGAGATGCGCTCAGTCTTGCAGACCTCTTTGTTCTGCCGAACCTTGTTTATGCAAGCCTGACCGATGAAGGACAGGACGCTCTTCGCACGGCTCCCAAGACACAAGAATGGATGGCCGGCCTAGTGGCCCGCCCAAGTTTTGCCGCGACGGAGCAGCGTCCTTGAGGTGAGTGTTGATTATCGCGGTGTCGTCTCTTAAGTCGCCACCTGGCTCGCTTTGATTTTTTCGCTGGCTGATTTCAGCTGACCGCAGGCCGCCATAATGTCGCGACCGCGTGGCGTGCGGATGGGGCTGGCATAGCCTGCCTTGTTCACGATCTCTGCGAACTTCTCAATCTGTTCCCATTCCGAGCATTCATAAGGCGCACCTGGCCAGGCATTAAACGGGATGAGGTTGATCTTGGCAGGAATGCCTTTGAGCAGGCGAACCAGTTCCTTGGCATCTGCCAGGCTGTCATTCACGCCCTTCAGCATTACATATTCAAAGGTAATGCGTCTGGCGTTGGACACGCCAGGAAACTCCTTGCACGCCTTCAACAGTTCGTTGAGTGAGTATTTCTTATTGATGGGGACCAGCTGGTCGCGGGTCGGGTTGTTGACGGCATGAAGGGAGATGGCGAGCATGACGCCCATCTCATTTCCCACGCGTTCGATCGCTGGAACAATGCCCGACGTCGACAGGGTGATGCGCCGCTTGGATATGGAAAGACCTTCTCCGTCGGAGACGATGTCCATTCCCTGTTTCACATTGTCGAAATTGTAAAGCGGCTCGCCCATGCCCATCAGCACCACATTGGTGATCTTGCGACCTTCTTGTGGGGTTGGCCATTCTTCCAGGGCGTCGCGGGCAATGAGCACCTGAGCGACGATTTCGCCAGCTGTCAGGTTGCGCACCAGGTTCTGGGTGCCGGTATGGCAGAAGGTGCAATTGAGCGTGCAGCCTACCTGGCTTGAAATGCACAATGTGCCGCGCGTTTCCTCAGGGATATAAACAGCTTCAACTTCTGGCGCCGGTGCGCGCGGGTCAGTTGAGGGCAGGCGGATCAGCCACTTGCGGGTACCGTCGGAAGAAATCTGTTCTGTGACAATTTCCGGGCGCGCAAGGGAGAAACTCTCTGCGAATTTTGCCCGCAAATCTTTCGACAGGGTGGTGACGTCTGCGAAGTCTTTATGCCCATGGTGATAGAGCGCGTTCCAAAGCTGGCCAACGCGCATGCGGACCTGCTTCTCGGCAATACCAACCGACCGCAAAGCCTGCCCAAGTTCTTCCCGGTTGAGACCGATCAGCGGCAGGGGACCCGTGGGCGCAGTGGCCCGGGCAGGTCGGGCCTTTTTTGGCTTCTTCTTAGATGTGGTGTCGAGGACGGTTGCCATCTGGCTCTCTCTGGGCTCTGTAAGGTGCGCGTCATAGCATGGGCACACCCCGACGCGCCATCCCGCCATGCTGGCGGACGGTATTGCCCACCAGAACCCTAGAAATCAGCCGATTTTGGCTACTTGCAGGCGTCGTCGATCTTGTTCAAAGCGGCTGAAATGCCTGACAATGAGTAGCGATCAGTGGTGAGTGTCCCGCGTTCCGAGGTGCCCTTCAGGGTCATGGAGCTGCCACGACGCATGGCCGATGCCATCCGATCTTCGTCATTGGTGTTTTGAAGCCATGCCCAGTAGCGGTTTTCACCACCTTCTGACACGCCGCTGAACATCTGGAACTTGTCTGAGCCGATTTGCGCGAAGGGTTTTGAGCGATCTGCAAACGGGTAGCCCGCGCGCATCGAGATTTCGTTGGTTACGTTCTGGCCTGGACGGTGGGTGACCATTAAGAACACGTCGCCCCGGTTCGCGCCCCGTGGTCGCATTTCTTTCGGCTCTGACATCACGTAGCAAATTCGGCTGGACCCAGACCCGTAGCTGTAGGCTGCCCAGTCTGTGTATTTGCCCAACAGTCGTGGTTCCTCGGCGGCTGCTGCCGCAATGCCAAAGAATGCCGCTGCCACTGTGGCGAGGAATAGTTTTGTAAGCTGAGAAAACCGCATCATTTTTCCATCTGTCTTGCCTAAGACCCCCTAGCCGAAAGGCTTGTGGGGAATCATACCGGGCTCCGCATCGCTTTGCCAGCCGCTTTGGCGTTGTTATTTTTCGGGATTTCCCTCTGGTGCCAT
>JAJFGY010000103.1 GCA_021775935.1 Alphaproteobacteria bacterium
ATCTTCCGCAAGGAAGGCAAGAAGAAGTAATCGAGCCATGGGCAAGAAACTGACACTTCAAGATCGACGCAAACAGCGTAATCGCACGAAGCTTCGCAAGCTGGCCGGTGGCCGTCCGCGTCTCTCCGTGTTCCGCTCATCCAAGCATATCTATGCGCAGGTGATTGATGATACTGACGGTAAAACACTTGTCTCCGCGTCCACGAAGGACAAAGAGTTCAAGGGTGCTAAGGGAACAGACACAGGTGCTGCTTCTGAAGTCGGTAAGCTGGTTGCAAAACGCGCGTCAGATGCTGGCGTTAAAGACGTCATTTTCGATCGTGGCGGGTATATTTATCATGGCCGAGTGAAAGCTCTGGCAGAGGGTGCCCGCGAGGGCGGCCTTAACTTCTAAAGGACGTTTATCGTGGCACGCAGAGAATCTCGGGATCGGGACGAACGTGATAGCGAATTTGTGGACAAGCTGGTTCACATCAATCGCGTCGCCAAAGTTGTTAAGGGTGGTCGTCGCTTCGGCTTCGCCGCACTTGTCGTCATTGGCGATCAAAAGGGCCGTGTAGGTTTTGGCAAGGGTAAGGCTCGGGAAGTTCCTGAGGCGATCCGCAAGGCAACAGAAGCAGCAAAACGGAACCTTATCCGTGTGCCGCTTCGCGAGGGCCGGACATTGCATCACGACATTGATGGTCGTCACGGAGCGGGTCGGGTGATCCTTCGTGCGGCACCTCCCGGAACTGGGATCATTGCTGGTGGTCCAATGCGTGCGGTTTTCGAGACACTTGGTGTCCAGGATGTCGTTGCGAAGTCCATGGGGTCTGCTAACCCGTACAATATGATCCGGGCGACATTTGATGCGCTGACGCGCGAGCAGAGCCCTCGGATGGTTGCAGCTCGTCGCGGTAAAAAGGTGACCGACATTGTTGGCCGTCGCGCAGACAGTGCTGGCGAAGCTCTGGCGTCTGAGTAAGACCTCAGGTCGCAGGAAAAGGAATTAGGTCATGGCAGCAGCGAAAAAGAAGACGGTAACGGTAAAACAGACCGGTAGCCCAATCCGTCGGAAACCAGACCAGCGTCAGACATTGGTCGGCCTGGGATTGAACAAAATGCATCGGGTGCGGACATTGGAAGACACACCATCTGTCCGCGGCATGATCAACAAGGTGGCTCACCTTGTGGAAGTCGTTGACGAAGCGTAAGAAGTATTACTAAGGCAAAAGCCGAGTTTGTCTGGATCAGCCAGACATGCGCATAGAGGTAGACGAAGATGAAACTCAATCAGCTTTCTGATAATGAAGGTGCCCGTAAAGAGCGTATTCGCGTAGGTCGCGGAATTGGCTCTGGCAAAGGCAAAACGGGTGGTCGCGGTGTGAAGGGGCAGAAGTCTCGTTCAGGCGTTGCGATTAAGGGTTTCGAAGGCGGGCAGATGCCCCTCTACCAGCGCTTACCAAAGCGCGGCTTTAATGTGCCGAACCCCAAGAAATACAATGAAGTGAATATTGGCCGGATCCAAACAGCTATTGATGCTGGAAAGCTGGATGCTGGTAAGGCTGTGAACGCAGACGCACTTGTTGGTGCCGGGCTGATTACACGCCTTGCAAAAAACGGTGTTCGGCTTCTTGCTAAAGGCGAAATTTCTGCTGCGGTTAAGATCGAAGTTGCCGGCGCCTCGAAAGCAGCTATCGAAGCTGTTGAGAAAGCTGGCGGATCTGTCGCTGTGAAGGAAGCCAAGGCGAAAGCCGAAGCTTGAATTTGGTGGGGCCCGCTGGGCTCTTTCTTGTCGTGCCGACTTCCGGAGTCATCTGAATGGCCTCAGCCGCGGAACAGTTAGCTGCCAATCTTAATTTTAGCGCCTTTGCGAAAGCAGAGGAACTGAAGAAACGGATCTGGTTCACGCTGGGTGCGCTGTTGGTGTACCGACTGGGTACCTATATTCCCATTCCTGGTATTGACCCTCAGGCGCTTGCTGACATTTTTAGCCAGCAACAGAGCGGCATTGTTGGCATTTTCGATCTGTTTTCCGGCGGCGCAGTTGGCCGTATGGCGATTTTCGCCCTGACGATCATGCCCTACATCTCCGCTTCGATCATCATTCAGCTGATGACGACCGTGAGCCCACATCTTGAGCAGCTCAAGAAGGATGGGGAACAGGGCCGCAAGCAGATCAACCAATATACCCGCTACGGCACAGTGTTGCTCGCGACATTGCAGGGCTATGGCATTGCGGTTGGTCTTGAGGGCGCAGGGAACGTTGTTCTTGATCCGGGTCTGTTCTTCCGGGCCACGACGGTTATTACGCTTGTCGGTGGTACGGTGTTCCTGATGTGGCTTGGCGAGCAGATTACGGCTCGTGGGGTCGGCAACGGTATTTCGCTCATCATCTTCGCGGGGATTGTGGCGGAGCTACCAGCAGCGCTTGCAGGCACTCTTGAGCTTGGCCGGACAGGCGCTCTTTCGACAGGCATCATCCTGCTGCTCATGATCATGATTGTTGGTGTCATTGCCTTCATCGTCTTTGTGGAGCGCGCTCAGCGTCGGTTGCTTGTTCAGTATCCCAAGCGACAGGTCGGCCAGAAAATGTATGGCGGTGACTCATCTCACCTTCCATTGAAGCTGAATACAGCGGGCGTGATCCCACCGATTTTCGCATCGTCATTGCTGTTGCTGCCGATTACGATTGCAAACTTCTCGTCGGGCAGCGGGCCAGATTGGTTGAATGTGATTACCGCATGGCTGGCGCATGGGCAGCCACTCTATATGGCGCTGTATGCCGGGCTGATAATATTTTTCTGCTTCTTCTACACAGCGATCGTGTTCAATCCGGACGATACAGCTGACAACCTGAAAAAGTATGGCGGGTTTATTCCGGGTATTCGTCCGGGTAAGCGCACTGCGGAGCATATTGACAAAGTGCTGACCCGCTTGACGGTTGTTGGGGCGATGTATCTGACATTTGTCTGTCTGCTGCCAGAGATCCTGATTTCGCAGTACAGCATTCCGTTCTATTTCGGCGGAACGTCTCTGCTGATTGTGGTCAATGTGACGATGGATACTGTGGCGCAGGTGCAGAGCCATTTGTTGGCGCACCAATATGAAGGCCTCATCAAGAAGTCGAAATTGCGGGGGGCGCGTCGATGAAGTTGATTTTTCTTGGTCCTCCTGGGGCAGGGAAAGGCACTCAGGCTGAGCGGATTCAATCTGCTCACGGTTTGGTGCAGCTTTCTACCGGGGACATGTTGCGGGCAGCCGTGGCTGCTGGAACAGAGACCGGCCAAAAGGCAAAAGAGATCATGGCCCGCGGCGACCTGGTCCCAGATGAGGTCGTTGTTGGCATTATCGCTGAGCGGACGACGGAAGCGGATTGCTCAAATGGGTACATTCTGGACGGATTTCCGCGGAATGTCGCTCAGGCAGAAGCGCTCGATAAGATGCTCGCTGAACGCTCAGACAGGCTCGATGCTGTGATTGAGCTCGAAGTTGACGATGCGGCGCTTTTGGCGCGCATTGAGGGCAGGGCGGCAGAAACCCAGGGCGGGGCCCGGGCAGATGACAATGCTGAGGCGCTGAAAAAGCGGTTGGCGGTCTATCACGAACAAACGGCGCCATTGGCCGGGTACTACAAGAATGCAGGCATTCTGAAGACTGTAGATGGCATGAATGACATGGATGCAGTGACTGCACAGATTGAGGCAGCACTCGAACTCAAGGAGACGGATAACGCAGGCTAAGCAGTTGACCGGGAAGGGGAAATTCCTATAATCCCGGCCAGCGCGACGGCAGCTCCAAAGCAAACCATCGGTATTTCACTGGAAAACAGCAGAATTCTGCGGTATTTCAGCGATTCATCCCGTTTTTTGTACGGAAAATGTCGGTCTAGCGAATCCTTTCGGCAGGAGAA
>JAJFGY010000104.1 GCA_021775935.1 Alphaproteobacteria bacterium
CCAGGACACTGGTTTTGCGAGGTATTCCGTCACCCCGCTCGCCCGGGCTTTTTCCACCCGTTCCTGCTCCAGATGACCAGAGAGCATGATGATTGGCACATATGGATTGGGGTTGTTGGGGTCGGTTCGAATGCGACTGGTGAGTTGATAGCCGTCTATGGGGCTCATCGCACCGTCTGTGATGACAATGTCAGGTGCCGATTCCAGATAAAGCGCGTGTCCTGTCTCACCATCTTCAGCAATCAGAATGTCAGTAACGCTCATGGCTTCGAGCAGTGCTCTCAACAGCACGCGCATTTGTTTGCTGTCTTCGACGATGAGAATTCGGAGTGGCGCTAGACTGGTTTCGTTCATGGATCTACCCTCAAACATCAGCTTCGTTGGTGGCGTCATGATCGGTCGCTAGTGCGTCATTTTTGAGTTCATCCAGACGTTTGAGGACAAGTTTTGCAAACGCTCCGCCCGGCTCTGGCGTCAGGTTTGCGACATGGTTGAGTGCGTCTAGATGCTCATCAATGACAGGCACGTCATCTGATGTCTGATCGAGCACCGCGCAAATGCGGGTAGCAATTTGACCGGCGAGCGGTCTGCCAAATGTCGCTGCAACACCGCGAATGTCATGGGCGATCTCGTGGATCGTACCTCGTGAAACTGTGGGGGATGTTTGCCAAGCTGCATGGTGCTCGACCATGTCGGCTAGGTGATCGAGAAGTACTCTCGAATAATCATTTTCCAAAACGGAGACAACGTCATTAATACGGGACAGTACGCGTGGGTCCATGCGCATGTGCGCGCCCTCGGTCACGAGACCCTTCGTCTCCGCGATCGACGGAACAGGTACAATCTCGCATGGAGCGCCTGACGGCGTCCTTGGTGTGACGTCTGGTCTATGATGCATGGCAAACCCTTACGAGAGCTCACAATGATCCCTGAGCCCATCAAGAGCTTATCGACTATGGGTTAAAGATTTATCGCGAAAGGTGGTTAGCGAATCATAAAAACGCCCCGAACCCTGCGGATATTTAGTGTCCCGCGCCAGTTGGCCTTGTTGCCTGCGCGGCCGTCGGCCCAAAATCTTGATCCAGACGGGCCAGACGTTCAGCTAGGACTGCGGAGCTGTCGGCGAAAAGATCGGCTACGCGAGAGGTTGTGCGTCGAGCCGCATCAATTTCGGCAATCGTGCGTTCAACTTCGACCTGGCTTGCAAATGCTTCCAGCGGCGCGCTCAGACCCAAACCTTCGGTCTCTGTCGTAAGGTTGGCGACATGAAGAGCGATTGATGCACGTTCGTCGGAATCGAGTTTGATCTCGTAGGTATTTCGATTGCCGTCCAGGAGGTTCATTCCATTATGCTCAGCGCGCAAAATGGTTTCTGAAACTGTGTGCAGCAGCTTGTTGTATCGATTGGATATGAGCGCCCGGCGTCCCGCACTTTGTGTGTCTCTGGCGGTCGCTGTCAGCAGTTCAGCTTCAATCAGAAGATCGGCGATTGTGTCGATCGCCAAAATTGCAGTCTCAACTGTGTTGAGCGCCGTTGCGATCTCAGCGCCTGCCTGTGCAACAGATGCCGGGGCGCCCTTCGAGAGACTTTTCATCACGCGTGTGACAGCCTCCTCGCTTGAGACAGCTGCTATAATTGTCTCATCGGGTTTTTCCCGTTTGCCGACAAGTTTGCTGATGAGCCCCATAACCGTCTTTCCTCTGGTCTCTGGCAACCTGTTCCGGTTCTCGGATGCAGGTCATTTTGCGTTGGATAGACGGTAATTGCCTCAGAGTTTACAGTTTATGAACAGGCCCTTCCTTCGAAAGCTCAATTTGATGCGGTTTCTAATTCGGTTCTATCCGTTTGCACGCTTTTTTCTGCGGATTTACTGGCGTTTGTCGCGGCCCATGACTGCTGGCGCGCGGGTGATGGTTCTAGATAAAAAGAACAGGGTTCTGCTTGTGCGCCATACTTATATGCCCGGTTGGTATCTGCCCGGCGGCGGGATTGAGAGCGGTGAGACGATGCGGGAAGGTGCTGCGCGCGAATTGTGGGAAGAAGTCGGGGTCGTTCCGACCTCAGATCTACAGTTCTTTGCGCTCTACGCCAATTTTGCTGAATTCCGCTCTGACCATGTTGCCATGTTTGTGCTGAGAGATTTTGAGCAGCAAGATCGACCGAATGCGGAAATTGCTGAATCGGGTTTCTTTGCGGCAGATGCTCTGCCTGAAGATATAAGCGATGCGACGCGGGAGCGTATCCGAGAAGTTCTTGAAGGACGTCCCGCGCCTGACTATTGGGCTGTCGGCTAAAGATCGTGCCGATTGTGCCGGCAGGCTTTCTGACAGCAGCGCTTACATAGGTGGCTTTCGGTCTATCCAGGGTTTGGCTTCTTCCAACTGAGCAGCCAACCGGATCAGCGTTGCATCGTCGCCAAAACGACCGGTGAACATGACACCAACTGGCAGACCATCGGGGGTCCAATGGAGCGGCACCGACATAGAGGGTTGGCCGGTCATGTTAAAGAGACCGGGGTAGGGCATGATTTTTCCCAGATTTGCGAGGTAGGTCACCACATCCTCGGTCATCATATCCAGAACACCGAGCTTCGGTGGTGGGGTGCCAAGGACCGGACTGAGATAGATGTCATGGGCTTGCATGAAAGTGCCCATCATGCGGCCCATCTGTTGGATGAAGAGCGTGGCGCCGGCATATTCAGTGCTGGTGCGGTCTTTTGCGGCGTTCGCCATCAGCCAGGTCATGTTCTCAACGTCATTCTGGGTGATCGCGCGTCCTAACGCTTCTCCGCGTTGTTCCAAAGCCAACGCGACATTTGCTCCGATAATGACAGCTTGTGCATTGCCCATGGCGACAGGGTCCAGCGTAGGGGCCGCCTCAACAACCTCATGTCCTAATGTTTCACAGAGCTTTGCCGTTTCGAGAATTGACACTTCGACCTCAGGATCGGGTTTGGTTCCGTCTGGACGTTTTGTATTGAAAGCGATGCGGAGTTTGCCTGTATTTGCGCCAACTTCCTGCAAGAAGGGGCGGGCAGGTTCTGGTGGAGCGTAAGGGTCGCCTGGCGCTGACCCTGTTGTGGCGTCGAGGAGCGCAGCACTATCTCTTACTGTCTTGGACACGCAATGGCTGATCGACATTCCAGCCCAGCCTTCGCCGCGGTCCGGACCTGCTGGCGTTCGTCCACGGGTGGGTTTCAATCCAAACAATCCGCATGCGGCTGCAGGAATGCGGATGGAGCCGCCTCCGTCAGACGCATTTGCGAGGGGCAATATACCTGCGGCGACAGCTGCTGCGGCGCCTCCCGATGATCCACCGGGTGAATGTTCCATGTTCCAGGGGTTGTGTGTTGCTCCATAAAGGCGCGGTTCTGTTGTGCCTGTGAGGCCCATCTCGGGGGAGTTAGTTTTTCCGAAGACGACGAGCCCGGAGTCCAGATAACGGTCAGTGAGCGTCGTGTTGTGGTCTGCCACATATCCTTCCCATGCAGCAGAGCCGTAGGTGGTTACTGTTCCTTCCCACAGCAAATGCAGATCTTTCAAAAGGAAGGGGACACCTTTAAAGGGACCTTCTGGCAATCCATCAGCGATCAGTTTGCGAGCTTCGTCATAATGCTTGAGAACAACAGCGTTCAGTTTGGGATTGAGCGCTTCTGTGCGTTCAATGGCCTCATCCAGCAATTCCGTTGGTGAGACATCGCCCTTTGCAACGCGCTCTGCCAATCCCAATGCGTCATGATCTTCATATTCCTTGAAACTGCCCATGGCTCTCTCCCTCGTTTTCTTTGAGTTTAAGCTGGGCGTCGCGATAAGTCACATTTGCGCGAGTTACAGGGACTTAATGATCCAAGGTGACTGAGAGGGAGTAGAGTTTCGACACGTTTCATGAAGGAGATCAAAAATGAAACAGTTTCTTGTCGGGCTTTCTGCTGCGATGTGTCTTGCTTTGCCGCTGAGTGTTGCTCAAGCGGCTCCCTCCTTGTCGGAAGACCAGGTAAAATCGCTCAACAACACGCATACCCGCATTGTGCGTCAGGCGCAGCGGGTCTGCTCCGTTGGGCCCTTTACGGGCGTTGTGCGCCGTGGTCAGAGCAATGGCTGCATTGTGGGTGATGTGGAGCGTCATGTCAGGTCATTGGAAGATGCATCTATGCTTACGTTCCATCAAACGCTTCCTCTTCGCTATCGATACAGCTCAGAGCGTAGTTTCGGCCAGGTGCAGCGTTACTTCCAATAGAAGAAATCGCCGATGCTGTGTGGCATCGGCGGCTCTTTATCAACGTGTTTCGAGTGGCTTAAATGGGTTCCCAGGTGAACACGGATGCGGTGTTTCCAAGGTCTGTCATGTCCCCTTTCATCGCCGGGAAGCCATGAGAGAGAAGTGTTTCCGGTGTCCAACCTTCCAGACGCGTCATGCCGCGTACGGGACGGGGCTGGCTGAACAGGAAGACTTCGTTTCCGCGCACCGAGAAAATCTGACCGCTGACATCACAGTCTGGAGCCGAGAGACCAATGGCGACATTCGCCACCTGATCTGCGCGCATCGCATTCTTCATACGATCAACCCGCTGGGCGGACGCTTCGTCTTTCACGGGAATGGTTGCGATCATGCGTGTCCAGGCAAATGGCGCGATGACGTTGGACCGCACATTCTTCATGGCGCCTTCCATTGCGATAATGCGCGACAGTCCCACGATGCCCATTTTCGCAGCGGCGTAGTTGGCCTGTCCAATATTGCCAATGAGACCTGATGTTGACGTGAAGAGAACGAAATTGCCTTCTTCCTGTTTGCGGAAATGCTCCACCGCTGAGCGGGTCATGTTGTAGGAGCCTTTGAGGTGAACCTCGAGAACCGAGTCCCAATCAGCATCAGGCATTTTGTGGAACATGCCGTCGCGCAGGATACCTGCTGGGCTGATGATGGTGTGGAGACCTCCAAATTCATCCATCGCCTGCTGGATCATGTGCTCCGCGCCGCTTTTGAGCGCAACGCTGTCTGAGTTGGAAACGGCCTCGCCGCCAGCTGCTTTGATCTCGTCAACGACTTGCTGGGCTGGACCAGCACTGCCTTCGTCCCCGCCAGAAACGCTGCCACCCAAATCATTGACGACGACTTTCGCGCCTTCGCGTGCCGCGATAAGTGCGCATTCTTTGCCAATGCCGTTTGCCGCCCCTGTGACCAGAACGACTTTTCCCTCAAGCAATCCCATGGTTCATCTCCCTGTTCGTGTTCCTGTTCTGGCCGTTCCAAAAATGGCACTGAAACGGCGTGTTGGTTGGCGGTGAAGCTACCTGAAGGCACCCCTGCGGGGCTAGTTTTTTCCCACTTTCTCTTGGGCTACCCGCCTCGCCGCAGGGGAATGGGTACGGTGATCACGGTTTTTCTGGACGATGCTGATATTCCCTGCTACCTCATTTTCTTCGCGGCCAGCTAAGGTCGCGAGCTTGAGGATGGCATGATGATGGCGAGAGCCCATTTGCGACGACGACGTATCGAGGAAGGGTCTTTGACCCTCAGCCTCCGCACGCGCCTGTCTGCTTTCCTCTAAACGGCTGGAGACAAGATCAGACAACGCTCGTTAGATGCTTGCTGTTCTGCTGCCGTTTCGAAAGACTTCTCACATGGTGTTCGACATTCTCCCGGAAAGCCCAGCTCATGAAGCTGATATTGAGGCGCTCCACGATTTAAGCTTTGGCCCTGGACGTTTTGCAAAGACGGCCTATCGGATGCGTGAGGGCGTTGCCCCTGTTGCATCGCTCGGCTTTGTCGCGTTTGCAAATCTGGACGGCATTTCACGCATGGTGGGCAGTATTCAGTATTCACCGTTGCTTATCGGGGGGCAAAAAGGTCTGCTGCTTGGACCGCTGGCGATGGACCCCAGTGTCCGCGGGCAAGGCGGTGGTCTTGAATTGATGCGTGTCAGTCTTGAGGCCGCGCGCGCTGAGGGACATCGGTTTGTCATCCTGGTTGGCGACGCGCCCTATTATGCAAAGGTAGGGTTCTTGCCGGTGCCGCCGGGCAAGATCACGCTACCAGGACCAGTTGATAAAAACCGCTTGCTCTATTGCGACCTTGTGCCGGGGGCTTTCGATGCCGTGTCGGGTGCCGTTGAAAAAGGTTCGTAAGCCACCAGCGGCTGGTTGCCGTTTATTTGCTTTCGCGGCGCCAGCTAAGCAACAGGAGCCCGATCATAAGGGGGAGGGCAATCCAGGGCGACAGGAGTGGCACCTGCGCCACTGCCTTCACCACATACCCACCATTGCGCTGGAGGCCAGCCCAGCTCTCTCCCGTTGCATCTCGTCCAGGTCTTACGCTGCGCAGTGAAGGCGCCCCGTCAATCTCGGTCGTCCAGAATTTTCCACCCCCATTCTCAGCAATAAGAGGGCTGAGTGGTTCTTCTGTTGCACGTACATCTTTGAACTCGCGTGGGTTGGCGGGTCCAACTGCTGCGACTGCACGAAGTGTGTCGTCTGCAACCTGGTGAAGGCCTATTTCATCCGTTGACCTGCGCCCTGTAAACCTCCCCGGAGCGGTCTCAACAAGTGCCAGGGTTTCTGTCCTCCCTGATGGTGTCGTGATGGTCACCGCTTGGGCCTCGGCTTCCATGGTCCGTCGCTCGACGACAAGCATTCCGTCATTGCCTGTTGCACGTAGTCTCTCTTCTTCCAGGTCTGGTTCTTTCATCAGCCAGTGGGCGAGGCGCCGCAAAAGCTCCGCTTGGGGGCCACCACCTTCAAAGCCGCGCGCCCAGAGCCACGCGTGATCTGACAAGAGCTGTGCTACCCGACCCTCGCCGACCGTATCAAGCACCATTAGCGGACTGCCTTCAGGTCCCTCCATGACCGAACGGCCAGATGTTTGCGCTGCTTCAATCAGGCGAAACCATCGGCCCCAGTCTGGCGGACTTGTATCGCTGCCGGGCAATCCTGCTGTCACTGGATGACGTTGACCGTCTTCTGTCAGTGTGGCGTGGAAGCCTTGCTCCAATATCTGGCCTGTGGGTTGGGCTGGAAGAATGCCTGCGAGCGGTGTGCGGTAGATGGAGAAGGGAGAGGCGAATGCAGGACCGGCAGCTGCCAGAACCGCACCTCCATTTTCAACGTAGCGGGCGACATTGCCCAGATAGACAATTGGCAATACGCCGCGGCGCCGGTAGCGATCAAAAATAATGAGGTCGAATTCATCCAATTTGGCTGAAAATAGTTCCCGCGTCGGGAATGCGATGAGAGACAGTTCAGAAATCGGCGTGCCATCCTGTTTTTCAGGGGGCCGCAGGATCGTGAAATGAACCAGGTCCACAGACGGATCTGCCTTTAAGAGGTTCCTCCAGGTCCGCTCTCCTGCATGGGGCTCTCCCGATACGAGCAATACACGGAGCCGGTCTCGAATGCCTGTCAAAACCAATGTGGCTTTGTTGTTTTGTGTCGTCAGTTCATTGCTGAGAGTTTCAGCAACAATTTCGACAATGTTCTCGCCGCCATGGGGAAGGGCCAGGGCGGTCGTTATCTCGATGCCGGGCTGCACATTGAGCTGATTAACCCGCTCGCCATTCAGGCGAACTTGAACGCTGACTGGTTGCTCGCTGCCACCACCTTCGTTTTCGACGCGGAACCGAATGGAAATAGGTTCACCCACAATACCAAAGCGGGTTGCTTCTTCTACAACCAGTTTGCGGTCAGCGGCTTTTGGGTTGCCGACAAGGATGCCGTGGAGGGGGGCTTTGACACCCATGGTTTCGAGGCTCGGCGGCGTGTCGTGAACCTGGCCATCTGTCACAATGAGAACGCCCGCAAGCCGCTCACGGGGGATGTCGGCAAGGGCGCCATCAAGGGTGCCAAAGAGGGCAGTGCCGCCGTCTCTTGCGGCTCTATCGCTTTCAACAATGCGCACATCGAGATCTGGAAAGAGATCGAACTGCCGCTTCAGATCGTTGACGGCATCGTCGCGGGCAGTCGTTCTGTTCCCTAAAGTCATGCTGGCGCTTTTATCGACGATTAGAACAGCGACATCGTCAATCGGCTCCCGCTCTTCCTCCCGCAAAGTCGGATTTGCAAGAAGTGCTATAAGCACAGCGAAAGCTGCGGCGCGATAGAGTGTTCCTGGTGCGCGGAGCCAGGCTGCTCCAAGAATTGCGATAAGCGCAATCAACCCCATGGCCAACAGCCAGAGCGGCGCGATAAGGGGTGCGGCGGTGATGCTCCAACTCATGCTATTGGCCCAAGCGTTCGAGCAGGGCAGGCAGATGAACCTGATCGGCTTTGTAGTTTCCGGTAAGTGCATACATGACCACGTTCACGCCAACGCGGGCTGCAATTTCTCGTTGACGTTCGCCGCCGGGTACCGCGGCGTAGAGAGCACGTCCTGATGGGTCTCGCGCCCAGGCTCCGGCATAATCGTTTGATCCGATCAGAATGGCCGAGACACCGTCATTGCTTGTTGAGGTCGTGCCATTATCGTTTCGGGCGCGTTCGATCCAAAGATTGCCGCCGTCCCACCGGCCTGGAAAATCGGCCAGAAGATAGAACGCTTTCGTGAGAACATGGGTATCTGGCACAGGTTCCAGGGGTGGAATGTCCAATTGGGCGAGCAGGTCGCGCAAGGCCTGACTGGATCTGGTCGTGAGGCCCTGGATTGTTCTGTCCTGGTCACGCGTATCAAACAGGATGGTGCCGCCTTGTCGCATATAGGCTTCAACGCGGGCGAGACCGGTTGCAGACATTTGCTGCTGGTATTCGTTTACGGGCCAATAGAGAAGTGGGAAAAAAGCCAGCTCGTCTCTTTCGATGTTGACACCAATAGGGAGGCCTGGCTCGAGCGCTGTACGGCGACGGAGTGTATCGCTGAGACCCGTAAGTCCTGCGCGACTTAGTTCATCCAGTTCAGCATCACCGGTGATGACATAGGCCAGGTGGGTCTCCAGCACGGCGGCAAGAGCAATATCGTCTGCTTCAGCCGCTTGTAAATTGTCTGCGCCAGCTGCAATCAACAGGATGCCGAGAGCCAGCATTGCCGGTTGCACTTTTGAGAACCGGCGGCGTGTTAGCTGACCGCTCAGCACCAGGGCAGCGATCCCATCAATTAGCAAGAGAATGAGGGCTATGATGAAGAATGGTGCTTTGAGGTTCAGCTCAGAGCTTCCAGAAAAGCTGCGTCGGGCCGCAATGCCCGGCAGGTCTGGTAGAGGCGAAAGAATTGTCTCGGCTGAGGTGAGGTTGAGCGCCCTCGCGGACCCTGCATCGCCGTATAGGCCTGGAGGGTGGAGAGCAGAGGGTCGCATCTCAGCCATATCTGCGCGTTTGATTGGGGCAGCCCAGGGAGGTGGGGGGGCGAACCGCCCGTAGGCATCAATCATCGTGCGTGGTGCGAGCGTTGTCTCAGTGGCCGCATCTGCGGTGCTGGCAGTACCCTGAGCCAGATCTACAAGCCGTCGCAACATGTCGACATACAGGCCTGAGAGGGCGAGGTTTGACCATTCTGCATTGGCGGTAACGTGGAAAAGCACGATCCAGCCATCGCCATCTGCCCGCGCCGTCACGAGCGGTGTGCCATCTTCCAATTGCGCCCAGATGCGGCCTGCAAGATCTCCTCGAGGGTCCGCCAAAACCTGACGCTTGACGGTGACATCGTCTGGTACAGCAATTCCGGAGAAAGGACTTTCGGCGCTAAAGGGGGCGAGGGTTTGAGGCTCAGTCCAGGAAAGAGCGCCGCCTAATTCCCGTCCGCCTGATCTGAGCGGGACTGGAACAAGCGGATCAGCTTGTGCGGCAAGGCGGGGCCCGGCAAAGCGCACAAGAACGCCGCCCGCCTTGACCCACTCGGAAGTGACTTCAACATCTGGCGGCGAGAGCCGTCCGAGGTCTGCAAGCAGCAAGACAGACAGAGGCTCGGCCAGAAGTTGTGCGATCGGCGTAACGTCGCTCTCCTCGGTTGAAGGAGTGCGAACATCGACAAAGGGATTAAGCGCGCGTTCAAGATAAAAGAGATCTGAGAGAAGGGGTTGATCCTTATCTGTGCCAGAGACCATCCCGAGCGTGCGACGGCGCCACCTTTCATCGAGAACCAATGTGCTGCCTGCGCTTGCGTTGGCGGTGATTGAGATGCGGGCAATTTCGTTTCGCAGTTCGAGAGGCAGATTGAAGGTGGCTTCTGTGCGGGTGCTTGTGCCTTGAAACTCGAATGCTGCCCGACCGAGCGGGCGGGCGTCTGCAGCAAAGGCCGTCATGTCGCCCCGATTGAGTGTGGCTGCTGTTGCCCGAATGACCGGCACCGAGATGCTCCCTGTTCCCGTTGCAGGCGGGAGCAGTGCGAGAGGGAGTTCGTTCATTGGCGGTTCGATCAATTCAACGGGCGCGTCGAGTGTGGCGAGATAGGTGTCGAGGCTCATTGCATGGCCATCGTCCACGCCATCTGAAATCCAGATGACCTGATTAGGAACCTCTGAAAGTGACCGCAATCGTTCGATGAGTTGTTCACGGTTGGTCTCAAGAGGCTGAGGTTGAAGGGCACCCAAGCGGCTTTCAGCCTCAGTTGGTCCTTCAAACACAGGCACATGAGGAATAGGGACAGGCGCTGACCCAATGATGGCGACGCGGCGGTTGTCGCGTTCTGCTTGGGTGATCAGACTTGTTGCCAGGGAAGTGCGCTGCGGCCAGTCGGCTGCAGCTGCCCACCCATTGTCGATTATGATCAAAAGCGGACCAAATCCAGAAATGCGTTCCGCTGGACGCCATAGCGGAGAGGCCAAAGCAATGATGACAAGGGCTGCAAGGCTCAAGCGAAGCAACAAGAGCCAGAGCGGTGTGTGGGCGGGACTTTCTGTTTCAGGAACGAGCCCGAGCAGCAGCCGGATTGCTGGGAAGCGCACCCGTTGGGGCGCGGGAGGCGTTACGCGCAGCAACCACCAGATGACGGGCAGGCTGAGTAGACCAAGCAGGGCCCACGGGGCGGCAAAGGCGAGAGGGCCCAGGGAAAGCATCAGGACCTCACGATCTGGGCAGCATCAGGAGCTCCGGAGATTATGCCATAGAGGGACAGAAGCACACTTGTTGCCGATTGATCCGTCGTATGTATCGTGAAAGACCATCCCTGCGCGCGCGCCATGTCCATGAGAGCTGCCTGATGTGTTGCAAGGCGGGTCTTGTATGCCCCGCGAATACTCTCGGCGCGGCTTACAAGCAGTTTCAAATCTTCTTCAATGCCCTCGAATTCAGTCCTGCCGTCGAACGGAAGAGCCATTTCGGCCGGGTCTAACACCTGGACGAGATGGCCTGTCACGCCCGATGCGGACAATTGGCGGAGACGCGCAACAAGCTCATCGGTTGGATCGAGAAAATCTCCGACCAAGACCATAGATGCATATTTTGGGAGCGCTTGCAGAGGCGGCAGACCGCTCGGTTCACTCTCACGCTTTTGACTGCCCAACCAATGGTTGCTCAGGCGATTGAGACCGGTACGCCCATTTGCAGGCATTTCATCTTGGCCAAGAACTGCAATCCGCTCACCGGCGCGGGTAAGCAGACTTGCCAGTGCTAGGCCCAATACCAAGGCTCTTTCCTGCTTCAGGCAGGGTCCGAAATCAGAGCGGTAAGTCATGGATGCAGAACGATCACACCAGAGCCAGACACTCTGGGCTGCGTCCCACTCGTTTTCGCGAACGAACAGATGTTGTGATCGGGCTGACTGACGCCAATCGACCGCACTTGCCGCATCGCTTGTGTCATAGCGGCGATATTGCCAGAAGCTTTCGCCTGGTCCGATACGGCGTCGTCCATGGATGCCTTGCTCTACCGTGTTTGCAACGCGCTCAGCCTCAGCCATCAATGGCGGTAGTGTTGCTGCGATTGATTGAGCTTCAGCAAATGTTGCGGCGTTCGTGCTGGAAGAGGGAGTTGCGGCCATAGGTGGATTTACCCAAGCCGCTTGGTCAGGCGATCAATGACGCCGGCAACTGTGACGCCCTCTGCGCGGGCAGCAAAAGTCAGGGCCATGCGGTGACGGAGAATGGGTTCAGCCAGGGCGATGACGTCGTCAATTGAGGGCGCAAAGCGTCCGTCCATCATGGCCCGGACACGGACAGCCAGCATTAAGGCCTGGCTGGCCCGAGGCCCCGGTCCCCATGCGACGTGGGCTGCAACTTCGGCAACATCTCCTTCATGGGGGCGTGCGCTGCGAACCAGTTCTAGGATGGTATCAACAACCTGATCGCCAACGGGTATGCGGCGAACCAGTCGCTGGATGCCCTGTAGTTCCTCTGCGGTCAGGACTTGTTGCGCGGTTGCGTCTTCAGACCCAGTGGTGGCCAGCAACATGCGTCGTTCGGCTTCCAGGTCCGGATAGTGGACGTCAATTTCCATGAGGAAACGGTCGAGTTGGGCCTCCGGCAGCGGATAAGTGCCTTCCTGCTCGAGCGGATTCTGGGTTGCAAGTACATGGAAGGGCCTCGGCAATTCATGGCGTTGGCCGGCAACTGTCACATGATGTTCCTGCATGGCTTGCAGGAGGGCAGATTGGGTGCGTGGACTGGCGCGGTTAATTTCATCAGCCATCAAAAGCTGACAGAAGACGGGGCCGGGGATAAAGCGGAAGCTTCTCTTACCGCTCTCGCTTTCTTCGAGCACTTCCGAGCCCACAATATCTGCTGGCATCAAGTCGGGCGTAAACTGGACCCGTTTGTCGTCGAGCCCCAGTACCGTGCCCATGGTGTGGACAAGTAGCGTCTTGGCGAGACCGGGCACTCCAACCAGCAGAGCGTGTCCGCCTGCGAGGACCGTGATGATGGTCTGATCAACCACAGATTCCTGACCATAGATGATCTCACCGATAGCGGATTTTGCCCGAGCGATCTTCTCGCCCGCCGCTTCGATTTCTTTGACGGGATCGCCGCCTTCTTCACTGACTGTCTGCATTGCCCTACATATATGGTTGCGTGAGGCGGGAATAAGGCCCGGCACGGGGGAATCGGTGGCTTTATGTCTTCTTTCTGGCGAGTTTAGCGGGACTCACGTCCCCAATGTGACCACCATTCGGGTTATTATGACCCGGCTTTGGGGTAAGGGGATACTTTCGAAGACATGACAAGGTTGTGAGAAAGCGGGTTTTTTGATGTCTGAGAGCAAAAAAGAGGCAAGCGGCGACGTCTCGGCCGCTTCTGGGCGGGCGCCGAGCGAAGTTCTCAAAGGTTTGGGCGCGGCGCAGGCCGCAGGTGAAAGAGCCCGTGGCTTGCCTCCGGTGCACCTCTGGAATCCGGAATTTTGCGGTGATCTCGATATGCGGATCAAACGGGATGGGTCCTGGCACTATCTGGGCTCACCTATCGGACGTCAGCGTCTGGTCCGCCTTTTTTCCACTGTCCTGCGCAAGGATGAGGACGCCTATTTCCTTGTGACACCTGTTGAGAAGATCGGCATCACCGTCGACGATGTACCCTTCCTGGCGGTTGCGATGAACGTAGAGGGTGAGGGCCAAGCGCAGACCCTGTCATTTGAAACGAGTGTCGGGGACACCGTTACGGTGGATGGCGACCACCCAATGCGGTTTGAAGTGGACCCGGAAACCGGTGAACCAGCTCCCTATGTTCTGGTGCGCGCACGTCTTGAGGCGCTCATTAATCGGGCCGTCTTTTATGATCTCGTCGAACTTGGGGTTGAGGAGATGGTTGACGGCGATGCCTGGTTCGGGGTGTGGAGCAGTGGCACGTTCTACAAGTTTATGCCTGCTGGCGCGTTGGTGGTTTAAGGCGCATGGAAGACTACAAAGCGCGTATTCTTGCCAGCATTGACGCTGATGCCCCGACCCTTGACCGTATTCTTGAACCGTCGGGAACAGGCGTGCGAGGCGACAAGGATTTAAACCCGGATGATTGGGTTGATCCCCAAGACCGACCTGATCTGCGGCTTGCTGCCGTGCTTGTGCCCATCATTGAACATGAAAGCGGGCCGACTGTGTTGCTCACGCGGCGGGCTGACCATCTCAATTCCCATTCCGGGCAAGTGGCCTTTCCTGGTGGGAAGGTTGAACCGGGAGAGACGCCGGTCGATGGCGCCCTGCGGGAAGCAGAGGAAGAAGTTGGACTTGACCGGTCATTTGTGGATGTCGTTGGGTTTCTCAATCCCTATGAAACGGGCACAGGCTTTCGGATTTTGCCGGTGATCTCCTTTGTGCGACCGGGGTTTTCTCTCACGGCAGAGCCTGGTGAAGTCGCGGAGATTTTTGAGGTGCCGCTGGCCTTTCTCATGAATGTCGAAAATCACGAGCGACATAGTGTCTTTTGGCGCGGCAAACGGCGGGCATATTATGCAATGCCGTACCAGGGTCACTATATATGGGGCGCAACCGCCGGTATGATCCGGAACCTGCATGACCGGCTTCAAGACAGGGCTGACACAAGACGAGGCTAAAAGCTGATGGCGCGCTACTTTTTCAATTTTGTTTTCTTTCTTATGCCGTTTGCGACCTATTGGGTGTTCATGCTGATTTCGCGCAGAGCGGAAAACCGGCCTGACCTAAAATGGGAGGACGCGCCCTTTGGATGGCTCATCGTCGCGGGGCTCGCACTTGGGGTTGGAAGTATGTTGGTGATGGGCGTCTACACAGCAAACACTGCGGGTACGGCTTATGAACCAGCTCAGCTAATAGATGGTGAAATCCAGCCGGGTACGGTGCGTTAGAGAGGCGGGTTTGAAGGATGAGTGACGAAACGCAAGGCGAACTCGCTGTCCATGATTGGCTGAAGAACCAGACCACCCAGACAGTGATGAAGGCGCTGGGTGGGGAGCGCGGAGAAGCGCGCTTTGTGGGTGGATCTGTTCGCAACGCCCTCCTGATGGAGCCGGTCAGCGATATTGACATTGCCACCATTCATGCACCTGCCGAGGCAACAAAGTTGCTGGAAGCGGCGGGGGTCAAAGTCGTGCCGACTGGTTTTGACCATGGCACGGTGACGGCGGTGTTGGACGGCAAGCACTTTGAAATCACCACGCTAAGAGTTGATGTGGCAACCGACGGTCGACGTGCGGACGTGGCATTTACCGGTGACTGGGTTGAGGATGCAAAACGGCGCGACTTCACGATGAACGCGCTCTATGCGGACCTGGATGGCACGGTGCATGATCCATTGGGGGGCCGCGATGATCTCAACTCCCGTCTGGTGCGGTTCATTGGTGACCCTCATGACCGCATTCGCGAAGACTATTTGCGGGTGCTGCGCTTCTTTCGGTTTCACGCATATTACGGAACCGGCGATCCTGACGCTGCAGGCCTTGCGGCTTGCGCGGCCGAAAAGCAGGGCCTCGTGCAATTGTCCGCAGAGCGCGTGCAAGCTGAGCTTTTGAAGCTGCTGAGTGCCGATGGGGCAGGAGCGGCCCTTCGTCAAATGGCAGCGACCAGTATTTTGCCAATTGTGCTGCCGGAGGCAATGCGGTTGGATCGCCTGGAAGCCGTCGTCGATATTGAAGCAAACCAGCTGTTTACATCTGATCCGGTGTTGCGGCTTTCAAGTGCTGTCGAATTGGATGGGTCAGGTGTGGATGCACTTGCTGCTCGCCTGAAGCTTTCCAAGAAAGATCGTGATCGTGTTAAAGCCATGCAGACCGATGAGACGAAAATCGTCTGCTATCTCTCTGTGCGCGAAGTCCACAAGGCGCTCTACCTGATGGGTGTGCAGTGCTTTAAGGACCGGGTGATGCTTGGTTGGGCCACCGACAAGAAAGGTGCCAACGCAATGCAGTGGCGGGCGCTGCTTGCGATCGCTGATAGTTGGGTGCGTCCCAAACTCCTGCTCAACGGCTCCATGATGAAAGCTGCCGGTGTGCCCGAAGGACCTGAGATGAGCCGTGTTTATGGTGAGGTGGAAGAATGGTGGGTTGATGCCGGGTTCATCGACGATGAGTTTTCGATCATCGAACGCCTGAAGGCTGTTGTTCAGGCGACCGTTTATTGATCACGCACTGGGCGGTGCGCTTTTAGGCTACCTCTTGCTGAAATTTTTGTTTTATCAAAATGCCTATGAGACCATGTGGCATGGCAGCGATCCACATGATTGGTATTTTGACGTTTTTGTTTCTGGGCAGCATTGGTGCGAGTGATGCTGCCGAGGAAGCTTTTGACGTCAGCGAAAGTTCCATCTATCCGGTTTCTTATGAGACTGTTGAACTCGGCGCTTTCACGGCTCAAGTCGCGCGAACATCTACGGGACACCTGGAACACCATAATAGTGGCGCTAGCGGCTTTGCTTTTAAAATGCAGGACCGGGTCGGATATGAGCGGTGGTTCGACAAAAGTTGGCTTGCTGAATATTCAGAAGCCGACCTGACAGACCTGGAAGTTCGCAAACGTTCCTTCTCACAAGGACCTGGTGTCTTCGGCGTTGTGCCTTATCAAGTGAACACGTGTATTGCTTTTCTGATCAATACAGGGCCTCACCAGCGCGGCGCCTACACCCGCCCGGCTACGACCCAACGGTTCGCTGGAACCCATTGTGGCGAGGGTGAAGGCGATGAACTGGTTGAGCAACTGATTGCTGACGTCGATGCGGTTCGCGTCAGCCGTTAGTCAAAGTTGCGCCTCAAGGCCATTTCACTTCTGGCGGCATGGAAGACAGGATTGAGTCCACATTGCCACCGGTCTTCAAACCAAATGTCGTGCCTCGGTCGTAAAGCAGGTTGAATTCCACATAGCGACCACGTCGGATGAGTTGTTCTTCGCGATCAGCCTCTGTCCAGGGCTCATCAATGTGATGGCGGACGAGCGTTGGATAAATGTCGCGGAAGGCCCGACCCACATCCTGGGTAAAAGCAAAGTCCTTGTCCCAGTCGCCTGTGTTGTGGCGGTCATAAAAGATGCCGCCAATGCCACGCGGTTCATTGCGGTGGGGCAGATAAAAATATTCATCGCACCATTTTTTGAACCGCGCGTAAAAATCGCTGCCGTGCGCGTCGCAGGGCGTCTGCATAGAAGCGTGAAAATCTATCGTGTCTTGGTGTGTCTGCGTGCGGTTGCGATCCAGCACAGGCGTCAGGTCTGCGCCGCCGCCAAACCACCATTTGGTGGTGACGATCATGCGCGTGTTCATGTGGACGGCTGGCACGTTCGGGTTCTGGGGATGCGCGATGAGAGAGATGCCACTTGCCCAGAAGCGTGGGTCTTCATCAGCGCCTGGAATTTGCGCGCGAAACTCTTCTGAAAACTCACCGTGGACGGTGGAGGTATGGACACCGACTTTTTCGAAGACCCGGCCCTTCATGACGGACATGACGCCGCCACCCTTTTCCTCACCAGCACCACCTCTGTCCCAGGGGGTGCGTTCAAAGCGGCCAGCGGGACGGTCCGCAAAAGTTCCGGTCAGCTCGTCTTCAAGCGTTTCGTAAGACGCACAAATTTCATCACGGAGGGCCTGAAACCAGGCTTCGGCAGTTTGCTTTTTCTCGTCAATGTTCACTTCAGTTTCCATGTCCCTTGCCAGACCCTTTCTTTCCACAAACTCCCCACAAATTTGCGTGGGGGGTGTTGTACGGGTCTCCCATGCCAGTCTCTTTGTTACAGATCAAGCCGATCGAACAGAGATCATTCTGCTGAAATGGGTGGAAAAGCCCCAAGCTGTCTGAGCGCTTCGCCGGTGACCATGGCGCAGGCAGAGGAGACATTGAGGGATCGGGCACCTTTGGCCATGGGAATGAACAGGCGGGCCTCGGCCCGGTTATGGACCTTTTGAGGGACCCCCGCGCTTTCCCGGCCCATCAGGAGCACGTCATGCTCTGTGAAGCTGAAGTTCTGATAGGGCTCGGCGGATGCGGTTGTCATGAGGATCAGGCGGGCAGAAGCAGGCAGCTTCTCCAGATAGATGTCCCACGAATCAAACCTCTGCATGGCTGCGATGGCCAGATAGTCCAATCCTGCCCGCTTCAGGCCGCGATCGGACAAGGGAAAGCCACAGGGCTCAATGATATCCACAGGTACCCCCATACAGGCACCCAAACGGAGAATATTCCCGGTATTCTGCGGAATATCGGGCTCAAATAGGGCAATTCGCATGGTTTAGAGTTTCCTTAAACGGCCGTGGCACAGTCGCGGCTGTCTCGCATAGATTGCCGCATGCGTCATCCTGCCACTTCAAAGTCCCAAGGACTGGACAATTTATGTATGGAATGCCACAAACGCGGCGATGCGGGACGAGGGGACAAACTCCCGCAAATTCCGGTTTTGGGCGCCCGCCCTGGCCACTTAATGTGGTCGATTGGGGCAGGCGCTGCACTTTAAATAAAGGAGACCTCAACCGTGGCAACCACCGACACGGATGAGCCGACACGGCGCGATTTCCTCTATGTAGCCAC
>JAJFGY010000105.1 GCA_021775935.1 Alphaproteobacteria bacterium
TCAAATTTGGCCGGACCCTATATCAGCTGGCTTGGTTTTGCCAATTGGACAGAGGGGTTTTGCCAAATGGACAGAGGGGTTTTGCCAATCAGGCAAGCGGGTTCCAGACGGCCTCATCAACCGCCTGCTGTGTCAGCGCACCGCGCATCCGAAGTTCGTCCAGTATGTTGAGAGACTGGAAGGGAATGCGCGCGCATGACAGAACGGGCCCGTCCCCGTCATCGACGACCCGGATCGCATTAATCTGGCCCTTGTCATACAACATGTGGCAGATGGCCAGCACAAAGCGGGGGTTTTCCTCGGCAAGTGCCGGATTGTCGGACAGACCCTCTGTGAGGAGCTGCATCATGTCGTCAATGGTCAGACCCGCATATTGTTCTTCGCTCAGCGGGAAGCCGCCCTGCTCTGTTGGCTCGGTCACGCCGTCCAAATTCACCAAACGGTCGCGATACAGAAAAAGTGTCATGCCCCAATGCTCCCCACCTTTAAAGGCCCTCTCCCGATGCCTTGCCTGTGATGCGCATGGTTGCATATTGCGGCAGCAGGCGCGAGCGCGTGCTTACAGGCGATTGGCGATCTCGACCAATGCGCCGTCTGGATCATAGAAATAGACTGACGTTATCGAGCCGATTGCCCCGGTACGCTCGACCGGACCCTCCACGAGGGTCACACCGTTCCGCGCGAGGTCTTCTACAATGTCGGCAATCGGCGTCTTACTCATCAGACAGAAATTGCCCGTTCCAGGGGTCGTTCTGCGAGCGATTGCGGGCACATTGTCGGCCTGTTGCAGGCTGATCTTCTGATCACCAAAATGGAGCGCCCATTTTCCAGGTCGCTCTTCGCGGGCATCTAAGTTGAGGACCTGGACATAAAAGTCGCGAGTCGTTGTCACGTCGCGGGCACAGAGCACAATATGATCGAAGCCAGAAATTTCCACTTCTCTACCTGTCCCTCCCGTTTTCGGATAAAAAACGCAACGTCGCCTGTTGATTTGTATCATTGCATAAAGCGGTGATTCACGCGACTTTCCGACCATCAACATTCAATATCTGGGTCTGCCTAATGATTAGCGCTGAGCCCAAAGGAGAGAGATATGACAACAGCGAGAGACATCGCCACCAAGCATATGGACGCTGCCCTGGCAGATGCGAAAGCCGCCAATGTGCCCGCAGAGACCGTGGCCCGGGTGCTGCTTGAGAAAGTGGTCCACGTTTATAAGGAAACGCGGAGCGAGGAGGACATCGCCTCAGAACTGACATCGACGGCTGAAAATCTCAGTCAGGACGAAGACTATATGTTCATGCGGCCTTGAGTTTGTTTGACGCATTTTCGTACCGCATGAGCACCCTCACCTATTGCTGATAATGTACTAGAGCCGTCCTGGAGCAGGCTGGTCGTCCTTCACGGGTTCAGTGAGAAAATGGCGACCCTGCCTGTCTTCTATTTCCACCACCCAGAAATCCGGGTCGAATTTTTCCTGACGGGTGAGATATGCGTCCGCGTCCCCTTCTGGTACCGGGCCTGATCCCACACTGCGCATCCAAATCCGACTGCCATCTTCACCCCAGGTTGGTCCGTAAATGTCCGCTGTGCCATCCAGACGGGCAACCTTCACATAGATCGTCCCGGCTTCTGCCTGCCCTCGGCGGACAACCATCGCAGGGACATTCTCAACGGCTGCGCGGCGGATGAGGGCTTTCACCCAAATTTCGGCTTTCAAATTCACAAATGGCCGACCTGTTAAGTGTAATGTGAGCAAGACGGATCTTGCGGGTGGTTCTTGCCGCCATGCTTAACCCGGCACGCGGTAATCTCAAAATGGCCGGATGCTGCCAATCCCTCCCCCGTCTCATTGGCCAACGGGCAATTTTAAGCAAAGCTGTTAATGAATCCGCTCAAAACTCAGGGGTTTTAGGCACTTGAAGCGATTGCTTACATGGTCCCACCCTCCTACACTCTGCGTCTTCAAAAAGACGTTCGTGGCAGTTATGGCGCAGGTTGGGTCAAACCTGATGTCCAAAGTCACCGGCGCTTGGCGGTACCTGGCAAGGAGCGGTTGCGGTATGAGTAGAGTGGGTATGAAAGTTTTGGAAAACACGGCGCGGCCGAGAGCTTTGCTTGGCGGCCTCGCCTTGCTGATGATCGGCTTGTCGACATCAGTGCAGGCTGAAGAGACCAATATTGCTGCGCTAAGCGAGGCGACGCCCTCTCCTGCCTACTATCTGCCCGTTGCGCGCCCTATTCAGCCTGGCGAAGTGCCACTCACCGGGGTTCATGCCGTCGCACAACGCTATGTCGCATTTGACAGTGCAGTAGACGATGCCTTCAAGAGCAAGCTCGCCACACCGCGTGAAGTTCGACGCCTGCTGGATAATCTTCGCTTCAATGAACCACAGATGGTGGCCCAGGCCTGGCTTGCCCATCGCGGCCTGATTGCTGCCGAAAACCCGGAATTTCGCGAGGGTGTACGTCTGGCGCTGGCCCGCGACGGGGCGATTTCCGTCATTCAACAACTTTCAGGTAAAGGAAGTTTCGCGCGGAACCTGCATGGCGCAGATTCAGCTGTTGCCGCCGTTCTGGAGCGTGTTGCCAATGACAATTCCCGCTTAACCGTCCTGAAAGCCCGGTTCCTTTCCACCGCTCAAGAGTTTCAGACCAAACGCTGGGGCATGATTGACCGTCCCGCAAAAAGCGACAGTTCCGATTTTGCGTCGGTGGAGCCCGATCAGAGCATGGGTGAGCAGGTTGCCGATGCCCTGCAGACATTCTCCCCCATCAGCCCGGCGCAGGCCTATGCCTCTCCGCTGATGGAGCGTGTGCTCGCCTACGGTGCCCGGCACGTTATTGCCACCTCTTTGGAAACAGATGTCTCCACGGCTGATATGGCGCCCGCTGACCGACGCACCACAAGTTGCCTGAACTGGGCAAAACTTAATCTCAACCAATGCGTCGCAGCGGCTCATTTCCCCTCTGAAGAGGCCTGGTGTACCGCAACCCATGCCATTGAAGATGTTCGGGCATGCTGGGCCCAGGTCCTGCCCCAAGCAGACCGGTAGCACGCACTCAGTTTCCAGAAAAACCGGCAGAAATCTGCCGGTTTTTTTGTGCCCACCTTTCGGCTAGCTAGCGAGTTTGTACAATTTGACGTAAATTTTCGATCTATTCGAATAAATATAGATTATAGTATTCGTAAAATTACCCCCTGAGGTTACAGCCTAAATACACTATACACTTCATCTAAACATGCTTTTCGGTGATATGTATTCAATTTTACTTAGGTATTTAAATTCTACTCAGCAATTTGGGGGCTATGGTTCGTGCGAGTTAAGGCCGGACAGACAAACCTCCTCTTTCAGAGGTGCAGTGCCCGGCACACAAAGGGCCAAGACAATGTTTTTAGTGAGAATTGCATTCTGGGTAACGGTGGTCGCGCTGCTGCTTCCAACACCTGAGAAATCAGATAGCACCGGCGGGCTTGCTGGCGCTCCGATTTCAGCCGCGTTCAGAGACGAGGCACCTGCAGAGCCGCTTAACATCAATGAGGTTGCTGGTGCTGCGATGGCGTCTGCAGAAGATGTTCTCACCTTCTGCGACCGAAACCCCTCCACCTGCGAGACAGGTCTCGTTATTGCCAACCACGTCCAGAGCCAGGTTCTCCATTATGGCGGCCTTGCTGTGAGCTGGCTCGCCGACCAAAAGACATCGAATTCATCTGAGAACACCCTGGTTCAGCACCCCCGCGAAAGACCATCTGAGGCACCTTCACCCAGTGCTGAGGTTTTTCGCGGCGCTTGAACCCTGAACGCTGAGGTATCCCCCCTGCTTCAGCGTTCTTCCTTCGGACGGTAGCCCCCGTCCTTTGGGCGCACAGATTTCCGGTTTCCCGTGCCCTTTAACCGGTGGTCTGTGCGCCCTTCTTTTTGTCTGTGGTTCAGCCACATCACACCTTGCGGCGACCTTCGTTGAGAGTTATCTCATCACCTCAGCGCTTATTCTCTCTGAGGCTCAGCTCAACGAAAGACGTCTATGGCTATTCAAGATCTGATCGACGATTTCAGCTATCTCGATGACTGGGAAGACCGATACAAATATGTGATTGAACTTGGCAAGGGACTTGCTCCATTGAGCGAGGCGGAACATTGCGACGCAACCAAGGTTCAAGGGTGCGTCAGCCAGGTCTGGCTTGTTGGCGAAAGCGACGATGACGGTGCCCATCTTTTATTTCGTGGTGACAGCGACGCCCTGATCGTTAAGGGGCTGATCGCCATTCTCCTGGCTATGTATTCCGGGCAGACCCCGACCGACATTTTGGCCGTGGATGCGAAATCTGTTTTTGAACAGCTAGGCCTTGATGAACATCTCAGTCCGCAGCGTTCCAACGGATTGCATGCGATGGTGTCGCGCGTGCGCGAAGACGCCGCCCGGCAGTTGGCCGATGGTCAAACGACCTGATCGCGGGTGTCGGACGTATTGATTACCTCATGCATCTGATCCCCATCGGGCGCCTTCCAAAGATAGGTGCCCCCTCGCCGCTCCGATGATCCTGTCAGTTTGTAATGCTCGGCCAATCGGGACAGCGCAATTTTAAGGACCACTTTGCCTGAACGTTGTGGCCAGCCCAGGTCCCGCTCTGCCTGTTCCAACCCGTTCAGGTGACAACAGATCTCCACCACCACATCAGCAAGACCTGGCCCGACATCGCCAAGTGCACGCTCAACGCGTCGCCGCGCATCCAGAACATGGGCCGATATATCGCCTTGATCCGCGCCACCCGGCCCCGATCCGTCGACATGAGCGAGCAGGCCGTCCCAATTGAGGGTCGTTCGGCCCCCTAGCTGGGCAAGTGTGTAATCGCGACGGAGCTGTTCACCCGCTTCGGCTTCGACCTCACTCAGAAAGGCTGCCCCACTTTTTCCACGCCGCCGCCGTAACCACCCAAGCGGCGATTCTCCTTGATTGACTTCTCGCCGGACCATGCCGCGCCCCGGCTCTTCCAGGGTTACATGCCCTCTGAACTGGTGTTGCTTCTGGAAGGGCTCCGCCCCGCTCGTTTGCCGTCGCCACCATGCTTTGCCAGACGCGCTCAAAACGTAAACCTGTTGGGCAATTGCAGGACTGCCCCCCGTCCAGGTTTCAGTTTGCAATAAGTCAGCCCGGTGCAGCGCCTCCACAATCGCCCAGTCAACGGTCATCACAGCCCGCTTCCATCTGTTTTTCGGCACAAACAAGCCAGCCGTTGCTGGGTCATCTACCAATTGTGCCAGGAAATGATCAGCCTCCTGGAGCCGGCGAAAGAGCCGCAACCCTTCGCGTCGAAGCACACCCTCTGCGATTTTCATGACGGTGCTCCTATTGGATCTGTGTTGAGTGACCGGCCCGGGCGGCAGATAAAATCGAGAGCGCCCGCTCTAACCGGTCCAGCATCAGATCAAGCCTGATGTCGTCGCGTCGGTCTTCGACCCTTTCGCAGGCATAAGCAGCGGTCGTCCGGTCGCGTCCGAAATGACGCCCAACAGCTCCCAAAGAAAGACCAAAGGTAATGTGGGTCAAGTACATGGCAATCTGGCGGGCCTGGGCGACGCGGGCTTCGCCCCGTGTCCTTGCACAAAGCGCTTCGGGCAAAATGTTGTAAACTCTCGCCACCACTTCGCAGGTCAGCCGGACATCGGCTGCCTGATGCGCCCAAAGTGCTGCTCGTTTTGCCGCCGCCTTTGTGGTCAAGATACCGTATCGCGGCAATTGTTCCGTGTGATTCAGTAGGACATTTGAGGACATTTCCTGCATTTTCTCGCCTCCTATGCGGACATTGGTGCTCTCGTTCCGGTCTTGTTAACCCGAACTCTACATATAAGCCCGCCTGCAAACCCCGGGGGTAAATTTTGCGTTTTATGCAAGTTTTCTTGGTGTCGTGCGTATGATGGAGAATTGAAATGGAGATGAGAGAAGTCTTGTGAAAAACCGAATCCGATACTACCGACGACAAATGGGTCTTACCCAGACTGAGTTGGCGCAGCGCCTGGGCACGACGGCGGCGACAATCTCGCGGCTCGAGACTGAAGGCATCAAAATCTCTGTTGATTGGCTGGCCCCACTTGCCAGCATATTTCAGGTTCAGTTGACGGATTTGATTGATGAGCCCTCTCCCGAACGCATCGAGATGCTTGGCCAGCTCCGTGCTGACGGACAGATCGCCACGGCCGCTAAGTCGGACAATCGCGGTATACTTCTTAGAGTTCCTGCCGACAGGCCGGTCGCTGTACAGATTACAGCGGATGTCGGCACCTACCGCAGCGGCGAACTTCTGGTGGCGGACAGACTGGCAGAGGAGGATACCAACCAAGCGTTTGATCGAGACTGTCTGATCGGCATGCGTGGCGGCAAAATTTTTCTGCGCAAATTGATACAAGGCCCCAAAAATGGGGCACGGTTCGGATTGGTTTCTCTGGATCCCGGAATCGAAACCAAATTCGTCGCACAGGTTTCCTGGTGCGCGCCCGTCGTTATGGCCGTTCGATATTTTTAGGTTTTCCGTTTACGTAATACGCAAAACCTGTTTCGCGGTCTGGCGCCCTCCTATTGCGAACCTGCGCCACAAATTTCAAAATGACGCGTGCCGGTTGAATTGAGGTTGCAACCACTGGCCAAAGGCATGTTCATTGCGGAAAACTTTTGCCCCGCTTACTTGAGTTAGGGATGGGCGGCGGGCAGTTGGTTAGCGGCACCTAGGCAAACGCCGGTCCACCGGCCACCGCCCGAGACCCGATTTACTTTCACCCCCCAGGTGCCCCTGAAGCTTTGACCATCTGCCGCTAGTCTCAGACGCGCGCCGCCTCGCCCGAGCTCAGAGAGCCAGGTTCCCTCCAGCACCCGGTCGGAGCGCGCCGCAATCAACAATCCGGGCAGCGGTGAATTCGCACTGCGACGATAACTGCCGGTGACCCGCCCCTCCCGATCGACCAGATGCAATCGACCAAATTCGGTATCCCAGGTGCCGGTGAATCCATCACAGCCCGGTGCCATGGGATTGATGATCAAGGGATGCTCACTCAAAACGTGACCGCCTCTGTCGGGAGAGGCAAAAACACGCACGACATAGCGCCCTGCGTTCCCGGGGGCGGCAAGCAAAATTTCCGAGGTTGTGTTGCCGGCAAGGGAATATCGGCGTTCGCGCCCTTCCGGCGTTCCCGCTCTCGCGATGCCGATGGAGCCCGTGGCTGCGAGACAGGCCGATGGTGTCGTGTCTGCCCTAACCGTCACTGCCTCTCCGGTCTGATAAGACTGGCGATTGAGGGAAAGCCGCACCGGATCTGAGGCGCGAACCCCGGCGTCCTCTGCACGGTCTAACCCCAGGGGCAAGGCGCCGGTTACGGCCGCGAGCGCACCAATTGAGCGATCACTTGCTGATCGTAGTGATCGACCTGCGATGGGAGAGCTGGGCCTCGGGCAAGCAGATTTCGCCTGACAATACCCAAGTGCAGCAATGGCACGGCCGACTTTCAGATAGGCATCGGCCAGTTGGTTTGCACCGCAGACTGGCCCAGGTTCCGCAGGGCGCTGGCGGCTCTCAGCGGGATCATCAACAATCGCCAATGCGGCATCAAGACGAGCGGCGCTCAACATGGCGCGGGAGAGAGCTTCAAAATAGGCTTGGGTGTATTCTTCTGTCTCTTCTCGGCGCGCCCACTCTGCAGCGACATCAATTTCAGCCATCAAAGCGCCGACGCGCCAGGTATGTTTCTGAACACCCTTGCGGATTTCTGTTTCCTCAACCCAGGCCAGTAAGCCGCTGCGCATATCATCCGCGCGCACTGAGAGAATATCTGGTCCAAGAGAGGTCTCTGCAGAATCGATGGCCAGCCGAACCAATGCACGCTCAACACCGCCAAGCACCGCAGCAAGACCGGTTGGCAAAGTCTCTTCACCAATGCCTGGCAGAGCGGTTCGTCCCCCTGCCAATTCAGCCAGCGACATTTCGGCGATGGCTAGATCTGCTGCAAAGGACGCCGAGCGGTCGCACAACATGATCGGACAGACCATGGACTGGCATTGGCGGGCCTGCGCAACCACACGTTCTGAGAGTTCTGCTATCTGAGCCGCTGCTGCGCGAACGGGACCGGCATCCCTGCTGCAGTCCAGGGGTTGGGTTTCCTGTGCCCTCACCGGGTCATCGCGCCTGCACAATTGCTCTGTTTCACAATCTCGCAAGGCATTGGTGTAGCTCCTCAGGCCTGATATGGCACGCGCGGCCGCCTTCTGCCGTGCCGCCAACGCTCTCTGCAATGTTGTTTCGGTTGCAGGTGGTGCGCGATCATCTACGCCGCTCAACGCCGCCTCTGCCTCACGGATGCCGACCAACGCGGTTTCTGCCCGTTCCCGATAGACGGTGACCGTCTGGGCAAGATATCCGCATCTTTCACAAGGCTGTCCTTCCTGGATGACACCGCGCTCGACATCACCCAACAGGTCCAAAACACGGCTCATATCGCGATCAAGGCGTATGGTGGCAGGCGAGGCAATTGTCTGCACGACGCGCCCTGTTTCCTGAGCACTCGGGACCGCGCGCCATATCCACCAACCCGCGCTAGCCCCAAGGGCGAGCACGACGAGCAGGATGACGGACGCCAGACCTTTATGGTCTTGAACCCAGTTCATTTCGCCCAGCCTGAAATTGGGGAGGTACCCATTGGTCTTCTAGAGAAATCAGTATTGGCCACAGGTTGCCGTTATACCTGCACTGCCCTCATCCACCGTTGAACAAGCACCGCTGCCAAAGCAGAAAGAGGCGGGCACGCCAGAAAAGAAGAAACCGATATAGGAATTGCCCGCACTTGCCTGGAAGGTACCCGTCATCTCAAACCGTCGCTTGCCCCGGCGTGGAAAATTGATGACATCTCCAACGGCAGGTTCTGACAATGGAACATAGTCGCGCGCGTCAAAGACAACGCTTGCCGCACCGCTCGCCTCGATTTCGCACCAGCCCGCAAACTCTGTCGAACTTGCGCCATCTGCCTCAACAGGAAAGCTCGCGCGTTCCCCCAGCCCAATGGTTTGCGTGCCCCCGGTCATGGTGGCCTGTTCAGCCGCAAAGGCCGATGGGACCAGCAGCACCATCGACACCACCACCGCGGTAAGTTTCGAGGCCGGCGCGCGCAGTTTGGTCGATGTGTGGTGTGAGCTCATTTGGTCCAGGCCTCTCAATGGGTATGCAAGCAGTTGGTGCATTTTCTAGGTGTGCACATAGAGTGACGCGCGCACCGGAATTGGGCAAGTCTGAAGCGGCAATGTGGCGTATTTGTGAGGAAGCTCGCCTGCTAAGCCAGAGCGCGCTACTTGTCTTGGGACGGCGCAGTCTTCTGCCCAAGACCCATTTTCTTCGCGAGCTTGGAGCGGGCCGCCGCGTAATTCGGCGCCACCATGGGATAATCAGGTGGCAGGCTCCATTTACGGCGATATTCTTCTGGCGAGAGATTGTAGTGGGTGCGCAAGTGGCGCTTCAGCGATTTAAAGCGCTTCCCATCTTCCAGACAGATCAAGTAATCCGGGGTAATTGACTGGCTCACAGCAACAGCTGGTTCTGCCACAAGATTGGCGTCCGCAGCCCCTGCCTGTTCGACAGTGTTTAGCGCCCCGAACACTGTTTCGATCAGCGCAGGCACATCTGTCACGTCCACGGCATTGTTACCCACATATGCCGACACGATCTCGGCGGTCATCGCAACCAGATCCGCCTTATCTTGCATGGAACCACTCCACTCAACTGCTCTCTTTTTTGGAATATTGGCTAGATCG
>JAJFGY010000106.1 GCA_021775935.1 Alphaproteobacteria bacterium
TCCAACTGTTTCCCCTGTTTTTGCCTACCTTCAATCTGTTGACAGTCTGGATGAACAGCAATAGGCCACCTATCTGCGACGTCTTCTCGATTTTCAGTTCTAACTGAGCGATAGTGGCACCCAATCCGACGACATGAACTCATAGCTCTATGACTATCCGAAAGGTACTACTGTATGACACGAAGTTCCGCCATCGGACTGGTGCTTCTCGCCGTCCTCTTGACTGTCTTCGGACAGCTTGCTTTCCGTGCACAGGTCGGCACCATGCCACCGCTTCCAGCAGATTGGGGCGCGCGCCTCGTCTTCGTGCTGCGGGTCCTAACGTCACCGCTTGTGATAGCCGCACTAATAGCAGCAGGCACTGTCGCCGTGTGTTGGACTATGGCCCTGACAGCGCTGCCTTTATCGGTGGCATATCCTATGCTGAGCCTCACCTTCCCGCTTGTCGTCGTTGGAGCGCATTATTTTTTCGGTGAGCTGGTTGATTGGCGCACCCTTGCGGGACTTTGTCTGATATTGGCGGGCATCACCGTCATGAATGTACGAGGATGAGTTTGCCCGTGGATCGTATCCCATTCAATCAAGTGCACCTGACGGGAAACGAGCTTAAGTACATCAAACAGGCTTTAGCCGATGGTCATTTGTCCGGCGACGGGGCATTTACATTGAAGGTGCAGTCGCTCCTGAGAGAAAAGACCGGAACCCCTCAAGCGCTCCTGGTTCATTCCTGTACCGCTGCTTTGGAGATGGCGGCATTGCTCTTGGACATTAAGGTCGGTGATGAGATCTTGATGCCGTCTTACACGTTTGTGAGTACAGCGAACGCGTTCGTTCTGCGCGGTGCTGTACCGGTATTCATCGATGTGCACCCAGATACTCTGAACCTCGACGAAGGACTGCTGGAGGCAGCTATTACGAAGCGGACAAGGGCAATCATTCCAGTCCACTATGCAGGCGTTGGGTGCGAGATGGATGCGATTCTCCAAATCGCGAAGCGCTATGATCTGATGGTGATCGAAGACGCGGCGCAGGGGATGGATGCCTCGTACAAGGGCAAACCCCTTGGCACGATCGGTGACTTTGGAACATTGAGCTTCCATGCCACCAAAAACATTGTGGCAGGCGAGGGCGGGGCTCTGTATGTGAACAATACCCGCCTCAGGCTTCACGCAGAGATATTACGTGAGAAGGGAACGAACCGATCTGCGCATCTGCGTGGAGAAGTTGATAAATACACGTGGCAGGAAGTTGGGTCCTCTTTTCTGCCAAGCGAATTGAATGCCGCAATGCTCCTCGCTCAATTGGAAGCAGCTGGAGACGTTGTCGAGCGGCGACGGATAATTTGGGCAAGGTATCATGCCGCTTTTCAGGAGCTTGCGCATGCAAGAAAGGCTCGTTTGCCAACGATACCCGCCGATAGGGTTCACAATGCTCATATCTATTTCATGATCCTCGCCAACCTGGAAGAGCGCGATCGGGTGCGTCTGGCTCTCCTAGAAGAAGGTATTGTGGCCTCCTCACACTACCAACCGCTCCATTCTGCGCCAGCGGGGAAAAAATACTGTCGTACCCATGGCGATCTCCCGGTAACGGAACACGCAGCAGACGGCATATTGCGTCTTCCTGTATATCCCGATCTGTCAGAGGCCGAGCAAACGCGGATTATCGCGGCTGTGTTGCAGCATGTGTGATCTGAAAGCGCATTGGTGTTGACCAGGAAGGTCCCACAAACTTCAACAAGTTCAATAGTTTAAGGCCTTGCAAAACGCTGAGGATTGCGCGCAGGTAAGCGGGCTGTCGATCGCGAAAACCTTCCTCTGCATCAAGGCGCCGAAATGCCTGGTGTAATAGTTCTCGGTCGAACGATACCGATGCACTATTGCTGCGGCAGAAGCGAACAATGTCGCCATAGGTTACAAAATTTAGGGACCGCCACAGATCATCTTTATACAAGGACGGCTTAAGGACCGCAGTTGCGCGCGGAAAGAAAGGAACGAGCGGCAATCCGTAGTGAGGCTCATAAGGTATCCGGTAATTAGGGCAGGTATGGACCATGATGCCGTTTGGTTTAAGAACAGACAACATCGCCTTCAAGGCGATATCCATATCGGGAATGTGCTCTAGAACATTTGACGAAAAAATCACGTCGAAATAGCCGTGCGTGTCAGGCGTCAGAGCCTCTGCGGTACAATCCCAGACGGGAAGATCTTGGACACCGGTATGATCGCGAATGAGCTTTCCTGTTGTGGCGTTAAAGTCAAATCCTCCACTGCCCGGTTCAAGCGCTGTGACGTCAAAACCCTGCTGCTTGAGGTGTATGCTGAGCAAGCCAAGGCCGGCGCCTACTTCCAGGATACGCTTGCCGGTAAACTCCAAACCCTCAAGGAGCGCGAGCCCGGTCGCAATTTCTGCGGTGTAGGTGCCTATCCGTCGAGCGATTTCTTCCTGCGGGAGGTTGTTCGCCACGGAACACTTTTGATAGAAGGCCCCCGTCGAGATTTCGTGCAGCAAGGTGGTGAGCGTGGTGACTTCTACGGTCATAGTTGCGTCTGCGAAGCAACCATGATGGCGTGGCTATAGGGCATGCGTGGAAGGCCATGACGGACATCCATTTCGACATGAGAAAACACCTGATCTGCGGCATCCTGGTAACCCGTTGCAGGACGCACAAACAGGCCCCTGTCCCGCCGGATGATTGCGCGCGCGATACTACTCTGATTATCGCTGTAGCATGGGTCCAGACTGATGAACCGTCCGGACGGTGTCAAAAGTGTCGCAACGATGGTGAAAAACGCTTCCATCTGTTCATCGGACATGTGGTGCAGAAGACCGATAGCCATCACAAGATCGAAGGGTTGTTCATATGACCGCAACTCACCTGCATCGCCGACGTGGAATGCTCCCCGATCAGCAAATCGGGCTCGAGCCGCTTCAATATATGCAGCGCTGTGATCTACGCCGACATAGGTAACGCCAGGCAGGAAGTTGACCATATCTGCTGGACCGCAGCCAATGTCGAGTACACGCATCCCGGGAATGGGTTTGACGTACTGGTCTGCCAAAACCCGTCGCACGCGGTTTGCGCCAAGGATATTTTGGACGGTGCTATAGATAAATGGCAGCCCGAGAATAGCCCGCCAACCGTCGGTCTTTTCGCCAGCTTCGTACTGATCAGTCGGCATTGTGTCGAAAGTCTTTCTTGAGAAGGCCCATTACGCCAACATCGTAGTGCTTGCCGTTGTTAAAGGCGTGTGAACGCAATGTACCTTCAAGCGTAAACCCAAGGTCACGATAGAGCGCTGTCGCTGTAGTGTTGGTTTCAACGACATGAAGCCAAACTCGAGACAAATTGTACTGAGCAAAAGCTATCGCAAGCATCTGTTTTGTTGCATCCCTACCATACCCCAACCCTCTGGACTTCGGACTGCCGATATAAATTCCAAACTCAGCGGTACGGGTGATCCAATCGATGTTGCGAAGGGAGACATATCCCATCAAATCTTGGGTCTCCAAATGCTCAATTGAGTACAGAAGGCTAGTTGGGAAAGCGTCTTCACCAAAATTCCCTAACCAGGAGATCTCTCTGTCGAGGGTTGTGGGAAAGGGCCGACCTAGTGTGGCAGCCTGAAGTGACCGGTCATCACGCCAGGAAAAGGAAACATTTGCATCTTCAGTCCGTGGTGATCGCAACCGAATCTCAGATGTGTTGCTCTGGCTGCCTCCGTCGATCTCGGTCACCCATTGTCTCCCATTGCTTCGAAACGGTTATGCGTTATTCGTCTAACTCACCGAGATTCAAGGTTGTTTGGATCAAGTATCGCGGTCTCTGTAAGACTTCACGATAAACCAAATAGACGTAGTTGCCCAAGACCCCAATTGATCCGATTACAAGCCCTAATGTAAGCATCTGTGTGGCGGCGAGAAGGGCAAACCCAGCTGGTAGCGCAACATCAAAAAACAAACGCTGGACCACTATCATCAACATGTAGAGCGTGCTTAAACTCGCGACAATGCCACCTAGAAAGATCATGATTTGGTAGGGTATCGAGGAATAGGCGAAGAGGGTAGAGCTGGCGAGGCGAAAGCGCTTCAGAAATGTGTAGCCGCTTCTTCCGCCCTCTCTTTCGTCTCGCTGAACATCAACGGAAGTCGTTTTGAAACCCATCTGGTGCATCAGTGGCCCGTATATGACCCCATATTCGCGATATCTCTTCAGGCTATTGGCGACCTTTTTGTTAAAGGCACGAAACGTCCCAATGTTTTTGGGAGTTGACGATTTGGCGATCTTGTCAAATGCCCAATGAAATATCTTCGAGCCCAGCCGATTTGCGCCAGTGCCGCGTCCGCCTACTTTAACCGTGTAAACGATATCAACATTGTTTTCCGTGATCACTTCCAGAAGCCGCGGGATATCTTCCGGAGGGTCCTGAAGGTCTGCGTCCATAAGAACCAAAATATCGTTGGTTGCATGTTCAAGTGCGGCGGCGATTGCAGCATGTTGACCATAGTTTCGACTAAGACAAATACCTTTGAATCGGCTGTCTCCCTCAGCTATTTCTTCGATAACGGTCCAGGAATTGTCACTGCTACCATCGTTGACTAAGAGAACTTCGAAGTCAGACCATTTTGGGCATAAGGCCGCCTCCAGCCGTGATGCCAAAGTCCTGAGCGATTTTGCATTGCAGTAGACTGGTATCAGGACAGAAATGCGCTTAGCGTTCGTCATGTTTTTTTGCAGTCAATATTGGCCGGCTTTGTATAAGCGACGATCTGCAGGGACATAATAGTCCTCAAGCGATGTTGGAACCTGAACGTCAAAGCCAAGGAATCGTCTTCCGGTCGGACCTAACTCCTGTAGAACGGTTTCCGGAATCATGCGCGGATAGTCAAAGCGCTGTCGAATATAGTGTCTACAAACATTCATTGTGACCGCATGACGGGCCATCGAAGTCTTGTTGACAGAACCATAATGCCATGTTCGTGCATTGAAAACAATTGCGTCACCGCAGCGCGGATAAACCTGCTCAGCGTTGGCGAAGAACTCTTCCTCGGTGGGCTGTTCTGTAAGCTCAAAAGAGCCGGGCAGGTAGTAAGTTGCGCCGTTCTCAGGTGTGAAGTCATCTAACGCGATGAGGACACCGACATTGGTCCAATAGTTGGGGATAACAACTGGGGCATCCACATGGATCCGATTTGAATAGTTGCTGCCCGAGGGCGGCATGCTGGATGATGTGTATGCGTAGAGGATGCAGTGGGGAGATAAGAGTTCAGCGAGATAGCCATGCATTGTTGGGTTTTCTAGTAGACGCACGAATGGCATCCCCCTCAGCATTAAATTGTGCACCATCCAATGGTCGGTAAAGTGAGGGTTGTCGCCCCACCGGTCCAAATCTTCGTGAACACATTTGTCCAACAATGCCCGCAATTCTGCGCCTTCCTCACGGGAGATTACACCGGGGATAATTGCAAAACCCCGCTCCTTGATTTCATCCGCTTTGGAGAGATCGATTGATGCAATACTCATTTGACGAAAAAGAACCTTAAGTATTTGAACATATGCAGACTTGCCGGTAACACGGCTCGAAGATGTCGGTCGATTGCATCTGCTTCATCAAAACTCCGTTCATGCATAACGGGCCCCTGTCCAATGAACCAATGTGGTTCAACCGATGCTTCAGACATTCCAAATTCTTTCGCATACGCGATGACTTCTTGGTCATCGAGACCGCGGGTTTGAGATTTTGAAGGTTCTGCAATCAGGAACGTGCCTTCTTCGAGACCAAATTCCTTTTCAACATCGCTGTGCTGATGTAACAGCGCATTGATTTCCCTTAACACGTGAGGAGATGTCGTCTCGACACCTGACGCTTCGATCATCCAAATGGCGTTCCAGAAGGCTGCATTGGGGACCAAGTCAATGTAAGCAATCCCGCCCGGTTTTAGGACGCGAGCAGCTTCCTTCAAAATGAGGCTGTAATCGGCCGTGTGATCAATGAATGAGTAGGCGGTCGCAACATCGAAGCTATTATCTTCGAATGGTACGCTTTCGCAGACATGGTTGTGCAACGTAATGTTGCCGGATGACGTATCAACTTGATCGAGCATTGCCTGAGTGATGTCGACCCCGTCAATGGTTTCAAACAAGTCTTTAGCGAGATTGATAATGAACCCTGTGCCACACCCAAAGTCGATAAGCTTGCCACCGTTTGCTCTGTCGGCGACACCCTTCAAAATCCCGCGTACCCTCTCCAGGTTTTCCGGACGGAAATGAGGTTCACGCTCATTGTAGGAAGTCGCCATACTGCTGTGCAGGGCGATGTTTGCTTCCACGACTTCTTGGGGGGTCGGATCTTTCGATGTCATTTGTATTAAGGTCCCTCTTATTGCCATGTCGTCGTTTTGTCGGGCACTGTCCGTCGGTGAATCAAGTTCAGATCAGCTCTGCTTCAAATACGACAGACTGTTGGGGTATGTCATCAACAACTGGTCCAAAATGCTAACGTCATGCCGAAATTCTCCATGTAGTTGACCATATTCGGGATATTGCGCATAGCTCATCCAATCGACATGGACGCCAGCAGCGTCAAATTGAGAGATGTCCAGATAGTCTTTGGCAGATGGGCCAGAGAGGTAGTTCGTCGCACCTGTAGCCCGACAGATTTCGACAAGGCGTGCGGTTGGTTCTAGATTATCCAAAACTGATAGTTCAACCAGGTCCCCCGCGTTCACTATTGGCGTCCCTATTCCCACCATTTTGCATAGTGAGTCGAGGAAAATGCGGTTAACGTCTGAGAGAAGTTCCAGTTTCGCAGCTTGTTCATAGAGCCCCGAAATCGGACCTGCCAACGCCATCATTGCAGGCGCACGTGAATAAGACTGGTGAATGGTCCGCCAGTGTTTTTGGGCCCATCGATTGTTCGCAACTGTGACCTCATTTATCCGAAGTGCATTGGAGTGGCGAGTAGGAATGGTTAACCATTGTGTGCCGCCATTCGTTTTAATGCGATTGCGATTGCGCCAATCATTTTTAGTCGATTGTACTTCGTCCAGAATGACGAAAAGATCGCAGCGATTGATGATGTCGAAATACCCTTTCCAGGGGATATAGTTCGACTGCAATATTGCGACAGTTTTCAAGGAATTCGTCCATCAGTTGGAGCGTGAGGCCGACAGTTCGGCAGATCAAAAAAATTAGCGCTGACCATTCTAGCGCAGAACTTCAAATCGCTAGGGGTCAATGTACATTTGAAGCAGCAAACACAAGCCCCGTCTGCAGGTCGGTAAACCGTGCATCCTCGTCCACTGTGAAGTTAAGCATCACCGTACCCACGGCCCCTTTGAACGCACCGGTGCCAGTGTCGATCTGACATTCAGCGGTTCCCCGTTGGACCTTGGCGTCTGGACTCTCTTCGAGGGAAGATGGACGGATTGTAGAGATGGTAAGCGATCCGCCCGCAAGCGTGACTTCGCCCTGAAGCGTGAAAGTGCCATCCATGTCATTCGACACAAGGCAAGCGAACTTAGCGACCGACCCTTCCGCGCCGATTGCAGGGTCGAAGCCCCTGGTCCTATCAGGACCAACTTTGGCCTCAGCTTCAATGCCCATCTGTTCACCCATTTCATCCTGCGGGCTCACCTTGCCTTCAAACTGAAGGTGATATCGGTACACGCTCATGGATTTATCGCAGGCCTTCTTTTGTGACCCACGCTTCGGTATCGTCCAGGGCCTTTTCGAACATGTCGAACATCTCGTTGATTTGCGCTTCCTCGATGATGAGGGGCGGGCAGAAGGCGACAATATCGCCGCCCATAGCACGCACTATAAGTCCATGCTTCTGGGCATTGTTCATGGCGGCAGCGCCTACGCCTTGAGAAGCTTCAAAGGCGCGTTTCGTTGCTTTGTCGGCGACCAGCTCAACAGCGCCGATGAGACCCTTAGCGCGTGAATTACCAACCAGTGGGTGGTCCGCCAACGCAGCAACCCGCTTTTCAAATGTTGGTGAAAGTCCGCGCACACGATCGACGATGTTGCGTTTCTCATAAATTTCCAGGGTCTTGCAGGCAACGGCCGCAGCGAGCGGATGGGCGGTATAAGTGAAGCCGTGACCGAACGTACCGATCTTCTTGCTCTGCTCCAGCATGGCTTCATACATATCTTCGCCAACGGTCACAGCCCCGATAGGCACATAGGCGGACGACAGCGCTTTTGCGATAGAGATTGAATCCGGCTTCAGGCCGAATGTTTCTGACCCGTACATATTGCCTGTCCGACCAAAGCCACAGATCACTTCGTCCGCAATGACATAAATGTCGTACTTGTCGAGCACTGCATGGATCTTCGCAAAATAGTCCGCTGGTGGAATGACGACACCGCCCGCACCCATGATGGGTTCTGCGATAAAAGCGGCGATTGTATCAGG
>JAJFGY010000107.1 GCA_021775935.1 Alphaproteobacteria bacterium
AGAAGTGCTGGGCCAAGCATCCAGATGCCGAAGCTCATAAGCGCAGGGCGGGCTTTGATAGCGCGCAACTCCTGCTGCAGGATCTTGTTTTCATCTTTTGACAGGCCCCCGCCGCCATAGGCAGCAGGCCATTGTGGTGCGGTCCAGCCGCGGCTTGCCATAGCATCAAGCCATTGCTTTGATTCTGGGTTCTTCCAGACGGCCCGTTTTCCACCCCAGGGACTTTCGTCCTCTGGCATAGGGGTCCGCATAGAAGGGGGGCAGTTTTCTTCAAGCCAGGCGCGGGTATCGGCCCGGAATTGCTCTAGAGCGTCCATAAGCGTCTCTTCCTGATTTTTCGTCAGTTACGTTGAGAGGAGAATAGCGCTGATAGACGACCAGGCAAGGGGACATTGGGTGAGATTGGCGGTTTCCGTATGGTCAGCCGTGGCAGGGGACAAAATATTCTGTCCCGCTAGTTCATTCGCGTAGCCCAACTCCCTGTTTTAGCCAGGAACGGCGAGTAGTCACCAAAACGAAACCGCAATGGGAGCGTATTTTGGGTGACGATGATTTCCTCCGGCGTGATCTGGGTGAGCCGTTTGGCGCCTTCAAAGGTTGCAAGCTCAGCGCTGTCCCAAATGGTTTCAGCTTTGCCTGTCATGTAGACAAGGCCGTTTTTCTCAAAATCGATAAACAGGAGGCCTGCACGAGGGTTCATCTCAATATTGCCGAGCGTATTGAAGTGATTGTTGCCGACAAAGTCAGGAAATATGAGGGACGTCTTGTCGGCCATTCTGATGAAGCCAGGCTTGCCGCCCCTGTGGGACATGTCTGCGCCCATGGATGCCGAGCGGGTTTCGTCTGAGTATGCGGTTGCAATGAAGAAGGTATCAGCTGTGGCAAGCACCCGCTGCACATCCATGTCGGACAAGGTGGCATCGCGTGTGTGGGGCGCCGGGCCGTCTGTTGATGGGGCGACATAGGATACATCGCGGGTTTGTATGAATTTCGGGCAATTGCCAAATGACTGATCAACGTGAATGTCAAAGCTGGTGTCGTTTACCGCGCCTGCCCTGCCATTGAACCGATTGCGGCGGCGTGTTGCTGGTTCCAGACCGATCACGCCAATATCTGCTCCGTCGTGAAGAGTTCGCTTCAGCGGGTCCCCTGGCAGGAGAGGCGCATTTAGGTGAAGACGCTTGGCCTCAGGGCTTTTGATGAAACCCTGTGGTCCCGCAACCAATGAAGCCCAGGGGCGGCCCTGCGCGTCGACAGACCCCAGAAGAAGGAAGGGCAGACTTTCATAGAACTCCCGGTGCTGATCGGGCAGATGGTCGCGGATGACCCGCTGGCCCTGCATTTCAGCGCGATCGCGGACACCAACGCGTTCTTGAATGCGATGCTCTCCTTCGTGAAAGGGGGAGCCTTCGTGTGTCCAGCCGTTGGTCATCTGTCTTGCTCCTCCTGAGATTGTGTCTACGCGGTCGGTGCAATGAATTCCACGCGGATGCCACCTGGAATCGTGCACATGAGGTGGCGGATCTCTCCACCGCCCAGTGCTTCCGGCGCGAACTCGATTTCGCATCCTGGTGCAGTTTTGATCTTGTCATGCAGGGCGGTAAGTGTTGCGCGATCCGCAACCTTCAATGCGAGATGGTGAAGGCCGATGACGTTTTTACGATCAAACCGTGTGGCGGTCGCTGGATCGTTCGCCTGCCAAAGCGTGATCATTGTCGATCCATCAGAGACAAATGTTGCCGGGTAGTCTGGCACTTCCCCCACTTGTGTGTAGCCTAATGTTTCTAAAAAGAAGGCTCTGGTCGCGCTGAGGTCTGGCACTGTCAGGCCAATATGATGGGCACCTTGGGTCTGAGCTGGGGTGGGCGCCTGGGTGTCTGTTGCTTGGGTCATGTGATCCTCCGTCATGCACGCTGAATGGGTGGTCTGTGCTGCTGGGAGAAAGATGGGTCTTTTCTAATGTCAAAATAATATGATAAATATGGACATTATTATTTTGAATATTGGAGTAATTGGTGGATCGATTACGCGCAATAGAAGCTTTTGTTTCGGTTGCAGAGGAAGGTGGCTTTGCTGCTGCTGCCCGGAGCCTCAGGCTTTCTGCGCCTTCTGTCACGCGATTGGTGTCTGAGTTGGAGGCCGCCCTAGGTGCTCGGCTCTTTCATCGCACAACACGGTCTGTGAATCTGACAGAGGTCGGTACGCGCTATCTGGAAGATTGTCGCCGCATTCTCGCTGAGCTGGAAGAAGCAAACAGCCAAGCTGCAGGGCGGCATGGAGAACCAGAGGGCTGGGTTTCTGTCACCGGCTCTGCGCTTTTTGGACGCCTGGCTGTGACGCCCGTCCTCTTCAGCTTGATGGACCGCTATCCGGGTCTTGCTGTTTCGACGCTTTTTGTAGATCGCGTGGTTCACATGATGGATGAAGGCATAGATGTGGCTATCCGGATTGCGGAACTGCCGGACTCAAGTCTTGTGGCCTCAAAAGTCGGGTCGGTTCGACGGGTTTTGTGTGCCGCGCCTTCCTACCTGGAAAAGCATGAGGCTCCAAAGAGTGTGAGCGACTTGAATGGGCATCAGCTTGTGGATTTTTCGCAGAGCCGGTCGGGGAGCCAATGGTCTTTCATGACAGATGAACGCTCGGTCTCACATCAGCCGGAGACGCGGTTTCGCGTGAATACGGCAGATGCGGCCATTGCTGCCGCCCTGGACGGGCGAGGGATTACCCGTGTCCTTTCTTACATGGTTGCCAAGGAAGTTGCGGAGGGTCGACTTGAGCACGTTCTCGTCGAGTGCGAAGGAGCGCCTGTGCCCGTTCATGTTGTGCATAAAGAAGCAGGACAAACGTCGGCACGGGTGAGGGCGGTTGTCGACCATCTTGTAGAAGAATTGCGCGTGTCGCCTCTGCTTGGGCACTGAGACCTAAACGAAAACGGCGGCCCGCTGCAATGTCTGCAACTGCCGCCGAATGCTCATCTGTGTCGGCGTTTAAGCAGGAATGCCGAGCTCGGTCAGCGCAAAGGCTGTGACGCTTTTGTAGTCTGCCTTGCCGTTGGAGGCACGGAATGGGATTGCATCACCCACCAGAATGCGTTTGGGGGTTTTGTACCCGGCCAAAGATCCGCGCACATGTTTGCGGAGATCTTCTTCGTTGAAGTCGCCATCACCGCTCAGTCTCACGATGCCGGTTACGGACTGGCCCCATTTTTCATCAGGAACACCCACAACAAGTGCGTCTTCCACGGATGGGTGGGTTTTCAGAACTTCCTCGATTTCTTCCGGATACACTTTCTCGCCCGCAGTGTTAATGCAGACAGAGCCGCGTCCCAAAAGCGTGAGCGTGCCGTCTTCTTCGACGGTGCACCAATCGCCCGGGATGGAGTAGCGCGCACCATCGATTGTCTTGAAGGTTTTAGCGGTCTTCTCTTCGTCTTTGTAGTAGCCGACAGGAATAGGGCCGGTGAGGGCGATGAAGCCTGGCGTGCCTGAGCCAGGTGCAACGAGATTATCCTGTTCGTCAAAGACCTGGCAGCGATCCCCGATCTGGAACTTTGCGGTGCTGATCACTCCGTCCGCGGTAGTGAGAGAGGACCCAAAGCCCAGGCCCTCAGAGGAGCCAAAGCTGTCGGTCATGATGGTGGTCGGCATGTGTTTAAGAAGGCCTTGTTTTACTTCCATCGACCACATGACGCCAGACGAGACCAGGGTCTCCATGCTGGAGAGGTCATACTTGCCAGGGTTTTCATCCAACGTCTTGAGAAGCGGTTTTGCAAAGGCATCACCCACTATCGCCGCGCTGGTGGTTTTGTTTTTGTCGATGGCGACGAGCATTTCTTCCGGACTGAACGAAGGATGGCTCAGGGTTACGACGCACCCGCCGTTCATCTGATTGCCAAGTGCAGTCAAGAGACCGGTGCCATGCATAAGTGGACAGGCGGGGATCATCTTGCCTGCGGGGCCTACTTCTTTGATCGCTGCCTGTAGCTCTTCGAGAGACTCTGGTACTGGTCCGAGACGGCGCAACGCATTCAGTTGGGCTTCGCGCATATCATCATGTCGCCACATGACGCCTTTGGGCATGCCGGTTGTACCGCCGGTGTAGATGAAGAGTTGATCATCGGGCGAGCGCTTAATGTCGAGCTGAGTGCCATCGCCCGTTGTCGCCAGCGTTTCAAAGTTTTCGGCGAACGCCGCTGTCGTGCCATCTTCAGTTACTTCAACGAAGGTGGCGACCTTTGTGAGCCGATCTTTCAACTCTTCAATGATATGACGGAACTCAGAACCGTAGACAATGGTCTGGGCATCAGAGTTGTCAAAAATGTAGAAGACTTCATCAGCGGTGTAGCGATAGTTGACGTTCACGTGGGTCATGCGCGCCTTAAAGCCAGTCGCGAGTGTCTCCATGTATTCCGGGCGATTGCGCATGTAGAAGGCAAGCTTGTCGCCGGGCTTTGCACCTCGCTCGATGAGACCTTTGGCAAGGTTGTTTGTGCGCCTGGTGGTCTCCCCCCAGGTGATCATGCGATCCCCATGGATCATTGCCGGTGCATCTGCCGGCAGCATAGGCGCAATCGTGTCGAGTATATCGCCGTAATTCCAGGCCATATGGTCCTCCCCGTTCTAATGTGTGCGGGCTTATGTTTGCCCTTTAAGGCAAATATACCGCGAGACACGGGGAGGTCACGCGAAACCGTGAGATTAGGTGGTCGCTCTGCGCGACAGGCTTTTCCATGCTGCCGCAAGGCGCAGGGCAAGGGCGCAAAAAGTTAAGCCTGACCCGACGATTCCAACCATAAAGAGAGCGTCTGTTTGATTTCCTCCTTCGCCGCCAGATAAGCGCCCGAGATAGGTCACGAGGAAGATGAGCCACAGATAGTGAAGGCCGATTGTATGCAGCCTTCCCCAATTGGCTCCCATCCCTCTCACGCTTTGATCGTTTGAGGTGGCTGCCATCAAAAACATCAGAGCGTAGGCGAGGCCGCCGCCAACGAGGGTGGCAACATCGGGGCTCTGTTCAATGAAGACGAAATAGCTGGTGAGGGCGCCCAAGTGGATTGTGTGGGCGAGCGCAAAACTCAATCCCAAATACCGGCGGTTACGCAACATCCATCGGGTCGCGTTTGACCGCCAGAAAGTGGTGAGTGGCCGCGCAAGATATGTAAGCAGGAATAGAGGGAAGCTCACACGAACTGTATAGCGCGCGGCGAGCTGCCAGCCTTGTTCGCTTATGCCAAAGAGCGTCAGGGGACCGATGACGGTTCCCAGAGCTGCCAGTGCGGTCGCTCCAAAGAGCCAATATGGAATTTGTCGGGTGCCAATCACGCCTTAGTCTCCTGCAACGGGTTTCATACAGCCTGTATGATATGAATGATGTATAGTCGCCAGAAGATTTTCATACAAGCTGTATTTTTATGAACGCACCCGCCAAAAAGCCTTCTCGAAATCACACAAAACTGGTCGATGCCGCGCGCGCTCTTTTCGTCGAGAAAGGATATGCGGATACAGGGACAGAGGAGATTGTCGCACGGGCTGGCGTGACAAGAGGCGCGCTCTACCATCAGTTTTCTGACAAGAAAGATCTTTTTCGGGCTTTGTTCCTCGAAATGTTAAACGAGGTGGCTCTCGAACTATTTGAAAAGACAATGGATGAGATTACTGAAGATCGGGAGGATCTGGTTGTTGGCACCCGCATTCTGCTTGATCTCTATAGTCGTGCCGACATCAAGCAGGTGATCCTCCTGGACGGCCCTGCCGTTCTTGGCTGGGAGGAATGGCGTGACCTTCAAGAACCTCTCAACAAAGCGCTTGTCACCCATTCGCTTGAGCATCTTGTGGATGAAGGGATCTTACCCAAACAACCGTTGGAGCCGCTGGCGGATCTTATTGGTGGATCGTTGATGCAGGCCGGTCTTGCCATTGCAAATGCGGAGCGCCCTGAAGCAGCGCGGCGGGTCTACACAAAAAGTCTTGAAGCGCTCCTGGCGCCCATAGCCACACGTAAGCGCTAATGTTCAGCAGAGCGTATCTGCACCAACGGTACAGAAAGCTGTTCCGTCGGCGAGGCGGATGGGCGCGCCCTCTTTGGCCAGGCGGTGGATGGCGGCCTGAAACTCTTCATCGACGCGAATTGCGGTGTTGGGATTGAAGCGGTCATCAAACGGAAAACCTGTTTGGTGGACGACGGGATTAAACCTCGTCGAGTTGACCCCGATTGTATGTGTCGCTGATGCGCTGCGCAGCAGAAGTGGTCCGCCGGACCATCCAGACATCATATCGCAATCATGGTTGAAGACGCGGCTGTCGCCAAAATTGTGACTGCCGCTTCGTTTGTGTTGGGGCCCGCAATTGTCTGACATCAGCATTGGAATGTTTTCGCCATTGTGCCCTGCAAGCAAAATGGATGCGCCTGCTTTGGTGCGTTCTTGAATGCCCCCCAGATCAATTGAGAGAGGGGTCGGGAGCGTGATGTCTTGAGATACGCGCCCTTCAACAGTAGCGACGGCCCAATCATCGTTCCAGCCTTTGCCGGGGCTTGAGGTGCCGGTTACAACATAGGTGATGGGCATTGCTCGCGTTGGGTCGCCTTCCAGCAAGAAGGAACAATTCTGCCAGCGGTCTCCTTCCTTCGTGAAAAAGGCATGAGCGACAGTGGTCAGAACTTCAAAGCGACGGTTAGGATCCGCATTTCGCGTTGTGATGAGGCTGCCTGTCGGAATGCGCAAGGTGTCAGAGCACGTGATTACACCAACGAAGGCGAGGTGATCGTCTGGTGTGATGAGACGTCGATCATCGGTTTCAAAAACATTGGCAAATGTGGGGAAGGCCGCAAAAACTAAAGCAAGGGCAGTTGCCATAGCCGCAAGCGTGGTATGCCCGCACCATTGAAGACGGTTCTTGCCAAAAATTCTTTGCACACGCATGGATTGACCCAACCCCAAGGTGACGTTGGGGAAAGCCTATCACGGGATTGACAAATAGAAAGGGCGATACCGACAGGTACCGCCCTTGTTTACGAAATTGTGATCGCCTATTCGGCGGCGGTCATCTTGTCCAAAGACATATATTTGTTGGTATTGCCGTTCAGCTCACGGAGATATTTGATGCCTTCCTCGGCAATGTCGTCGCCAACCATCCGGTCCCCTTCCTTATGCAGTTCTTTCATATCAATGAAAGCGGCATAGTTAGATGACGTGCGGTCGGTAATGACGCCTGCTTTGAGCAGGGTCTTGATAAGCACCCGGAAGATATTGGTCGCTTCCATCATGTCTTCTCGTACCGCAGCGTCCGTCATGGCTTCCATGAACGCGCTTTGCACCCATTCCCAATCAAGACCGACGGCGGCATAGATGTGTTTTTTCTGCTCAGGGCTCCCAAGATTGTAGAGCAATACCTGGAACACCTCCCACGCCCAATCTTCAATCTGATTGCGTTCATCGTCGGAGAGGTTGGGAATGGTGCGGTCCGCCCAGATCTTACCAAACTTATGGTGGAAGGCTTCGTCTGTCATGGTCAGCTGCATGAGGCGTGTCATCAGCGGATCGTTTGACTCTTTGTAGAAGGTCGCGAACGCCCCCATGGCGAGACCCTCAACAAGCATCTGCATGCCGACGATTTTCTTCCAGACGAGCGGCGATAGGACCAGGTCGGTCAGCAGATCTCCGAGAGCAGGCCCTACAGCAACCGGCTTGCCCCAACGTGCCTTAATGTAGTTTGAGAAACCAGCGACGTGTCTAGCTTCTTCGCGGGTCTGGTTTGCTGCATATTCCTGGGCGCCAGGGTCTTTCAGGATATGACACAGGCTTGCCGACAATGCCAAAGCGCCTTGCTCGCCGTGCAAGATCGAAGAGAGAGACCATTGCACATCCATATTGACGAGTTTGATGCGCTGCTTCTCATCAAGTTTGTCGTTCACTGCCGTTTGAAGTTCTGGCAGCCCGATGGGGTTCACCAGATACTCGTTTTCCATATCGAATGGTTGGCTAAAATCGACGAACTTTGGATCCTGGGGATCCCAAAAATGATCGTGGGTCGCAGAGATGATTTTGTCGAAAGCAGTCGAGCGATTGCCGTATCGTTCCACTTCCATCATCGCGGGGAAATCATCAGGGGCGACGGCTTCATACGCGCTGTCGACGGTGATGTTGATCTGTTCGGTAGACATGGCTCTCCTCCAAGACGTTCTACGGGCCTAACGTAGCGTAAGCCTAACCGCATTTTGGCACGGAAAGCAAAAACCTGACGGTGTTGTCATTTTTTTGGCTGTCTTAGGGAGGGGCCTGCTTAAGAAGAGGCTAGCCTTTTTCCGTCGGAGCGCGTCGGCGTACTTCATCCAGCTCAACGATATTGCCACCGGTTCTTAATTCTGCTTTCAGATGTCGACGGTCGGGGCCTTGATACAGCTCGTCGGTTTCCCGGCGGCGATCTGGCCCCAGATAAGCTGGTGTTCGAATGAAAAAGCTTGGATTTCCGACAATTGCGA
>JAJFGY010000108.1 GCA_021775935.1 Alphaproteobacteria bacterium
GAGGTTCGTCGATCGGCGGACCAGTGTTTTGATGAAGCGCTTGCGAGAACGCGAGGAATTAATGGCGTCGGTTAATCAAGAAGGCGATGTACTCGTCGAAGGAGAATTCGTCGGCAAGCTGCAAGGCTTTGTCTTCGTGGCGGACGAACGCGCCACAGGCGTTCACGGCAAGGCACTGCGGGCGGCCTCAGATAAAGCGCTGGCAGGCGAGATTGCGGCGCGAGCCGAGAAGTTCTCGAGAGCGCCCGCCAGCGAGATCACGCTGGCCGAGCAAGGACGTTTCATATGGGCAGGCCACGCTGTTGGCCGTCTTGTTGGCGGTGACACCGCGCTCTCACCAAAAGTGGAGCTCTTTGCCAGCGAGCAGTTGAACGGCCCCGACCGGGAAAAAGCGCAGGGCAGGTTAGAGAGCTGGGTCAAGGTTCACATTGCCAACGTACTCGAACCTCTTCTGACGCTGCAAAGCGGTGAAGAGCTGACAGGTCTTGCCCGTGGCGTTGCCTTTCAATTGGTTGAGAACCTGGGTTCCATGAACCGGGAATTGATCGCGGATGACATTAAGGCGCTTGATCAGGAAGCACGCGGACAACTCCGCAAGAAGGGTGTTCGCTTTGGCGCATACTCAATCTTCATGCCGATCCTGCTGAAACCGGCAGCTGCCAATCTGATCCTGACCCTTTGGACGCTCAGCCGTCCGATGGAAGACAAGGACGTCAATCCGTTTGACGGTCTGCCTCCAGCGCCCGCCCCTGGTCTCACATCCATGACTGTGCCAGCCGACGCATCGCGAGAATTCTATGAAGCCATCGGTTTTCGCGTCAGCGGACCCCGCGCCGTCCGTCGCGACATGCTCGAACGCCTCGCAGACGTCATCCGCCCCATTATCTCTGAGCGCCGCTACAAAGGCGGCTTTGTGATTGACCCGGACATGATGTCTCTCATGGGATGTTCCGCTGAAGAGATGGCGGGCATTCTAAAAGGTGTCGGCTACAGAGTTGGAACAGAGAAGTTCACGCCAGAAGAAATCGCCAATGCGGAGCGCCTGGCAGCCATTGCAAAAGCGCCGAAGAAAATCGCTGCGACCCAACCCCACAAAGTAGAGCCTGCGCCAGCACCTGAAGCTGGCGCGCCTGATGGGAACGCAACATCACGGACCGCGACAACACCAGCAGGTGAAGAAGCCGCGCCAACGCCAACTGCGCCAGAAGCAGTACTTGCACAAACTGAGGCCCCTCAAGCAGAGCCCGCACCGGCAGAACAGACACCTGAGATCGCCGCAGAACCTGCGGCTGCGATAGAAAACGACAAACCTGAAGCACCTGCCACCGAACCCGTCGACACAGAGCTACAAATCTGGCGTCCACAACGGCGCCAAAATGCGGGCCACCAGAACCAGGGTCGGGCAGCGCGCCACCGGGGCAGGAACCCACAGCAGGCTGATGGCGACAAATCTGCTCCGGGAAACAGGGCACAGGGCAAAAGGACACAGAGCAAACGCCCACAAAAAGGCGCTGGCAAAGGCCCGAAGCGCGATCACCAGAAACCGCGGCCAAAAGACAAGCCCATGGATCCCGATTCTCCCTTCGCAGCTCTGATGGCGCTGAAGAACCCGCAGCCGAAGGACTGATGACTGAGGCAAATGCACGTCCAGAAACCCGCGCAGAGACCCAGCGGCTCGACCGATGGCTCTGGTTCGCCCGCTTCTTTAAGAGCCGGACGCTCGCTGCGAGCGTCGTGAGTGCGGGCAAAGTCAGGGTGAACGCAGAACGGGTTTCAAAACCCAGCCATCTGGTGCGCCCGGGCGATATACTCACCTTTCCTGCCGCCAAACAGGTTCGGGTGATCAAAATAGTCGACATCGGCACCCGCAGAGGCCCTGCACCTGAAGCCCAGGCACTCTATGAGGACCAAGCCCCTCCTCAACCTCGAAAAACCTTTGATAAAGAGCCGAAAACAGCCGAAAGAGAGGCTGGAGCAGGTCGCCCGACCAAACGTGAAAGACGGCAGACAACGGCGTTCAAAGATGGTTTCGAATAAATCACATCCTCTTGATGTGGTTGAATTATTTCTCCCGGATATATAAGTAAAATCAACCAACAAACGGCGGTTCCATGCTCAAACGCATTCAAGCTCTTTTCCAAAGCCCTGCTGAGGAAACCCCTGAAAAAACATTCGACGACGTAAAAGTTGCCGCTGCAGCTCTTTTGGTTTGTGCAGCGACAATGGATGAAGTCTACGGGAAAACCGAACAGGCGAAGATCCGAACGGTTCTGAAAAGCTTTTTTGAACTCAGCACTGAAGAGACCGAAGAGCTGATCGCTCTGGCCGAAAGCGAAGAACAGCGGGCTGTGGGTCTTCATCGATGGACCCAGACCCTGAAAGACGCTTATGAGGTCGAGGAACGGACCCGCCTCATTGAACAATTGTGGGAAGTCGTCTATGCCGACGGCGAATTGCACGACTATGAAGCGAGCCTGTTGCGGCGAGTGGCAGGCTTGATATACGTTCCCGACCGCGAAGCAGGCGAAGCCCGAAAACGGGTCCTCGCACGCCTCGGTGTAGAGACGTAAGACCTCGAAAGTTAAGACCACACCTATCGTCCGCGTGGAAAACGCGGAAACGGAGTAGAAAATGACCTATCTGGTGACCGACAATTGCATTAAGTGCAAATACATGGACTGCGTTGAGGTTTGCCCGGTCGATTGTTTCTACGAAGGCGAGAACATGCTCATCATCCACCCCGATGAGTGCATTGACTGTGGTGTGTGTGAGCCAGAATGCCCAGCCGAAGCCATTAAGGCCGACACCGAGCCGGGGCTTGAAAAATGGCTTGAGGTCAACACGGAATACGCTTCGAAATGGCCAAACATCACCATGAAGGGTGAACAGCCAGCTGACGCAGCAGACTGGGACGGAAAACCGAACAAGTTCGAAGAACATTTCAGCCCAGAGCCTGGTGAGGGAGATTAACGCGAGCAGCGTTCTATCCGACTGATATTGCTCGCCTTTCACCGCCCGATCTTTATTTTGGGCGAATTTTGTGATACACTTCGCTCCAAGTAATTTTGACAGGGCCTGGTCAAAGGAAGACCGGGGCGCATTTGGGCATCAATTTGGCGGTCATACCTGGAAACAGGAGGCCATCGGCGTGGATCCTCGTGTGGGTTAACTCCCGCGTTTTGGGTTGAAAACCAAGAACGAGAGCCAAAAACGAAAACTGGGGATCCGAAGAAAAGCTTGCCATACCTCGTGAGTATCAGAGGGAGGCGTTGAGCAATCTCTTCACGCACTCGGTAAAATTGGGCGATGAGCGGTGCAGCAACAGCACGGCCCCATTGGTCTGTTTCACCTGTGCAAAGCCCCAATGTCGTAACGCCCAAAGCCTGGAACACACGCTGGCTGGACCAGCAATCAGACGGAGCGACCATGGCAGCCAAGGCCACTAAAAAAACCAAGACAAGCAGCAAGAAAGCGGCAAAACCAGCCGCAAAAGCAAAGCCAAAGGCTAAATCCAAGGTAAAGGCTGCTGCCAAAAAGACAGCAACCAAGAAAGCTGCGCCAGCCAAAGCCAAAAAGGCTGCAGCGAAAGCCAAGCCTGCAGCAAAAAAGGCAGCGGCAAAGAAGACAGCAACAAAAAAAGCGGCGACTAAGCCTGCGGCCAAAAAGGCAGCAACCAAGAAAGAAGCCGCACCAAAGAAGCCGGCAGCAAAAAAGGCAGCGCCTAAAGCTGCGGCAAAGAAGACAGCACCAAAAGCTGCAGCAAAAAAAGCAGCGCCGAAAGCAGCCGCCAAAAAGACCACTGCAAAGAAAGCAGCACCCAAAACCGCCGCAGCGAAGAAAGCAGCGGCAAAGAAGGCTGCCAAGCTCGAGATTGCACCAGAAAAGAAGGTGCCACGGACGGTACCGATCGTCGCGCGGCCCGCAAAAGTGGTTATCCCCGAGCCAGCGTCTATTCGCCCAATACCAAAGGCAGAACCAAAAGTAACGGCGACACCGGACCCAAGACCCAGCAAGCTTTCCTTTAAGAACAAGGAATATGTCGTCTATCCATCACATGGTGTTGGCCAGATCACATCGGTTGAACGCAAGGAAGTCGCCGGTCACGAGCTTGAGCTTTATGTCATCACCTTTGCCAAGGACAAGATGACCCTGCGCGTTCCAACCAATAAATCTGAAGCTGTTGGCATGCGCAAACTGTCCGAGCCGAAAGTCATCACCCAGGCGATTGATACGCTGAAGGGCAAGGCGAAGGTGAAGCGCACCATGTGGAGCAGGCGGGCCCAGGAATATGAAGCCAAGATCAATTCCGGCGATCTGATTTTCATTGCGGAAGTCGTGCGGGACCTCTACCGGTCGGACAAACAGCCTGAGCAATCCTATTCAGAACGTCAGCTTTTTGAAGCCGCCATCGACAGAATGGCACGCGAAGTTGCCGCGGCCGACAACATGGATGATGCAGCAGCTGTCACGAGACTGGAAACAGTCCTCATCACGGCTGCAGGTAAGGCAGAGAAAAAAGCTGAGGCAGAAGCCGAAGCAGCGGCGGCTGCAGGAGAAGAGGCCAAATAGTCTCCTTCGAAGCCTGACAGTGTTGAAAAAGCCCGGTTCATCCGGGCTTTTTTTATGTGATCTGCCCCGCACGCGCCTCCGTATACCTCAAGACACCACAACACTCCTGAGGTGCCTGACTGGACCTCTGGGGAGGGGATGAGGATCGACCATGACATCGACAGCCTTTATCGATACGCCCGATGCGCAAAAAGCCAACCGCAGGTTCGTCAAAAAAGTGATGACCCGCCCTCTCCTGTCAGAGGATCACGAGCGGCAATTGGCACGGCAATGGCGAGACCATCAAGATGTCGACGCCCTGCATGAACTCACTGGCGCCTACATCCGTCTTGTCGTCTCGATGGCGACCCGCTTTCGCAATTATGGCCTGCCAGTCGCCGACCTGATACAGGAAGGCAATGTCGGCCTCATGCAGGCCGCCGCCCGCTTCGACCCGGATCGCAATGTTCGCTTTTCAACCTACGCTGGCTGGTGGATCCGCGCTGCTATTCAGGACTTTGTGCTTCGCAATTGGTCAATTGTCAGAACCGGAACAACCTCCGCGCAAAAGTCTCTGTTTTTCAATCTGCGGCGCCTGAAAGCCCGGATCGCGAACGGCACCCGCGAAAAGCTCACCCCTGATGATCGCCACTCGATTGCTGAGACCTTGGGTGTCAAAACCCTCGATGTTGAAAAAATGGAGAGCCGCCTCTCTGCCAGCGACCGATCATTGAACGCTGTGCCGGGAGGTCAGGATGACGAAGGCGGCTCAACCTGGCAGGAACTGCTCGTCTGCACCGCCCCGAGCCCTCATGAAACGGTGGAGAAAACGGACAAGGATGCAAGGCTGCGCGAATGGATCTCTGCCGCGTTCGAGCATCTGAATGATCGTGAGCGCGCCATTATTTCAGAACGTCGGCTCAATGAGAAAACTGTCACACTCGAACAGCTCGGCGCAAAATTCGGCATCTCCAAAGAGCGTGTGCGCCAGATCGAATGTCGTGCGCTGGAAAAGATGAAAGTAGCCATCACCGATCAGATCGACGACCCTATCGCCGCAACATCGCTCTCAGCCTAGAATGCAGCGGCTTCCTCAATCAGCTTTATCCATGTTCGCGCAGGCACAACCTCATCGCCGTTCACCCCGTTGAGCAGCTCCAGCTCCCGCCCACCCAGCGCGTAGGATCCCAATTCATTGGCGATCTGCGCGAGAGGCCCACTCTTAGGTGTTTCCACGACCCGAATGCGCAAAGGTCCGAGCCCTTGTTCATGCTGATCTACTAGGCGAAAACTAGAGACGATCTGTGAAATCGCCTCATTATGGCGATCGCCCACTTGTGGCGGCACACCAATGAGAAACCGATAGACCTCTCCTGGGCGCGCAGCGATGACCACCGCCAGCGTATTCAGACCCTGAAACCGCATTCGGGCCGACGCGGACGCAAGCCCTGCAATCTCAAACCGGCGGACATCCTTAAGGGCGAGGGATGACGCCCAATCATTGGTGAGATACGCCACGGGGTCTATGCCAACACGCACTTTCTCATAGTCGAACTTTACGACAACCTTCTCCGGACCGATGGCCCAAACCACATCATTCGCATTGTGAAGCCGGAAGGAGGACGGCACCTCGAACTGACATCGCTGCACCATATGCACAAAGCGCTGTCCCCGCACATATCCCTGGTCGGGTGAGGTCCCGTATAGAAGCCCGTCGATCGCTGCAAGATAGCGGCCGCGTCCCCGCATCTTCGGCTGGCCCGAGAGCCGCAGAGGCTGCGCCCGCTCAGCGGTTCGACGGACCCGGTCTTGCGTCTCCGGGTGATTGGCAAACCAGCTGCCAGCATCCGCGTAGAACTCCTTATCGACCAAACCAGCATGGTGCTGCGCATAGGCATCCATCGTCGAAAGCACATCCCGGACAGCAAGAGGGTCGTAGCCAGCGCCGTCGAGATATGTCACCGCCAATCGGTCTGCCTCATCTTCCTGGTTGCGGGAATACCCTGCGAGAAGCCCAATACGCGACATCATCCCTTGCCCCGCATCCCCACTCTCACCAAAAAGCCCGCCGACAACAGTGTCCAGCAGGCCAATATCTTCAGCGACATCCCGCCGGCTTGCAATATGTCGCGCGTTCACATGCCCCATTTCATGGGCCAGAACACCAGCGAGCTGGGCTTCATCACCAGCCAGAGCCAGCATGCCTCGTGTGACATAAACCCGCCCATCAGACAACGCCATCGCATTTGCCAACGGACTGTCCAGCAGGGTCAGCGCATATGTTTCTTCAGGTAACATCGTTTGCCGCGCGATCACCCGGACAATGTTGGCGACATATGCCGTGAGCGCAGCGTCCTCATAAACGCCCCCATATGACTGCAAGATGCGCCCATGGGCGCTGATGCCCTGCCCACCGACGGCCATTCCCTGTGGCGCTGACGCAGACCGATCACCACGGTGACCGCCAAGTGAACACCCCATCAGAAGACTGAACGCCAAAAGAGAGACCAATGCCGGGCGCCTCATCACGCTCCTGGCGACAGGGTGTATCAAGTCCGAAAAACCCGGCGCGTTCAAAAACCAATTTTTCAACAATGACCCGTCCCTGGATAAAGCATCGTGCGGTTTGCAGCCTGCACGAAAGGAGCGCTACATATCAAGACGCGCGGCCAGGACCGGTAAGAAACTCTATCTGTTCAGGGTGCGTCACGACAATCTCAGGACCATTATATGATTTCAGCCATCCGCGCACTCTGATCTGCACGTCGGAATAGTCGCCAACATCCTCGTGAAAATGGCGAACGTCTCGCGGTGCAATGGTAACCGTGAAATCATCGCGCCAGTCTTCACCAAAATTGAGGTAGAGCCTGCCGCGCACCCGTGTCGCTTTCCGGATCGTCCCCTCGACAATCTGAAAGCTATCAACGTGCTCCAGCAACTCGTCAGGGGCATCAGCAGATAACAATCTATAATAAGCCTCACGCCATATGTTGCGGCGCGCCTGTCGGGCTTCTCTTTCCAATGACAGCAGCTCCTCAACACAAGCGCGATTGTCAGAGAAGGAATAGACACGCGCCATCCCCTCGGCAATCATGGTTCCTTGCACCCACGTACCATCACTAAGATGTAGGTGCGCAAGCAAGCGCCCATAGCGGTCTTCGCGCCGTCCGCCATATGACAGGCGCACATCAGAATTCAGAACCATCGCTTCCAGGTATGCCCGCGCTTCGGCCGCTAATGGCCAGTCCTCGAAATTTCGCCGTCCCAAACCAAGCTTGGGGGCTTGAAGACCGACTAGCCGAATTTCGCGGCCGTCTTCTAAGGCGACAGTGTCGCCATCAATGACAGAGACAATTCGGCCGGTCTCGCCAGGCTCAAGCGCACATGATGGCGCACCGACCGCCAGCGAAGGACCCAGCATACAAAGCAAAAGCAGCAAGGGTCCGCCACAGGCGATCTGTTTGAACGTTGAGGTAAAGGCGAAAATGCTAAGCCTGGGCGCTCAAATCAGTGAGCCCCGCTCTGTAGGCAATGATCGCAGCTTCTGTTCTGTTGCGCACACCAAGCGTATTCAGGATGGCATTTACGTGCAGCTTCACCGTTGCCAAAGCAATGCCCAACTGCGTGCCAATCTCCTGATTGGATGCGCCTCGCCCAAGCTCTTTCAAAACATCCATCTGGCGACGCGTAAGCCGGTCCAATCCAACAGCGTTAAACGCATAATTGGGTTCGCCAAAGCCAGTGCTCTCTTTTGCCAGTATAGATTCAGGGACATACCGCCCACCAGACAGAACAAGGCGCACCGCACCCACAAGGACGGCAGCTTCAGTGGTCTTCGGCACAACACCCTGCACACCCATATCCAGGTATCGACGCACGATTTCGGGTTGGTCTTGTTCATGGAGCAAGATAACCGCTCCAATCCCATCTGTTTCCTGAAGGCGCGTGATAGCCGCCATCTCACGTCCAATCTGGGACGCCCCTTCCATCAGAACCAGGTCAACACTTCCCTCAGCGCCTTTCACATCGATAAGGTCATCAATGCTATTTGCCTCGATGATGGTCGCTGCTGCATCAACGCCGCTGAGAATTGTTGCCAAACCGATACGGCAACAAGGATGCTCACTCACTACAACTAACTTCATAACGCTTAGTCCCCCGACCTGCGCACACCACACCCCACGTTGCCTCCAATTGACGACCCGCCAGGCCCATCGCTCAGCAGAAATAGTAGGGTGTAGATATCCTATGGTGAAATTTCTAATTCTAAGGATTATATATTAGACACCGCGTCATCACAATCGCAGGCGCAGTTTTTCCCGATCACCCGCAACCCTTTTAGAAACAGGGGTTCGTCTCATCTCTATGGAACAATACTTGTTTCTTGTGTAATCGTAAGATCATGCATCTTTCGCATAGGTATCAATCGCAGGATGCACTCCAAACAACTGATGGAAAGAAAACCATCGCCTGAATGCGAGGGACAGCACACCAAGAGGAGGGCCCGGCGACAGACGCGATACTCAACACATCTGATACGCAGAGTATCGCTGAGCCAGGCAGCGGTATTCCAGCAAGCCTTCTCTACCTACTGTCGAGGCTGTCTGCTATAAACGCGCCACACGCGCGTCCAGGGCCCCGTAGCTCAGTAGGATAGAGCATCAGATTCCTAATCTGAGGGTCGGTGGTTCGAATCCACCCGGGGTCACCACGCGCAAAACCGCCAGCAAACAATTGAGACCCGTGCGAGACGTCGCTTTTTCGAGTGCAATATCTGATGCGCTTTTACTTTCGCGCCCAACGTTCATCCTATCGAGCAAATCGCATCAGCGACTTCATGTCGCAGGAGCTACAGCGTTGAAAAAGAGCAGCACCTGAATTTTCTGCTTACGCGCCAAGTAATTGGTCACCCCTGGCCACGCTTCTAACCTCTCTGACAAACAACCTGAGAGGACCGACGATGGACATGTTCAACGATATGAACGCGCAGATCGCGCAATTCCCAACCTGGCTGCAATACTGGCTTACCTGGATGCAGACCGTGCTTATCCTGCTGCCATTTCTCTTCATCATGAGACGCGAAGCCCAGGCCCTCATTGCCGCACAGGTGTTGAACTTCGCACTCGGCTTCTATGTCTATGCGGCCCAAGGCTACATGATCACAAAGCTTTTCGGGCTGGGGCACATATTCTGGGCCGTCGCATTTGTCTACATCATCCATCGGATAGCGACAGGCAAGGCTGAGACCCAGGACCGCCCCTATTTCCGCGCCTGGTTGTACACCGCCAGTGTCACCCTCGCCATCTCACTTGTGTTCGACGCATATGACCTCATTCAATATGCGGGCGGCATGCGTGACCCAATGGTTGAGTATTACGCGCGCTAATTCGGTGATGGGGTGCCATGCTGGGCACCCCTTACTTTCCTAGGCCGCCTGCGCATAGCTTTCGCGGGTCGTCATGCGCCCAATCCAGGCACCAACATTCACTTTGCCTTCCAGAAGGCCCTGCCCTTCTGGCGCGAGCGGGAGAAAACTCAACACTGTGGCGCAGAAGAAGTCTGCAAGCGAAAGAGACCCCGCCAGATAGTCCTGACCTTCAAGCTCCGCCTCAATCACATCAATCACACGGGCAATTTCTGGCAGGGAGCGGGCGATCAGCTCCTCATTTGCCGCGCCACCATTCATGGGGGCCACGACACGCTCCATGATCAGGCCGGTAATTGCCGCCGGATAGACATAAGCATCGGAAATGCAGATCCATTTTCGCATCTGTGCCCGCGCGACGGGATCTGTCGGCTGCAGGGCCGGTCCGTCAAAAACCTCATCGACATATTGAGCAATCGCCGCTGTCTCATAGAGGTGGACCTCACCATGCTGAAAGGCCGGCACTTTAGCGAAGGGGTGAAATGCCTCTCTGTAGATTGCATCCGGCAAGCTGGCAAACTCGACTTTGTTGAGATCATAGTCGACGCCTTTTTCAGCCAGAATGAGGCGGGCAGTCTTGCCATAGCTGGAGAGGTCGGTCGTCGTGAGAATGGGTTTGGTCATGGGAACTCCATCATGAAGTGTGGTTAAGACCACAACCCTTCCAAACCCGGCACTGCCCGCCAATTCTGCCGGAGGTAAGAGGGACCACATGCAATGGCCCCAATGCCGCCGTCTGCATTGGCTCCTCTCTTGACCCAAGAGCTTCTTAAGTCTCCTAAGACCAAAATGAAAGGTGGCAAAACCCCATGCACACAGCACATACACAGACCTCAGTCGGTGTCCTGCTCAAGGAATGGCGGTCCGCGAGAGGACTAAGCCAATTGGCTTTGGCCTGCGACGCAGACATCTCGCCCCGGCACCTCAGCTTTGTTGAAACCGGGCGGGCCCAACCAAGTCGCGAGATGGTGTTGACGCTTGCCGAGACCCTGGATGTGCCGCTGCGCGAACAAAACGCGCTGTTGATCGCAGCAGGTTTCCCAGCCGCATTCACAGAGTCAGATTATGACGGTCCGGAAATGAGCGAGATCCGTAATCTGGTTGGGCTGATGCTCGCGGCAAACGAGCCCTATTGCGCCGCGGCCATAGACCGGCATTGGAATATTCTGGACGCAAACAAATCCTATTGGGTTGCAACGGGCGGCGAGATCGGTCCAGGTACCACAAGACCCAATCTCTTAAAGCGCATGTTTGCGCCGGGTGGCTTTCGTGACTTTGTCACCAATTGGGATGATGTCGCCTACCCCATTGTGCAGCGCCTGCATCGGGAAGCCATAGCAGAACTCAGTCGAAACGAAACAACAACCAAAACCCTGCTTGACGAGCTGATGCAAACCTATGATTTGCCTCAACACTGGAAACTTGTCGACATCGGCGCACATCAGCCACCTCTCGTCCCGGTCTCCCTGATGATCGGCGACAAAGCCATTGAACTCGTGACAACCGTCACGACGCTAGGCACCCCGCAGGACGTGACATTGCAGGAAATCCGGATCGAAACATTTTTGCCTGCCGATGCAGAAAGCCGACAACACTGGCTGGACCTTTTCGGGACGGTTTTATGAGGCACCTTGCTTACCTGCGAGGGAATTGATCGCGCCGCAGCCACAAGCGATCTTTGGGCAACAGACCCCGCACAAGGAGAGCCTAGAATGTTTTTGACAGACGCATGGAAAAGCGACGCTGCCTTCAATCCCGAAAGCCGCCTTTTAAGGCGCTTCCTTTTGGGCAACGCCACTTTCTCTATTGTCACGGGCACGCTCTCACTGGTCGATGCCGCGCCGCTCACACAAGCCTTTGGTATTCCAGACCCGACATTTCTGCCCGTCTTGGGTGTTCAACTCCTGGCATTCGCTGCTGCGATTATCTGGATCGCTACACGCCAGGAAATTTCGACCAAACTGGCCTGGATCATTATCGTTCTTGATATCGGATGGGTACTTGGATCGATCGCTCTCTTGCCCCTCGTGTCAGGCATGTTGACCGCTGCCGGGGTTACCACGATGGTTCTCATCGCCATTGGCGTGGCGACTTTTGCAAGCGGGCAGATTGCCGGTGTCCGGCGTTTGAGCAACCAGTCCGTCTGATCAGAATGCACCAGATAAAACGAATATTTCCGGAGACTTAATCCGGGGGCAAACTATCGAATAGGTAGGAAAATGGTAGTAATCACCGAATAGACTGTCGCTCGGTTAGGGGCATCCAAAACTCGGGTACTCGCGTTACCAGCACGACGTTCACTTCGGAGACATTGCGACAATGTCCATATTCCAGCTTCTGTACACATCGACCGCGCAATCGGACTCATCGAAAGCCGAACTGGATTCAATTTTGGAAGCAGCCCAGCGCAATAATGCAAAGGCCAACGTCACAGGCTTTCTGATATTCGATGGTGTAAACTTTATTCAGCTACTCGAAGGTGCTGAGCGAGATGTGCGGCGCATTTATCAGACGATATTGGAGGACAAGCGGCACACATCAGTCGAACCGCTTCTTCAGGAAAGCAAGGCAGCCCGCAGCCTGTCAAACTGGGCGATGGCTTATACACAGATAGACAAAGATGGGCTTCGGCAATCAGGCGGGTCGATGAATGCATCCTACGCGTTGGAATTAGCCAGCATGCTCAAGCAGAATGCGACCCCGATGCGTCTTATCATTTCAGAGTTTTTGTCCGCTGCCTTCGCCAAAAGCAAATAGCCCAACAAGAGACCGAGTTCTCCATCACTGGACAGCGATGTGGGCAGATTGGAATGGTCAGACCCACATCCAGGCCTGACCGCACTGTTAGGGCACCATGTCGAACAGCAACACGTGTGCATCTTCTGCAGCATCCAACGACAGAACCTCTTCATTGCTCACGGCCAACCCGTCACCGACGCCAAGAGTTTCACCCGCAATCACGACACTGCCCGTGATGATCTGCAGCCACAAAAGCCGCCCTGGTTCGACTTTATGAGAGAAGCTCTCGTCGGCTGCAAAGCGACCGGCATAAAGATCAGCGTCTTGTCCGATCTGGAGCGAACCTTTGCGCCCATCTCCGCTTGCCACAAGGGTGAAGCCCCTAGAAGCGGTACCTTTTTCAAAGAAGCGCTTTTGATCATAGGAAGGCGCACCACCATCGGTGCGGGGCATGACCCAAATCTGTAGCAGGTGAACCGGCTCATCAGACGATGCATTATATTCGCTGTGGCGAATGCCACTCCCAGCAGACATGCGCTGCACTTCACCGGGTCGAATAACCGATCCCGTGCCAAGCGAGTCCTTATGTTCCAAAGCGCCCTCAAGAACATAGGTGATAATCTCCATGTTCTGATGCCCGTGAGTATCGAAACCAGCGCCCGGGCGAATCCAATCTTCATTGATCACCCGCAACGGACCAAAACCCATATGGTCTGGATCGTAATATTGTCCGAATGAAAATGTGTGGTTCGACGTAAGCCAGCCGATGTTTGCATTCCCGCGATCACCTGATTTTCTGATCTTCATCATGCGACTATCTCCTCTGTAAAACAGCGTGCCACACAAGATAATCGTCCCGATTAATTTTACTATCTCCTACAAAATAGACATAATGTCTCTTTAATCGGGACAATAAGAAGCTGATGGACAAGTTTGCAGCGATTACGGCGTTCACCTGTGTTGTGGAGGAAAATGGCTTTGCCGCCGCGGCGCGCCACATGGGTCTGTCGCGCTCCCAGGTCAACAAAGCAGTGATCAATCTGGAAGATCAGCTCGGTATTCAACTGCTCGTCCGAACCACCCGGCACGTGTCGCCAACACCAAGCGGACGCGCTTTCTATGAAAAATGCCGCGCGATACTCGACGATCTGACCGAGGCGGAGCGCAGCGTCAAAGACAGTGGCGATACTCCAGCAGGTACACTGAAGATCAACGCACCCCTTTCCTTCGGTGTGCGCCATTTTAGTCCAGCCCTTATCGACTTTATGAAGCGCTACCCAGACATCACAACCGAGCTGGACTTAAGCGACAGGTTCGTCGATCCGGTGACCGACGGCTATGACATGACAATCCGCATCGGCGTGCCTCAGCCTATGCCTTCCCTTATCGATCATGAAATTGTTGAAATGAAACGCGTTCTGTGCGCAGCGCCTTCCTATGTAAAGGAGCAGGGCGCGCCGGAAACACCAGAAGAGCTCGCAACTTTCTCCTGCCTTCACTATGGCAACCTGGCCACTGGCAACACCTGGCCGCTCGCGCATGACGGCATCTCAAAGAATGTGCGAATAAATGGCACGCTCTGTTCCAACAATGGTGATGTGTTACGCGATGGCGCTGTCGCCGGTCTGGGGATCGCACTCCTGCCCACATTCATTGTCGGAAAAGAACTTCAGGCAGGCCAGCTGGTGACCGTCCTACCCGACTGGAAACCAACAACGCTTCAGCTCTGCCTTCTCTACCCACCGAACCGGCATCTCGCTGCGAGGGTCCGACTGCTCGTCGAGTTCATGTACGAACGGTTCGGCGGACAACCCTATTGGGATCTCGTCAAATAGTCCGCTACTGGACTTTCCTGCCAATGAGACATTTGCTAAGTTTTACTAAAGGACGGGGGATTACATGGCGGTATTGATGAGGGGACTTGTCGGATCTGCGTTCGCGATCGGGCTCTACATCATCTTGCTGTTTGCACCGACCTGGTACTTAACAGGTGGATTTGATTGGCCACGGGCCTGGGAATTCATTCTGCTCCTCATTCCCCTCTATTTTGTCGCGACAATCTGGCTGGCCTGGACGGACCCCGATTTGCTACGAGGCAGAACATCATTAGCAGGCAAACAGCCCTTCGCAGACAAGATCGCAACCGGCCTCCTAGCCCTGTTTATTCTCGGCTGGTTTATCCTCATCCCCTGGGACGTGCATGAGCTCCACCTGCTCCCAACATTGCCGGACGCACTCGGCTATTGGGGCGGCATCGCCATTTTCCTGGGCGGGGCCATACTCGTCTGGAGCACCATGCGGACCAACACATTCGCCGCCAACATTGTGAAAACCCATGACCGCGAGCAATATGTGGTCGACACCGGACCCTACGCTCGGGTGCGCCATCCCATGTATACGAGCTTCATTCTGTTCTTCGTTGGAATTGGGTTATTCTTAGAGTCCACCACAGCCACCCTAATTGCCCTGCCTGGCGTCCTTATTTTCTTCCTGCCACGCATCTTGATCGAAGAACGACAACTGAAGCGAGACCTGGACGGCTATGCAGACTACATGTCCCGCGTTCGCACGCGGGTAATCCCCGGTCTTTTCTAGGTCAGACATCTTCAAGGTTTCCCAAGTCCACAGGGCTTGATATGACAGGCGCATGGGAACGGCCAAACATATCCTGATCATCAAGCATGGCGCCTTTGGCGACGTCATGCAGTGTGAAGGCGCGCTACATGATATTCGCGCGCACCATCCAGATGATCAGATCACCGTGCTGACAGAGCCGGCCTACGCCAAAATCATGCAGCGCTGCCCCTGGATCGATCAGGTTGTGCGCGATCCACGCGCGCCGCGCTGGCGGCTGGACAAAATGTGGGCCCTAAAAAAACAACTTCAGGCCCTCAAAATCGACCGGGTCTACGATCTGCAGAATTCATCTCGAACTGCCGATTATTTCAAATGGATGCTGTCGAACGCGCAATGGTCCGGCACCGCACCAGGGTGTTCTCATCCCCACAAAGCGGCAGACCCCAAATCCATTCATAGCCTGAAGCGCCTTGAAGGACAGCTCCACGATGCAGGCCTTACCTGCTCTCATACACGCCACCCCGATGTCAGTTGGATGGCAAGCGATGTCAGCGCACTTTTGGCAGACGCAAACCTAAAGCCAGGCTTTATCCTTTTGGTCCCTGGTTCCTCCGCGTCTCTCCCCCACAAACGCTGGCCATTTTATGGGGAGCTTGCGAAGCGTTTCATCGCCGATGGGCGTCAGGTTGCGACAGTCCCCGGCCCGGAAGAGAGGGAGCTTTGCACAACAATTCCCGGCACCACGTTAACCGGCGGATCCTTTTTGGGATGGTTTGACCTGGCAGGCGTTGTGGCAAGCGCGGGCTTTGTCGTCGGGAATGACACCGGTCCCTCGCACCTGGCAGCCCACATGGGAAAGCCAGGCCTTGCCCTTTTTGGTTCTCACACAAGCGTAGAGAAAACCGGCATCAAGACTGACTCGTTTGACGCAATTGAAGTTGCCGACCTAAACCAGCTCAGCGTAGAGGATGTCTATCAGGCAGCGAAGGTCCGCCTCAGCACTCACTCAAACTCGGTGTAGGATTTTTCTTCGACAACCGTGGCACCCGTCGCAAGATTAATGTCTTTCTTCAGTGCTGCCCGCTTGTCATTGGTGACATAGACCGCACGCGCGAGAGCAACAAACTTCTCTCCGAAGTCCTTGTCCCGCTCGCACTCACGAATATCATCTTCGATCACCCAGAGAGCCTCGTTGACCTCTTTCAAGGCTGCAGTGAGCTTTTGCAATTCAGCGGTGTCTTCCAGAGCGCCATCCCGCGCAGCGCTCAACACATCGAGCTCATAGCGCACATTCTTAAGCTTGCCTTCGTCGCTCATCCGCTCAGATTTGATATTGAGAATCGTGATTTTGTCGATCAGCTCGCCAGCGCCAACTTCAATCATGATGGGTTGCGTATCAGCCATGGAATTCTCGCTTGTGCCAAAGAACAGGATTGTCTCAGAAGGCGGCTTTATAAAGGAACTTAGGTGCAGGGCCCAGCCCTTATATCTCTTGCCGATATCAGGCATTTCAGAGCAGCGGCGGACGTGCAAAAATACCGCCAAACAGGTCTGATCTGCCAGGTGCCTGATCTGAGGCGTTTGGCATGAGAGCTCGGTATGAGCCGGTGACGAGGAGTGTCAATGTTAGGGGAAACCAAGATCCTTCCTTGGGTCCGCAGACTACTGGAAGAACGCAGGAGCCACATGCGCGCAAGCCAACCCTGGCTCCGGGTCGAAACTGACGGCTTTGCCTACATCGTGCGGGATTGGTCGGCAGGCGGCACGGCCATCGATCATTTTCACTATACCGGACACATTGGCGGTCTTGTGTCCGGCAAAGTCGGCTGGTCTGCGGCGGAGGCCTTAACCCCCTTCCGTGCCGACATTGTGCGCAGAAGCGCAGATGGCGCCACAATTCTAAGATGGCTCGACATTGACCCCACGCTCTTGGCTGAGCTCGATCACATCGCCCGCCACCGTTGAAACGAAACAACCCACCAAATTCACACCGCTGTCGGGGAGGACAGAACAATGAGCACATACAAAACACTCAAGATTAAAAAAGAAGGCGCTGTTGACTGGGTAACCATGAACAGACCAGACGCGCTGAATGCCATGAACCCGGAGCTGGTGAGCGATCTCCTCGACTATTTCGGCAACCTTTACATGGACCATAGTGTCCGCGTTGTCGTGCTGCGCGGGGCGGGCCGCGCGTTTTGCGCCGGGCTTGATCTGAAAGACCGCTCAAACACACCAGAAGCCGGAACCACATCCTCCAGTCCGCAAGCCGGGTTGGTTGGTCAGCGGCGGATCAGCGAAATCGTCATGCGCATGCGGCGCGCCCCCCAGCCGATCATCTCGCTCGTGCATGGCCCTGCTTGTGGCGGCGGCTTTGCCCTCGCCCTTGCAAGTGACATCCGCATTGCCGGGGAGAGCGCGCGCATGAACGCGGCGTTTATCCGCATTGGCCTGTCCGCATGTGACATTGGCGTGAGCTATTTTCTGCCGCGCCTTGTCGGCGTCTCTGTTGCAAGCGAACTCATGATGACCGGTCGCTTTATCAATGCCACCCGCGCCGAGCGTGTGGGCCTCGTCTCAGAGGTTGTGCCAGATGACCAACTGACGGCCGCTGTTCAGCCCTATCTTGAAGAAATGCTGACAACCACGCCTCTTGGTCTGCGCCTCACCAAAGAATGTCTCAACATGAGCGTGGACGCGGGAAGCCTGGAAGCTGCTGTCGCGATGGAAGACAGGAACCAAATTCTCTGCGCCCAGACACAGGATTTCCGTGAAGGGATCAGCGCCTTTTTGGGCAAACGAGCCCCTGAATATCAAAATACCTGAGCCGCCTGTGATCACAAATCACAGGTTTCAGCAATTTTTCGCGGATTTCCTGAGGTTTTTGCTGGACTCAGGAGGCAAGAAAAGCGTCGAATCTGCTCGACAAATGAGCTTGGTCGAATAGTATTCGCACCGCTTACTGACAATTTTGAAAATTGAGGACACGACGCCATGCCAACTTATAAGGCGCCTGTTGAGGACTTCATGTTCCTCTTCCACGAACTACTCGAAATCGACAAACGCGCTGACCTCCCAGGCTTTGAAGATCTCACCCCCGATATGACCGGAGCCATCCTAGAAGGCGGCGCGAAATTCTGTGAAGAAGTTTTGCAGCCCCTGAACCAGATCGGTGACGAACACGGATGTGTTCTCGAAAACGGAGTCGTGCGCACGCCGCCGGGCTTCAAAGAAGCATTCCAGAAATATTGCGAAGATGGCTGGAACCGTCTTGGTGCATCAGAAGAAATGGGTGGCGCAGGCTTGCCCTCTGTCATCACCTTCGCATTCTCTGAAATGGGGTCTTCTGCAAACCAGGCTTTCACAATGTACCCGGGCCTGACCAACGCCGCCTATGGCGCGCTGCATGCAACCGGCGAAGACTGGATGAAAGAACATGTCGTTCCCAAAATGGTCGCAGGCGAATGGACCGGCACCATGTGTCTCACCGAGCCTCATTGCGGAACCGACCTGAAGCTTATGCGGACAAATGCTGTCGAGCAGGAAGACGGCACCTACCGCATGAACGGCACGAAGATCTTCATCTCCGGTGGCGATCACGACATGACCGACAATATCGTTCACATGGTGATCGCAAAGATCCCAGGTGAAGATGGCAAGCTCGCCAATGATCTCTCGACCGTGAACTTCTTCATGGTGCCAAAATTCCTTGTCGACCCAGAGACCGGCGAAATGGGCCAGCGCAACGGCGTGTCCACCGGCTCCATCGAAAAGAAGATGGGCATCAAGGGCAACGCAACCTGCGTTCTGAACTTCGACAATGCTGTCGCCTATAAGCTTGGCGGCGCACCAAAGAAGGTCAAGAAGGATGCAGACGGCAAAGAAGTAAAGTCCAAGTCATCCGGCATGGCCGGCATGTTTGGCATGATGAACGGCGCCCGCATGGGTGTTGGCATCCAGGGCATCGCTGTCGGCGAAGTTGCTGTTCAAAACGGTGCTGCTTACACACTGGAACGCACAGCTGGGCGCTCACTGACCGGTGCAAAGAACCCGGACCAGACTGCAGACCCCATCATTGTGCATCCAGATGTACGTCGCCTGCTGCTGCAATCACGCTCGTTTGTGGAAGGCGCTCGCGCGCTGGCCATGTATGTCTCCATGCTCTTCACCGTGCAGAACAATGCGACTGATGAGAAGGAGCGTGAAGAAGCAGCTGATCTCAGTCAGCTTCTGACACCAGTCATCAAAGGCTATTTCACTGACAAAGGTTTTGACGCTGCCAACGCGTCCATGCAGGTTTTCGGTGGACACGGCTATGTTCGCGATCATGGTATGGAACAGTTCGTACGCGACGCCCGCATCAACCAGGTCTATGAAGGCGCCAATGGCGTGCAAGCGCTTGATCTTGTCGGTCGGAAGATGACCGCCAAGGGTGGCCGCGCGACAATGACATTCTTCAGCAAAATCGAAGCCTTCATCAAAGAAAATGAAGGTGATGAGGCGATGAAGCCTTACATCGATCCCCTGAAGGTCGGGTACGAACGTATGGGCAAAGCCGCAGGCTGGCTCATGGAAAACGCACCAAAGAATTTCGACAATGCGGGCTCTGCCTCATATGAAATGATGAATATTTTCGGTGTCGTATCTCTTGGTTGGATGTGGGCCCAGATGGCGAAAGTAGCACTGGCCAAACTCTCCGCGGGCGAAGGCAATGCAGACTTCTACAACCGCAAGCTGGTTCTGGCGAAGTTCTGGCTAGAACGCGAAGTGCCGAACACAGCCGCCTATCTTGAGCGGATCGAACTTGGGTCTGAGGATCTGATGAAGCTCGAGGAAGACGCTTTCGTCGCCTAAACCTTTAAGACAAAAATCTGAAAAGCCCCGGTGATCTCGCCGGGGCTTTTTGTTTGCCTCACGTCAACAAGCTGTTCAATATTTGGATCAACATTTCCAGCATCCGCCACATCTCTTCTTTCCTACAATCCCGCCATGTTCCATTCTAGGGACAACACAGGAGAGACCAATGGCTGACTATGATCCATCTGAGGTAGGCGAAGGCACCGGCGACGCGGCCTTCACCCGACCCGACCCTCTCGGCGGATCTTATGAAGCAACCTATGCCGGGGCCACAAGTTTTCTTCGCTGCCAATATACGAGAGACCTGCAAGGTTTTGATGTCGCCGTCTCCGGCGTGCCGTTTGATCTGGCAACAACTGGGCGACCGGGCGCGCGGTTTGGGCCTCGGGCCGTCCGTGAAGCATCCACCAATCTCGCATGGGACTGGCCCCAAGGCTGGGGTTTCAATCCACTGGACAGGCTCAAAGTCGCTGACTGGGGTGATTGCACCTTTGATCCCGGCCGACCAGAGAACTGGATTGAGCGATTGGAAACCCACGCAACCGAGATTCTCGCAACAGACACCGCCATGCTCACCATGGGCGGCGACCACTTTATCTCCTATCCAATGATCAAGGCCCATGCGGCAAAGCACGGCCCCCTCTCACTCATTCATTTCGATGCACATTCAGATACCTGGGAAGACGCTGATGGTCGCATCGATCACGGCACCATGTTCTATCATGCAAAAGAACAAGGCCTCATCGTGCCCGAGCGATCTATCCAGATCGGTTTAAGAACCCACAACCCCAAAACCCACGGCTTCAATATCTTAGACGCAACTGACGTGTGCAGTGCTGACGCGGGAACCATCGCCAACAGGATAAAACAGGCTGTCGGCAACAATCCTGCCTACCTCACCTTCGACATTGATTGCCTCGACCCTGCCTATGCGCCTGGAACCGGCACGCCCTGCGCAGGCGGACTGACAACAAGGCATGCACTCGACATCCTCCGCAATCTGGAAGGCATCAACCTTGTGGGCATGGATGTAGTGGAAGTCGCCCCAGCCTATGACGTGAGCGAGATCACAGCGCTTGCTGGCGCCACAATCGCCTATCAAATGCTTGCGCTGTACGCGAGCAGACCATGAATTTCTTATTCAGGTCACTAACCCCCGCAGACCGACCCCTGATCGAAGAGCTGGTCCGAGGGTACTACGCGTTCGACGGCTTGACCTACAACCCCTCTCTACATGGGCCTGCTCTGGACCAACTGGTCACCGGCGACCCGGCAGCCAAAGTCTGGATTGTGGAGGCAGATGGCACTCCCGCTGGCTATCTCATCCTCACCATCGGCTTTTCCATGTATTACGGCGGCAAGGATGGCTTCATTGACGAGCTTTTCTTGAAGGAAGAGTTTCGGGGGTCAGGGGGCGGCGCAGCGATTATGCGTTTTGCTGATGCTCAAGCCAAAGAGCTGGGGCTGGCTTACCTTCATCTCGAAGTTACCGAGACCAATGACCGCGCACGCCAAATTTATGAGCGTCGCGGCTTTGCCCCAACGGGCCATATGCTCATGAGCAAGCGGACTGCTTGATCGCCTGCGATCATTAACACTTCAACGCCCCATGGGCCCATGATAGCGTGCCCGCCATCAAAATCAGGAAGACTGTAGGTCTTCAAAAACTTAAGCAGCCCCCATGGGCGCAACTAAGAAACGGGGACAAGATATGAAAAACCTCTTCGATATTAGCGGCAAGGTCGCCATCGTTACCGGCGGTTCCCGCGGCATTGGCGAGATGATTGCTCAAGGCTATGTAGAAAACGGCGCGAAGGTCTACATCACCGCGCGCAAGGCAGAGGCATGTGACGCAACAGCAGCCCGGTTGAGTGAAATCGGCACCTGCATCTCCATCCCCGGAGATCTCTCCACAGTAGAGGGCGTCACAAAATTCACTGAAGAAATCGCCAAGCGCGAAGAGAAAGTCGACATTCTTGTAAACAATGCGGGCGCTGCCTGGGGTGAGCCATTGGAGGGCTATGCCGAGAGCGGCTGGGACAAGGTCTTTGACATCAACATCAAAGGCCCGTTCTTCCTCATTCAGAAAATGCTGCCCCTGCTGAAAAAGGCAGCTACCTATGATGCCCCAGCGCGCGTCATCAACACCGCGTCCATCAATGGCATCAACCCGCCAATGCTCGAAACCTACGCCTATTCGTCGTCGAAAGCAGGCATGATCATGCTGACCCGCCACCTGGCTCAGCGTCTGGCAACCGACGACATTCTTGTGAACTGCATTGCACCAGGCCCGTTCCAGAGCCACATGATGGCAGCAACACTGGCAACACTCGGCGACGAGATTGCCGGAGCCAACCCACGCAAACGCATTGGCCAACCTGAAGACATTGCAGGCGTCGCCATCTTCCTCGCGTCCCGCGCCAGTGCCTATACAACCGGCGCCTGTGTGCCCTGTGATGGTGGCGCAAGCCAGGTTGGCGGCGGCATGTAAGCGTCGCACGCGACCAACAAAAAAAGGCCGGGTCACGAACCTGGCCTTTTCTTTATCTTCACAGAGCGTTTCCAGGATAAGTGCCAAATCAGTCTTGGCGGTTATCCGTCCCGAAACGCGTCAAAATAAACTAGTCAGCGGCAACAGATGCCAGCGAACCGCGCGCATGACCGACAATCAGTTCAATGAATCTCGGGCACAGCGCATCAGGTAAATCGTGCCCCATGCCCTCAATCAGCTCAAGCCTGGCGCCGGGCACAGAGTTCGCTGTATCGATCCCACCTTCGACGCGGACCAGATTGTCGTCTTTCCCATGGATCACCAATGTTGGTGTCGTCACCTTGGCAAGCCGTTCGACGCGGTTCCCATCTGCCACGATGGCGCAATATTGGCGCATAGCCCCATCAGGGTAGAACATCCGGTCAAAAGCCTCTCCGATCAGCTGCTCATATTCCGCATCTGTTTTGCGGTAGGCAGGGCTTTCATAAGTCCGACGTCCTTTGATCGTGTGCACAATCACGTCCGCGCGATCCTGACTTGGCGCAGGCTCATTCAGCGCCTTCTGTGCCTCTGGTGTCGCACGGGGCACATCCGGATTGCCTGTCGAGGACATGATCGATGTCATTGAGGACAGGCGGTCGGCATGATTGATTGCCATCAGCTGCACAATCATGCCACCCATCGACACGCCAACGACATGGGCTTTATCGATGCCAAGCGCATTGAGCACGCCGATACCATCCGCTGCCATGTCTCCCATCACATAGGGAATGTCGGGTGTGCGGCCAGCCAGCAGATCCTGAAGCGTCACTGAGGGGTCAGGTGCCCCCTCAAACTTTTGAGACAGACCCACGTCGCGATTGTCATAGCGAACGACCCGAAAGCCCTCTGCCACCAGTCCCTCAAGAAGAGGCGCCGGCCAGTTGATCAATTGAGAGGTGTATCCATTCACCAGAAGGATGGCCGGACCATCTTTCGGGCCCATATCTTCTACTTCGACGGCTATGCCATTTGCTTTGAGCTGCATGGATCTACTCCGCCGCTTGTGCTGAAGGTTCTGAGCCAGCTCTTTTCGCGGCTTGCGTAATCGCGTCAGCAATCTGCGGCACCAATTGTTTTGGCATGTCGTGGCCCATACCAGGAACGGTAATGAGCTCCGCACCACGAATATGAAGCGCAGTGTCTTTGCCACCTTCAACAGGCACAAGCGGATCAGCTTCCCCATGCAGCACAACTGTCGGAGCTGTCACTTTCTTCAAGGCAGCGCGACGATCACCACTGGCAACGATCGCCGCAATCTGGCGTACAAGGCCTGTTGGGTGATAACTCCGCTCTAACTGCTCCATCATCAATTCGCGGCGTTCCTCTTCGCTCGCTGGATAGTCAGGACTGCCAATGACAGCGAAAGTCTTCGTCATACGCGCAAACACCGCATCCATATCTGATGGGTCTTTTGGTGGAGGTGTAAGAAGCGCAGCACGGGCCTGCTTTGATGGCTTGGGCAAAGACTTGTGGCCGGTTGTCGACATAATCGACGTGAGGCTCAGAACATGCTCCCCGTGGTTGGCCGCAATGAGCTGGGCAATCATACCCCCCATAGACACGCCCACGATATGGGCTTTTGCGATGCCGAGCGCATCAAGCACCCCCACTGCATCTTTCGCCATGTCATCCAAGAGGTAGGGCACCTTCGGGTTGAAACCCAATGCGTCGGCCAAAATAAGGCGCAGCATTTTTGGATTACCGAGATGGTCGAACTTTGCCGAGAGGCCGACGTCGCGATTATCAAACCGCACAACATGGTAGCCACGGGAAACCAGGTCATCGACCAGTTCCATCGGCCAAAGTGTCATCTGACCGCCAAGCCCCATAACAAGAAGAATGGTTTCCCGGTCTTCCGGGCCAAAGCGTTCGACTTCGAACGAATGATTATTTGCTCTCACTTGCATGCACGTTACTCCGCTGCAGCTTGGGTTGAGGATTGCGACGCCGCTTTTGTAATGGCATCAGCAAATGTCGTAACAAGTGCGAGCGGGAAATCATGTCCCATGCCCGGCACTTCGATTAGCTCTGCTCCTGAAATGCTGGCAGCAGTGTCACGGCCGCCTTCAATGGGCACCAAAGGATCATCTACGCCGTGCAGCACCACTGTTGGCACCGTAACTGATTTCAGTTTTTCGCGACGATCACCATTCGAAACAATGGCAGCCATCTGGCGCAAAATGCCCTGAGGGTAGAAGGAGCGGTTGAAATCTCTGAGTACCCATTCGCGCAATTGGGCTTCATCTGTTTTGTAGCCCGGGCTGCCAATCGTGTTCCAGGTGTTCATGCCGCGCGCAACCACAGCGTCCAGATCCTTAGGGTCGGGCGCAGGGGCGGCAAGCGCTGCCATCGCTTCCGGTTTCGCCTGCGGCAATTCCGGATTGCCCGTCGTGGACATAATCGACGTAAGACTCAGCACCCTCACAGGATGATTGATCGCGACGAGTTGGGCAATCATGCCGCCCATCGAGGCTCCAACAATATGGGCTTTTTCGATGCCGAGCGCATCGAGAAGGCCAACCGCGTCTGCAGCCATATCATCCAGTGAGTAAGGCGCATCTGGCCTGGTACCTGCCATCAGAGCTCCGATGAGGGCACCCATGTCAGGGATACCCGCTTCGTCAAATTTTGTTGAAAGGCCAATATCCCGATTATCGAACCGAACGACGTGATAGCCACGCGAGACCAGCTCTTCGCAGAGCTCCACCGGCCACATGGTCAACTGAGCAGACAGGCCCATAATAAGAAGCACCGTTTCCCGGTCTTCTGGCCCAAACCGTTCATATTCAATACTTATTCCGTTAGCTGATATCTGCGCCATGCCCACCCTCTTGCGTCATTTGTGTCGTTTAGGCGGGAGCTTAGCAGGGGTTGCAAAGACAGCGCAAAAGCCGGACGTTGGGCGAAATCAGAACCTCACAATCAGCGCTCAAATCTGCACCTAAGGGAGTCCCGCATGTCAGGCACAAAAACCCCGGAATTCGACGTTTTCTGGTCGTTTCGCTCGCCCTATTCCTATTTAGCGACCAAACGCCTGGTGGCCATTGAGAAGACCTATGACGTGAAAGTGAATGTACGCCCGGTCTACCCGATCGCCGTTCGCATGGACGGGTTCTTCAAGACAGTGAACCCCCTTTGGCCGCCTTATCTGATGAAGGATACGGTCCGGATCGCTGAAATGGAGGGCCTGGCCTATAATTGGCCCTCGCCAGACCCGGTGGTCATGGACCTTGCCTCAGGCGAAGTCCCAAAAGACCAGCCCTATATCCATCGCCTGACACGCCTAGGGTGTGCTGCGGCAGAAGAGGGCCACGGCCTCGCTTTTATTGATGAAGTCAGCAGCATCATCTTTGGCGGTGTCAAAAACTGGAATGAAGGCGATCACCTGAAAGAGGCGGCCGCCCGTGCCGGTCTTGATCTTGCATCGCTGGAAGCCAAAATCGCAGCCAATGAAGCCCATTATGATGACATCATCACCGCAAATGAGGCAGCCCAAAACGCCGCAGGACATTGGGGCGTACCCCTGATGGTTTTCGAAGGCGAGCCATTTTTCGGCCAAGACCGGCTGGCACAACTCATTTGGCGAATGGAACAAAACGGCTTGCAAGAGCGGGCATAAGGCGCGAAAAACCTCCAACTCCAAAACTGACTAACCCGACATCAAATCCGGCAACCATAAGGCCTCCCATGCACCGCGACCTTTCTGCAATGAGCCAGACCGACTACGACCTCATCGTCGTGGGCGGCGGCATATCTGGCTCCTCAATCGCATGGGACGCCGCACTCCGTGGGCTGAAAGTGGCGCTGCTTGAAAAAGACGATTTCGCCCACGCAACAACTGCAGGATCATCCAAGCTTATTCATGGCGGGCTCCGCTATCTGGTGAACGGCGAGATCGGTCTTGTCAGGGAATCGCTCCGGGAACGGCGTATTTGGGAGCAAAACGCGCCCCATCTTGTTGACCCCCTGCCTTTCATCCTGCCCACCTATGGCCGCGGCATGAAAGGCGCAATGATCCTCGCCATCGGCCTCACCATGTACGACCTTCTGGCCTATGACCGGAACCGGCTGGATGATCCCGACAAAAAATTGCCGGGCTACAAGAGCATATCGCGAGACGAAGCGCTGCGGCTCATGCCGTCTCTCAACCCAGACGGGCTGACCGGTGCCAAGATCTATTATGACTGCCAGATGTTTGCGCCAGAGCGCCTCTGCCTTGAGTTTATTCTGGGCGCAGCGGAGAAAGGCGCAGACGTCGCCAACTATGCCCAGGTCACCGGCTTTGAGAAATCCAAGGGCGGGTCCGGTTCAGAAAACGACCGCATTACCGGTGTTACGGTCAAAGATCAGCTGACCGGCGACACGCACACAATCAAAGGCAAACTGACGATCAATGCAGCAGGTCCGTGGGCAGATATCCTAATGGGTCTCTCCGATGATGGAAAACCATCCAGACGCCTCATCCGCTCCAAAGGCATTCACCTCATCACCCGGGCCCTCTCTGGTGAAAATGCACTTGCCGTTCAGTCAAAGATTGGCGGGCATTTTTTCGTCCTTCCCTGGCGGGGCAAAACAATTTTAGGCACGACAGACACAGTGTTTGATGATGCTCCCGATAAGATCGGCGTAACCGAGCAGGACATCGAAGATTTTCTGGCAGTGGTGAATGATGGCCTGCCGACGTTAAACCTGACCCGTGCAGACGTGGAAAATTTCTATGTCGGTATTCGGCCCCTGGTGGACACGACGCCACAGGACGATGAAGATGACTCCGATAGCTATAATGCCAGCCGAGCGGCCGAGATCGTCGACCATTCAGAAGTCGACAATATTGATGGCTTCCTCTCTGCCATGGGGGGGAAGTGGACAACCTCCCGCCACCTGGCTGAAAAAGTCGTTGATGGTGCTATGAAAAAACTAGGGCGTTCCGCAAAAAGCAAAACAGAGAGTGTGCCCCTCTACGGGGGAGCGACAGGGCGCTTCTTGCCGTTCACCGACAAGGCCATCGCAGCCCACCCAGATCTCTCTGCAGATATCGTGCGCAACCTGACCCGGTATCATGGCGCCCGCTATGAGCTGATCCTGGCAACCGCCAGCGAACGACAGGGAGAGGCGCCGGAACTGTTGCAGCCGCTTGGGCCTGACACCAGCGATATCGGCGCGCAGATTGTACATGCCGTGCGTCACGAGATGGCCGTGACACTGGAAGACGCTTTACTGCGCAGAACAGGTCTCGGCACGCTGGTGCATCCAGGCGAGGCAGCACTCAACCGCTCAGCAGATCTGATGGCCCGTGAACTGGGCTGGGATGAGACAGAGCGCACCCGGCAGATCGCAAATGTAGAGGCGAGTTATAAAACGCTCGACGGTGCCGCGTGAGCGGCCCCACCTATGCAATCGTCAATCCGGCGTCCGGGGGCGGCCGGACGGGGCGCAACTGGGCAGAGATCCAGACAAAGCTGGAAACTGCGCTCGGTGAAATCACACCCCTTTTTACAGATGGTCCTGCAACGCCCAATCACTTGCCCGCTGCCAACCTCGCACGAGAGGCCGCAGATCGTGGTGCAGCGCTTGTCATCGCAGTGGGCGGAGATGGTACAATCAACGAGACCATCAACGGCCTGTTCCACGATGCCACAGACGGACAGGCACCAGCGCCTCTCGGTCTCCTCAACACAGGAACCGGCGGGGACTTTCGAAAAACCTTCGAATTGCCAGCTGACCTGGACGCCTGCATTGCCCGGCTTGCAAGCGGAGACAGCCGAACAATTGACATTGGACGCCTCACGTTCAACGCTGATGACAATCAGCCGATGGCACGGCACTTCAACAACATTGCAAGCTTCGGCATGTCTGGCGCGGTCGACCGCGCTGTCAACAAAGCCCGCTTCTCCAAATTGTTTGGCGGATCATTCGCCTATCTCTGGGCGACGCTGTCAACAGCACTACGCTATCGCCCGCAGCCTGTGCGCATTCGCACACAAAGCGGATGGGATGAAGTGATCAATGTGGGCACCGCTGCTGTTGCCAACGGTCGCTTTTTTGGCGGCGGCATGATGATGGCGCCGGACGCGAACCCACAGGATGGCGCTTTCGACCTTGTCATCATGCGCGACACAAGCGTGGGTGACCTCTTCAAAGATTCAGGCTCTCTCTATGACGGCACCCATGTCGAGAATGAGAAGGTCATTGTAACGCGAACAACCTGGGTTGAAGCAGAACCCATCGACACCAAGCCCGTGCTGCTCGACATTGATGGGGAAGCGCCAGGAAAACTGCCTGCCCGCTTTGATATCCTGCCCGGAGCGCTCACACTCCGGGTCTAAGGCACCCAGACCAAAGATCAAAGGACAAGAACGTGACAATAGATCGCCAAACACTTCGATGGAACGGCTGGGGTCCGGCCAAACAAGATAACCATATGCCCGAAGGTGCGCCCCAATGGGCGTGGATCAAAGAGACACTGGGTATGGCCGTCCTCCCCTCGACCCCGGCAAAGCGGCTGTCTGATATCACTCTGCCGCCCTGTCACCTGAGTGCAGATGAAATCAAAGGGTTCGAGGAAATCGTTGGCGAGAACCAGGTGCGTACAGATGACTACGAGCGCGCATTTCACGCGCGCGGCAAAAGCTATCACGACCTTCTATATGTTCGCGCGGGCGATCTAAACGTCGCGCCCGACGCTGTCATCTATCCCCGCGCCGCCAACGAAGTGCAGGCAGTCCTCACCTATTGTTCTGAAAATGATATGAGCGTGATCCCTTTTGGGGGGGGCTCAAGTGTTGTAGGGGGCGTGAACGCAAACGCACGAACCGCAACCGACAAAGTCATAACACTTGATCTCACTCTGATGGACGGGATCCACGATGTAGACCGTGTCTCAATGACAGCCCGCATTGATGCAGGCATCTATGGGCCGCATCTTGAACAGAAACTGTCTGCCCAAGGTCTCACCCTCGGCCACTACCCGCAGAGTTTTGAATATTCGACCCTGGGTGGATGGGTTGCCGCGCGGGGCGCCGGGCAACAATCAAACCGATATGGCAAAGCAGAAAAATGGGTTGTGTCAGCCCGGCTATCAACGCCAACAGGACCCTGGTCAACTGAAGAGGCACCAGCCTCTGCCGCGGGTCCCAATCTCAACCAGCTCGTTGCAGGATCAGAAGGCACCCTCGGCGTCATCTGTGATGCGACGGTCAAGATCCATGACAAGCCCGAGACAAAGGACTATCGCGGCTATCTGTTCAAAGACTTCGCTGCAGGTGTTGAAGTTGCCCGGACCATCAATCACGCGGATATTCCGGTCGCGATGGTGCGCTTGTCGGATGCAGCAGAGACATATTTCTTCCAAACCTTTGGATCAAGCGGCGCGGGGGGTCTCAAATCGAAACTGCAAAACGCTTTTCTGAAATGGAAAGGTTTCGCCAAAGACCCGTGCTTGATGCTCATCGGCCTTGAAGGTGAGAAGGCAACGGTCGAATGGGCAAAAGAGCAGACCAGTGCCATTTGTAAAAAGGCGGGTGCACTCGCCATTGGCTCAGGCGCGGGTGATAAATGGTACCATGGCCGCTTCTCCTCCCCCTATGGCCGAGACCCCATGATGGATCGTGGTATCGGCGTCGACACGCTGGAAACGGCAACCTCCTGGTCCAACATATTACCGCTGCATGGAAAGATGATCGGGGCGATCCAAAAAGCGCTTGATGAAAATATGGGTGAGCCTGGCCAAAAAGGCATCGTCATGGGTCATGTCAGCCATTCTTATCCCGATGGTGCGAGCCTCTACTTCACCTTTGTCTTTCCACGCGACCTGAAAGACGAAATTGGTCAATGGCAGCGGGTGAAGCGGGCTGCATCGGATGCCATCGCGGCCAATGGCGGCACGATTTCTCACCACCATGGCGTCGGCGTTGATCATGCGCCCTGGATGGCAGAAGAAAAAGGCACCACAGGCATGATGGTTCTCAAGACCCTGAAGGCCGAGCTTGATCCGAAAGGCATTATGAACCCTGGCAAGCTTCTCGGGTAAGCCTGAGAGACCGAAAAAGAAGGGCGGGCCTGGTGATGCAGGGCCGCCCTTCTTGTGTGCCAGCTCTCTTTTAGGAAAGCGCTTTACCTGCAGCCACCGCAGCAGCCGCGACAGCCGGACGGGCGGCTTCCACCATGCCCTGCAGATTAAAAAAGCCATGGATCATGCCCGGATAGTCAATATAGGTAACATCCACGCCAGCAGCTTCCAGTGCCGTGGCGTAAGCAGCGCCCTCAGCTTTCAGCACATCATGGCCCGCCGTGATGACATAGGCGGGCGGCAAACCCGATAAGTCATCTGCACGCAAAGGAGCAAGAAGAGGGTCCGCACGATCAAAATCTGATCCGGCATAATGATCAATGAACCACTCCATCGTGGCCTTTTCCAGAAAGAACCCTTCCCCAAAAGACGTATAGCTTGCCGTGTCTGTTTTCGTATCTGTCACCGGGTAAATCAGCAATTGATGATGGATCGACGGACCTTTCCGCGCTTTCGCCAACTGACAGACGACAGCAGCGAGATTCCCGCCTGCGCTGTCGCCTGCAACGCCAATGCCGTTCACATCAATGCCAAGACTGGACCCGTTCTTCTCGACCCACTCAACAGCTGCGTAACAATCATCCACCGCAGCTGGACAAGTATGTTCAGGTGCCAGTCGGTAGTCGACAGCCACCACCTTGCAGCCGCTTTCATTGGCAAGCGTTCGGCAAAGCGCGTCATGCGTGTCGAGATCCCCGATCACCCAACCGCCCCCATGAAAGAAGACGAGGGCCGGTAAAGCACCTCCCCCGGAGGCCACGGGTGTATAAAGTCGCAGAGGCACATCTCCGCCTGGCCCCGGCACCAATTTGTCTTCAACTTTGCCGATGGGCACATCAAGCGGGTCCTTCAAATCAAGATACATTGCCCGTGCCTCTGCTGCAGACATCTCAGACATGGGCGTACCACCCGCCGCCGCCATCGCGTCCAGCAACGCTTTCACCTGTGGATCAAGTGTCATTCTTAATAAGCCTCCCCGGCATTTTTGGTTGAGGGAGTATTACGAAGGTTGCCGTTCTCTTCAATGGCAACCGCCCACGCCTGAAAAAACCCCAGTTTCTAAAGGGTAACCGGACGTCGTAGTCCTTTTGGACAGATTTAAGTCAAAATTTATGGTTTGTCCCCATTTTTGCACCTGAAACACACGCAAAAGTTGAAGTGTAAATTTCAGTATATGGGAACTGGGTCATACGATGATCGAAAAACTGACCAATCTAAAGATCGCTCAAAAACTGCCTTTGAGCGTTGTTGGTTGTGCGCTCATCGCAGCGCTGGGTGTTGGCAGCGCTAGCTATTGGGAGGCCGCCGCGACGGTTGAAGAGACAACCAACGCCAAATTCGAGGCCACTTTGGCAGATCGAAAAGAAGCCTTCGCGCGATATCTCTCCTCGATCGAACAAGATCTGTCGATTATGGCGGCAAGCCCGCAAGTTCAAACCGCACTTGTCGATTTTACGCGAGCCTGGGGCACACTCGGCACCAACGCCACCGGTCATCTGCAAGACATCTACATCAACTCAAATCCGCACCCCACGGGAAGCAAGCACCTCCTGGATGCTGGCGCCGATGGATCTTACTACTCTAAACTTCACGCAGCCCATCACCCCTGGGTGAGGACCTTTCTGGAACAAAAGGGCTATTACGATATTTTCCTTTTCGATCTTGAGGGGAATCTCATCTACTCCGTCTTCAAAGAGCTCGACTACGCCACCAATATAAATTCTGGGGAATGGAAAGACTCCGATCTAGGCGTCGTGTTCCGCAATGCGGCGGCCGCAGCAGACGCATCCACAACCCCCTTCACAGACTTCGCCCCCTACGGGCCGAGCCATGGTGCTCCTGCCAGCTTCATCGCAAGGGCTGTTTTCAATGCCAGTGGGCAAAAAATCGGCGTGATCTCCTTCCAGATGCCCATCGATGTTATCAATGCAGTCATGCAATCGGCTGAAGGCTTGGGCGAAACAGGCGAAGTACTTCTGGTTGGAGAGGATCGCCTGATGCGCGCAGACTCTCGTCTGTCTGAAACATCAACGCTACTCGTAACAAGCGTAGAATCGCCAGCAGTCGATGCGGTCTTTGCTGGAGAACGGACAGATAGAGCCGACTACGACATCAATCACCTAGAAAACGAAGTCCGTACCTATGCGCAGGCTATTGAGTTTCTCGGCGTTAAGTGGGCCCTTGCCGCACAGATAACCGAAGACGAGGTAACATCAAGCCTGACAATCATGCGCAACATTATCGCGCTCATAACGCTGACACTCATCGCCCTTATCACCGGCATCGGAATATATTTGGCGCGGCAGATTGCAAATCCGATCTCCCATTCAACAGAAGCAATGAACCGTTTAGCCGCCGGTGAAACAGATATGGAGATTACCAGTACCGATCGCACAGACGAAATTGGAGAGATGGCCCGAGCAGTGGAAGTTTTCCAACAAAATGCAATTGATCGCATGACGCTGGAAACTGCTCAGGCTGAAGGCCAACTGGCAAAAGAAACACGCACAGCCGAGCTCGAAAAAATGATCTCGGGTTTCGAGAGTTCAATGAAGGAAATGTTGGGAACCGTGAGCGCCGCTGCAACAGAGTTGGAACACACCGCATCCTCCATGACAGCAACATCTGAAGACACAAGTGCGAAATCATCAGCGATTGCTGCTGCGTCAGATGAAGCAAGCACAAATGTACAAACGGTGGCTGGTGCCGCCGAAGAGTTATCCAGCTCCATTCAGGAAATTCGGCGTCAGGTCGAGCAATCAACGTCCGTGACCCAAAAGGCGACCGACACGGCGAACAAAGCGAATGACCGGATTGAAGGCCTGTCTGCAGCAGCAAAGCAGATCAATGACGTTGTCGGCCTCATTCAGGATGTTGCCGAACAGACCAATCTTCTTGCTCTCAACGCGACAATTGAGGCAGCAAGAGCGGGCGAAGCCGGCAAGGGCTTTGCCGTCGTGGCCTCAGAGGTGAAGGAACTGGCCAATCAGACAGCTCGGGCGACTGAAGAAATCAGCCAGCAAATATCTGCTGTTCAGTCATCTACTGACGAGGCAGTTATAGCCATTCGCAACGTCACAGCGACGGTCGGTGAAATCAGCGAAATCTCGGACGCGATTGCCACCTCGGTTGAGCAACAGCAAGCAGCAACGATTGAAATCTCATCAAACGTGCAGGAAGCTGCCTCCAGCTCAAACGAAGTAACAGCAAATGTCGCAGGTCTTTCCACTGCGGCTAACGAATCGGCAGGCGCAGCCTCTCAGGTTCAATCTGCAGCAGGCGAATTAGCCGGGCAGGCTGAAAATCTAAAGTCAACGGTCGACGAATTCCTCATCAAAGTACGAGACGCAGGCTACAGACGCCGCGAGCACAAACCGCGGGCAGAAGGCGAGAGGCGCAAGCGCAGGGCTTGACGCCTCAGTTCAGGTGAGCACGGCGCTTACCCATTAAACCCGCCTTCATCTAGAAACGCTTGCTCTTCCGACGTGCTTGTTCGGTCGAGCAGGCTGTTTCGATGGGGGAAACGTCCAAATTTTTCAATAATGTCATAGTGCAGAACCGCAAAGTCATAGGTGCGCGGGTCGTCCAGCCTGTCTTTGAAATAGACGAGCCCTCGACGCTGCACGTCCAGACTTTCAGAATGCATGAAGGGCATATAGAGCCATTGTCGCTCTGCTAGCGAAATCAGGAAGTCCTGACCTGTGTCGATAGCGCTCTCCGCCACAGCCAGCGCTTTTTCATCTCCTGAAAAGGCCCGCGCATCCTCTCGCCATATGTTTCGCGTGAACTGATCAAGAACAAGGATGAGCGCCAATGAGCCTGTCGGGGTCTCTGACCACTGGTCAAGGATGCCGGCCATGGCCTGCTCGACGGTACCGCCATACCGCGCAGCAATTGCTTGATCGAACCCAGGGTCCTTTTTGAACCATTTCCCTGGTCCGGCTTCCTG
>JAJFGY010000109.1 GCA_021775935.1 Alphaproteobacteria bacterium
GCTTCAAGCCTCAACTCAAGAGGCCCGGTCGCACCTTGACTCCCCTGAGCCACCCTGTATCTCTGTCCGCCTGACTTTGGCCCTATTTCAGGGGTTTTAAGGGTCTTAAGAACAAAAGGCAGAAGCGGGGACGCATGACACGGGCATTTACCTTTCCAGGACAGGGATCGCAGGCAGTCGGCATGGGCAAGGAACTGGCGGATGCCTTTCCAACGGCCAAGGCTGTCTTTGATGAAGTGAACGACGCACTGGGACAGGATCTTTCTTCCCTCATGTGGGGTGGCCCTGAAGAAGAGCTGACTCTCACCGAAAACGCCCAACCGGCCCTGATGGCAGTGTCCGTCGCGGTTATGAGAACGCTGGAGAGCGAAGGCGGCTGGTCACTGGCAGACAAGGCAAGTTTCGTCGCAGGGCACTCGCTGGGCGAATATTCAGCGCTGGCCGCTGCAGGAACCTTCACGCTGGCAGATACGGCCCGTCTCCTCAAAACCCGGGGCCGCGCCATGCAGGCAGCCGTGCCCGTGGGCGAGGGCGCAATGGCAGCTATGCTGGGGCTTTCGTTTGAAGATGCCCAAATCGTTGCGAAGGAGGCTGTTGCTGCGGAGGCTGCGGGCGAGGGGGTTTGCTCCGCCGCAAATGACAATGCAGACGGTCAGGTGGTGATTTCAGGCTCTAAAGCGGCAGTTGAACGCGCCGCGGTGCTTGCTAAGGAAAAGGGCGCCAAGCGCGCCATGTTGCTGCCCGTCAGTGCACCCTTTCATTGTGCACTCATGCAGCCTGCCGCTGAGGCGATGGCAGAAGCTCTTGGCTCCGTTGATATGAAAGCGCCGTGTGTGCCGGTCGTGGCGAATGTGACCGCATCCGCTGTGTCGGACCCTGATGAGATCCGCAAGCTCCTTGTAGAGCAGGTGACCGGCATGGTGCGGTGGCGTGAAAGCGTTCAATATTTGGCGGCCCAAGGTGTCACCGAACTTGTGGAAACAGGAGCAGGAAAAGTGCTGACAGGGCTCACCAAGCGGATTGATAAATCGGTTGGTGGTGTGGCAGTGGGCACACCTGACGGAATTTCTTCGTTTCTCGAAACTCTTTAATTTCAATAAGTTGAGCGCTCTAGCTCAAGGAGAACATTCATGTTTGATTTGACCGGAAAAACGGCATTGGTAACGGGCGCATCAGGCGGGATCGGGTCCGCTGTTGCAAAAACGCTCCACGCACAGGGAGCCACCGTGGCGCTCTCAGGAACCCGGGTTGAGGCGCTCGAAGCGGTTGCTGCAGAGCTTGGGGAGCGCACGCATATCCTTCCCTGCAATCTGAGTGACAGTGCAGCTGTTGATGCACTGCCCAAGCAGGCTGAAGAAGCCATGGGCCAGCTCGATATCTTGATCAACAATGCAGGGGTGACCAAAGACAATATCTTCATGCGCATGAAAGATGAGGAATGGGACACGGTCATGGCCGTCAATCTGACTGCCTCCTTCCGTCTCGCCAGAGCCTCCATGCGGGGCATGATGAAGCGTCGTTGGGGCCGCATCATCTCCATCACATCGGTCGTCGGCACCATGGGGAACCCTGGCCAGGCTAACTATGCCGCCTCCAAGGCGGGTGTTACAGGCATGACCAAATCCATCGCTCAGGAAGTCGCCTCACGCAATGTTACGGCCAACTGTGTGGCACCGGGCTTTATTGCGACAGCGATGACAGATGCTCTGGATGAAGGGCAGCAGGAAAGGGTCAATGGAATGATTCCTATGGGCCGTATGGGCTCTGGAGACGAAATTGCCGCCAGTGTGCTCTATTTGGCCTCGGAAGAAGCTGCCTACGTGACAGGCCAGACAATTCACGTAAATGGCGGCATGATCATGATCTAAACATAAGGAAAATCAGCGCGTTAGGTACATAACGGCTTGCAAGTTCCGACCCTGTCAGAACTGGCGCAGAGCAAAAAAGTGTGGTACCCAAGCGGCGATTTTTACTTGCGAAAGCGGCGCTAAGAGGCCAGAACAGCCGCCAAGTGGCATCAGGGAGAAAAAGAGGCATCAATCCTCACCCGCCACACGAGTTTCCAAGCGCGTCTGCGCGAGGCCAGCCACCGGTACCGACAAGGTACCAGCAAACAATCCCGGGCGAGAGCGCCGGGGAAGAACACGAAGGATCTGAGGACAGAACATGAGTGACATTGCAGAGCGCGTGAAGAAAATCGTTGTTGAGCATCTCGGTTGTGAAGCCGACAAAGTGCAAGAAAACGCAAGCTTCATCGATGACCTTGGCGCAGACAGCCTCGACAATGTCGAGCTGGTCATGGCTTTCGAAGAAGAGTTTGGCGTGGAAATTCCAGACGATGCGGCAGAAACCATTCTGACCGTTGGCGACGCTGTTAAGTTCATCAGCGCGAATTCCTAATCGCATTAACGATGTCGGGCGCTGCATCCAATGGATGCATGCGCCCGTCTTCTTTTCCGAGTAGGTTAGGTTCCGGCCTGGAGGCCCTCAAGCTGGAAGTGTCCAGCTGAATTTGACCAAAAGAATTTGGCCAAAAGATTTGGAGTGTATGCGAATGCGTCGTGTTGTTGTTACAGGATTGGGAATGGTCACGCCGCTTGGCTGTGGTGTGGATACCACCTGGAAACGCGTGCTGAACGGCGAGTCCGGCGCCGGCATGATCTCTAAATTTGATACAGACGATCTGCCCTGCAAAATCGCATGCGAGGTTCCGCGCGAAGGCGAGGGTGCATTCATTCAGGATGATTGGGTTGCGCCCAAAGAAGCCAAACGGATCGACGAATTTATCATCTACGCTTTGTCGGCTGCCGAGCAGGCCATCAAAGACAGTGGTTGGGAACCCAAAACCCATGAAGAACAGTGCCGCACAGGTGTGATGATCGGGTCTGGTATTGGTGGTCTACCGGGGATTGAGGAAGCAGCCATTACACTGCGTGACAAAGGTCCGCGCCGCGTGAGCCCGTTTTTCATTCCAGGTCGTCTGATCAATCTGGCGTCGGGGTATGTCTCCATCAAATATGGCCTCAAGGGCCCGAACCACTCAGTCGTGACAGCGTGCTCGACAGGCGCACACGCGATTGGCGATGCATCCCGTCTCATCATGTTTGGCGATGCAGATGTGATGGTGGCCGGTGGTGCTGAATCAGCGATCAGCCGCTTGGGCATTGCAGGCTTTGCCGCCTGTCGCGCGCTATCGACTGGCTTCAATGACACACCGGAAAAAGGATCCCGTCCTTACGACAAGGGGCGTGATGGTTTTGTCATGGGCGAAGGCTCTGGTGTGGTCGTGCTCGAAGAATATGAACACGCGAAAGCACGGGGCGCCACCATCTATGCGGAAGTTGCAGGTTATGGCCTGTCAGGCGATGCCTATCACATCACCGCGCCAGCATCAGACGGCGATGGTGGCTTCCGCTCCATGCAGATGGCGCTTGGACACTCAGGACTGGGTGTTTCAGACATTGATTATGTGAACGCTCACGGAACTTCGACACCGCTCGGGGATGAGATTGAACTGGGTGCAGTTTCCCGTCTCTTTGACGGAGCGCTTAGCTCCATGTCCATGTCGTCAACCAAATCATCTATCGGCCACCTCCTGGGGGCGGCGGGTGCAGTTGAGGCAATTTTCTCCATCCTGGCCATGCGGGATAATGTTGTGCCGCCGACCATTAACCTGGAGGATCCGTCTATTGAGACGGAGATGGATCTCGTGCCGCTGAAAGCCCGCGAAAAGGAAGTGAATGCGGTTCTCTCAAACTCCTTTGGATTTGGTGGAACAAACGCCTCCTTGGTCATGAAAAAAGTTGACGCTTGAGCAGCACCCCGGAAGATCCAAAGCCTGACGTTTCAAAAGAAACGACTGCTGACGACAAGCCTGTCGACGGCAATTCCTCTGTTGGAGACAGCGCGCCTGAGCCTGCACCTGAGTCAAAGTCTCGGTCTTGGGTAAAGTGGCTTGTCATCACGTGCATTGTCGGGCTGTTGGCGGCTGGCGCTGTCGCCCTAGGTGCATTCTATTTTCTCAAAGATCAGTTTGAGCGGCCTGGCCCCAGCGACACCGACGCTGTCTTTTTGCTTGAGCGGGGAACGGGGCTCAATGCGACCGCCGCGCAGTTGGAAGCAGACGGCCTCATCAGCAACGCTCTTGTCTTTCGCGTCGCCCTTCAGGTGACGGAGAAGGGGAGTAGCTTGAAAGCGGGGGAATACCGGGTTCCAGCACGCGCCAGCATGGGCGAGATCGCCGGGATACTCCGCGAAGGCAAATCAATCCTCCACAAGCTCACGCTTGCAGAAGGGCTGAGCAGCTGGGAAGCCATTCAGGTCATTGCTGCAGACCCGGTCCTGATCGGCGACGTGCCTGATGTGCCGGTTGAGGGGGCGCTATTGCCCGAAACATACCTCTTCACCAGAGGTACAAGCCGCGCAGACCTAATTGCACAGATGGAGGCTGCCCACGCGGAAGTGATTGATCGCCTGTGGGAGGAGCGCGCTGAGAGCTTGCCGATTTCCTCGAAGGAAGAAGCTGTGATCCTCGCTTCGATCGTGGAAAAGGAAACTGGCCTCGCAGCCGAACGCCCCCGCGTCGCAGCAGTCTTCATCAATCGATTGCGACGCGGTATTCGCCTTCAATCCGACCCGACGATTATTTACGGCATCACGGAAGGGAAGGGCCCCTTAGGTCATTCTCTACGTCGCTCCGAGATTGACCGGAAGACGGCTTACAACACCTATCAGATTGATGGTCTGCCGCCGACGCCAATTGCCAATCCCGGCGAAGCATCCATCGCAGCCGTGCTCAATCCGCCCACAACAAATGAACTCTTCTTTGTGGCAGACGGCACTGGCGGGCATGTTTTTGCCGCAACTCTGGCGGAACATAACCGAAATGTCGCCAAATGGCGCCGGATTGAGCGTTCCCGTCGCCAGTAGGCTCGCTATGTTGATAATGTTGAGAGCAGAATCGGCTTAGTTGATTCTTCAATCAGTCAAAACAGCATTGAATTTTCATTCCAGGAAGAACGCACGTATGACACTTCAAAGCATGACTGGTTTTGCGCGGACCGAAGGACGTCATGGCACCTATCGCTGGCACTGGGAGATCCGCAGTGTAAACGGCAAGGGACTTGATTGCCGTTTCCGGCTTCCCTCAGGATATGAAGGCATGGAAGCGACCCTTCGAGACACGCTTGCAGCGGCCATAAAGCGCGGCAATTGCCAGGCGGCCCTGCAAATGGATAAAGCCACAGCAGAAACAACACTCCGGGTGAATGACACCATGTTGCGCGATGTGCTGCTGGCAAGTAAGGCGGTTGCTGCCGCTGCGGCTGCGCAGGGCGTTGAGGTTGCCGCACCTTCGACAGATGGCCTGCTCGGCATCCGTGGTGTGCTCGAAACCGCTGAGATTGAAACCGACGATGCCGATCAGGCAGCGCTAGAAAAAGCGTTGATTTCATCTTTTGGCGAGGTAAGCGCTTTGCTTGCGAGCGCGCGCGGCGATGAAGGCCGCAAGCTTGACGAGATTGTTGGGGAGCAGATTAATCGTATTGAAGCACTGACCACTGAAGCGGTGGCCTGTCCTGCCGGAACGGCGGACGCCTTTCGGACGCGGTTAAAAGAACAGGTTGCAGAGCTGTTGGAAGCGTCCCCAGCACTCGGCGAAGACAGGCTGGCGCAGGAGGCGGCATTGCTTGCAACAAAAGCAGATGTGCGTGAGGAGCTGGATCGGCTGACGACCCATGTCGCCCAGGCAAGAGAGCTGCTTGCAAGCGGTGAACCAGTGGGACGGCGCTTTGATTTTCTGACTCAGGAATTCAACCGTGAGGCAAACACGCTGTGCGCAAAAGCGGCCGACGCGGAGCTGACGCGGATCGGTCTTGATTTGAAAGCGGTGATCGACCAATTGAAAGAACAGGTGCAAAACGTCGAATGAGCGAGATTGATATTCATCGTCGGGGGTTAATGCTGGTCCTGTCCTCGCCTTCAGGTGCAGGCAAAACGACCCTGTCGCGGCGGCTGCTTGAGAACGACGCCGAGATTACCATGTCGGTCTCTGCAACGACCCGGAAGCCGCGCCCCGGCGAGGAGAATGGTAAGGACTACCACTTCCTCACCACGGAGGATTTTGGTGTCATGCGCAACCAGGATGAATTTCTGGAGCATGCAAAAGTTTTCGACAATTACTACGGTACGCCAAAAGGTCCTGTGGAGGAGGCACTTGCATCTGGCCGCGACGTCATGTTCGACATTGATTGGCAGGGCACCCAGCAATTGGAGGACAGCGCGTCCAACGATCTGGTCAAGGTTTTCATCCTGCCGCCGAGCGGTCACGAGCTGGAGAAGCGGCTCAACACGCGCGCCCAGGATCCGCCGGACGTTGTTGCGGCGCGCATGGCAGAGGCGTCTGCGGAGATCAGTCACTATGCCGAGTATGACTACATCATCGTCAATGATGATGTGGAAAAGGCGCTGCGGGAACTGACAGCGATCCTGGTTGCCGAGCGTGTGCGACGGGAACGGCGCATCGGATTGCGGACCTTCGTGCAGCAATTGCAGCAGGTGCTCTAGAAGCTCTCTTTGCCGATCAACTCGTCAAACGGCACCATCACAGCCTGTTGGTAGGCCGGTCGGTCACGCAGACGGGCGTACCAGGCAGAAACGTTCGGCAGATCTGGGCGCTTGATAGCGTCCATTTCGAAAAAGCGATAGAGACAAGTCCCTGCTGGAATGTCCGCAACCGTGAAGCTGTTACCAACAAGATAGGGTCGGGTCGACAGCTCATCTTCCAGGATTGTGAGCCCGGCAAGGGTCCGCCTCAGAGCACCGTCGATGAAGGCAGCGTTCTGCTTTTCTTTCGGCATGCGCACACCACCCCAGAAAAGATCAAGTGCTGCTGGTAAGAGGTTGGTTTGTGCCCAATCCATCCATTGAGAAGCCAGCCCGCGCGCATGCACATCGCCTGGTAGCAGATCTGTCGCATATCGATCTGCGAGATAGCGGATGATTGCCTGACTTTCCCAGAGGACAAAGCCATCATCATCAATGACCGGGATTCGCCCATTGGGATTGCGGGCGAGGAAGTCCGGGGTATCAAGGCCCCCATAATCACCGCCCGCATCAATTCGTTCGTGAGGTTGACCCGTCTCCAACAAGGCCCAATAGGCCTTTTGAAGATTGAAAGCGCTGGCGCGTCCCCAAATACGGATCATCTCAAGCCTTTAGGGTTTCAGAACGACCCGGCCCATGATGGAGCCGTTGCGCAGATCGTCCAGCGATTTGGTGGCTTGATCAAGCGGACGGGCTTCGACCGGAATGGGATCAATTTTGCCAGACTGAACCAGCGCCATCATTTCTTTTGTCTCGTCCAGTGACCCGACATAAGAGCCACCAATTGTAATGGCCCGCATGGGGAACATGGGGATCGGCATCGAGAAGCCGCCACCAAACATGCCCACAACCACTACCCGGCCACCTTTGCGCACAATTGATGTCGCAAACTTGAGAGAGGCCTCGGAGCCAACAAAATCAACAGCGGCAGGAACACCACCATCTGTATCTGCCAGAAGCTTCTTGATCGCTTCTTCGTCTTTTGGGTTGTAGACGGCGTGAGCGCCAGCGCCCATCGCAGCCTGCAGTTTGTTCTCATCAACGTCGACGCCAAGAGGTGCCGCCTCAAACATCGTTTTGGCAAATTGCAGGCCCATCATACCCACGCCGCCAAGACCAACAACGGCGACGCGTTCTTCTGAACTGATGTCACCAAACTTCTTCAGTGCTGAATAGGCGGTGAGGCCAGAGCACATGTAGGTCGCAGCAAGGCCTTCAGGAACACCTGTATAGTCGAGCAGGTATTTAGGGTTGGGAACCATTGCATGGGTCGAATAACCACCCGCCACCTGAATGCCGAGGTTTTGCGGCCTGTTGCAGAGATGCTCTTCACCGCGATTGCAGGTTGGGCAGTCACCACAGCCGATCCACGGGAAGGCGACGCGCTGGTCACCAACAGCAACGCCGGAGACATCGGGGCCGACTGCAACAACTTCGCCTTCAATCTCATGACCGAGCGTGAAAGGCAGCTTCCGGCCTTTGCTGACATCCAGCTTGTTCCCGCCACCTAAGTCGAAATGGCCATCGTGCAGATGCACGTCTGAGTGGCAGACCCCGCAATGGGTGACTTTAAGGAGGACTTGTGACCCTTCAGGTGTCGGCAATTCGCTCTCAACAGTCTGTAGGGGGGCTCCATATTCGACAATGGCTTCAGATTTCATCACGCGTTCCCTGTTTGGCTCTGACCGGCTTGGCTGGCCTTATTCGTTGGGGCGCAATGTGGCATGGGCCGTGAGCGAGCTCAACTCTGTTTCATGGAAGAATACGCGCGGGCAAGAGCTGCAAATTCCTCAATGGTCAGCCTTTCAGCGCGGGAAGAGGCATCCACATTTGCTGCCTCACAGAGCGCGATAGGGTCCACATGCAGTGCTTTGAGACTTGCGCGCACCATCTTTCGCCGCTGGCCGAAAGCGGCCTTCACAACGTTCTGGAGCGCGTTTATATCGGCCTCTGCGAGTGGCTTGTCCCGCGGCTCCAAATGCACAATGGACGACGTGACCTTAGGCGGGGGCGTGAACGCCATCCGGTCTACATCAAACACTTTCTGGGCGGTACAGCGCCATTGGGCAAGAATTGAGAGCCGCCCATAGGCTTTGCTGCCGGGCTCAGCCACGATGCGTTCGGCCACTTCCTTTTGAAACATAAGCGTGAGGCTCTTGAACCAGGGTGGCCAGGGTTCGGATTCTAGCCAGCCAGTAAGCAAAGGTGTCGCGATATTATAAGGCAGGTTCGCCACAACTCGCGTGGGTCCGGAGATCAGTCGCGAATGGTCAAGGTGCAGCGCATCACCTTCAACCAGCGTAAGCTGCCCAGGATATGCCTCTGAAACCTCCTGGAGAGCGGAGAGACATCGCTCATCCCGCTCAATCGCAACGACTTTCTGGGCACCTTCAGACAAGAGCGCCCGGGTGAGACCTCCAGGACCAGGTCCGATTTCCAGAACGGTAGCATCCTCAAGCGGGCCGGCTGCGCGCGCAATTCGCCCGGTAAGATTGAGATCCAGCAGAAAATTCTGGCCCAGTGATTTCTTGGCATTTAGCTCGTGGGTCGCAATGACCTCACGCAAAGCGGGCAGGCCGTCTGCATCACTCATGTGAGAAGCGCCCTGTGGGCGGCAATGGCTTTCGCCTGACGAAGGGCTGCGATAAAGCTGTTCGGGTTCGCTTTGCCGGTGCCTGCAATGTCACAGGCGGTTCCATGGTCTGGTGAGGTCCGTACAATTGGCAGTCCAAGCGTTGTATTGACCCCATTGTCAAAGTCGATTGTCTTAAGCGGGATAAGCGCCTGGTCATGATACATGGCAAGTACAGCGTCATACCCGCGTCGTGCATCCGCATGGAACAGGGTGTCAGCCGGGAAGGGGCCCGTCACGTCAATGCCATCGCCGCGCAGAATTTCAACGGCAGGCGAAATAATCTCATTTTCTTCCGATCCCAATGCCCCACTTTCGCCCGCGTGGGGATTGAGGGCCGCAACGGCAATACGGGGACGCGCGAGCCCGAAATCACGTTCCAGGGCATTCGCCAGGGTGCGGCCACGCGAGACGATAAGGTCAGGTGTCAGGAGACCCGACACGTCAGATAAAGGAACGTGGATGGTCACAGGGACAACCCTGAGGCCTGGGCAGGACAGCATCATGACAGGCGAGCCACCCGTGGCCTCCGCCAGAAACTCTGTATGGCCAGGATGCTCAAAACCTTCAGCATAAAGGGTTTGCTTGTGAATGGGGTTGGTCAGAATGCCCGATGCCTCTCCGCGTACAGCAAAATCAAGTGCGTGGGCAAGTGACGCAATCACTGAAGCAGCGTTACGTCCATCCAGTTCGCCGGGCGTCACAGGTACCTTGAGCGAGATCGGAAGAACGGGGAGCGCGTCTGGGAAGGTTGGCGTCGCCTCAGCTGCATCTGCGATTGTCTTCAGCGAGACAGTGAGACCTAACCTCTTGCCAAGCGCGCGTAACCGGTCAGGATCATCGACCACAAAAAAAGGCGGCAGGTCAGATGTGTGTCGCTGCACCCATGCGGACAGCAAAATATCGCCACCGATGCCAGCGGGTTCGCCCATCGTTACAGCAATCGGTGCGGGACCGTCCGGCCTGTCGGTAGATGTCATGAGGCCCTCCAAAAGGGCGGGTGCCGTGGCTTATCGGAACTCGACAACTGCATCACGACGAAGGTCGCGAAGGTGACGGCGCGACATCATGGAGACTTCCTGGTTGAAAAGAGTGTTCTCGATGGATTCCCGCGTGGGTTGATTGCCGACATCATCTTTTCGGTCACAAACAATCAGGGCCTCTACACCGCGCTCAGTCCGTCCAATTGGAACAACGGTGCCAGCTTCAGTAGCCAACAGCTGATCGCGCATTGGGTTTCGTAGCTGCGCGGCCGTCAGCGTTGACGGTTGGCTGATCCGTCCGCCTGGTATCGCACTGATTTGGTCAGGCGCTGCTGCGCAAGTTCGAAATTCCGAGCGAAACTTATTCGCCTGGGCAATCCGGGCCTGAACGGCGCGCTCTGGAGCATCTGGGCTGAGCTCGAACAGAACCTGCATGACTTCAAAACGGGTCTCCAGTGGATTAGGTCCAAGGCCTTCTCGCCTGGATCGCAACTGCATGATGTAAAAGCCATTCAGAGACCTGATCGGATCTGAAACAGTTCCAACATCCATGCGCGCAACGGCTGCAGCGATTTGCGGTGCAAGCTGTGTTTCCGACACCCAGCCAATATCACCACCTTTGGCCGCAGACGCGGCTTGGCTGAACTGCTGTGCGACGCTGGCAAACGGGGCACCAGCGCGCAATTGCTCCACAAGGCGCTGCGCACCCTGAGCCATTTCGCGTTCCTGATTTGGATTGTCAAAACCCAAATAGAGTTCTGCGAGCTGAAACTGGACCTGGTTCGCATCGTTGGCGATACGAATGAGGGTCTCGTCAATCTCGTCCTCGCCGATTTTTACCAGCGGCGCAAAGCGGGCGCTGATAACACGGTTCCAAGCAACATCTGCTGTGATCTGTGTTCTAAGCGCTGCTTCATTGATACCCGTTTCACCCAGATATTCCATGAGCTCTTCAAACGACATCCCGGCCCGCTGGGCAATGCCGGTGATTGACTCGTCAACTTCTTCGTCTTCAATTTCCAGCTCTAGGCGCTCTGCTTCCTGTAGCTGCAATTTTTCATCGACCAATGACCGAAGAACCTGTCCGCGAATGCGTTCAATATTCTCAGGTGTTGGCTGGATCCCAGATGTGGCAACGACAAGTCGGACCCGCTGATCCAGGTCGTATTTCGAGATTACGGCGTCATTTACGATTGCCGCGATGCCCAAAACTTCCCCGGCGGCCTGTGCAGCCCGAGGTGCCGCAGAAAAACAAAGGCCGAGAATTGCCAAAAAGGCGACGAAAGCCACCCCCTTTTTGGGTCGGGAATTCGTTTGATTTACGGACAGATCAGCATGCAGGGACACTTGGGTCATCAAAATCTCAACCAGGGAAATAGCCTCAATCAAAGAAAGCGAAGGTCCAGCCAAATAGGTAGGGGACAGGCGCTAAGTTACTCACACACAATACAATTTTCGAGCGATGGATCAACCTGCCGCTGCTCTTAACTTCCAGATGGCGCACCCAAAGCGCTGGTGAACTGGGTTCCACCAAGATGTTTAAGAACGATCGAGAAGATGAGCGAGTTTTTCGGTTCGATATCGCGGTCCCGCGTGAAGGATTGGGCAAAGCCAAGGCCGACCGTCAGGCATTCGTCTGCGTAGCCGATGTTTATTCCATTGTTTAATGTTTGCTTTCCCTCGATATCACGTCTTGTATATGCAGAGACGGTCCAATAGTCAGTTATTCCGTAAGCAGCGCTGCCTGTGAACTCTTCGCGTTCTCCAAGTGCTGCCGAGAGGCTTTGGTCAAAAAAGGCATATCCGAGGGTCGCAGATACAGGTCCCCATCTGCCTGTCGCATCTACTTCGTTCCGGCGGAACGTCAGATCGTCTTTGTCCAGCCGGAACCGATGGTCAACAGTGAAATTTTCTGAGGGGACAAGTGAGATGTGGCCCACATAGTCAGATTCCTGATCTCGGAGACCAGATGCATTATCGAACGTATTGTTTTCACGCAATCGGAAGGTCTGACCAAACTCGAGCGAGGCTGACCCGCCGTCTTCACCATAAATCGATGCCCGGAAACCAACATTCGCACGAGCCCCACCTTCCCATCTGTCGAGCCCCGCAAACCGGCTGTCGTCGAACAGGTTGGAGGTATCAAATTCAAAACTGAGGGAATCTTCATCAGGGATTTCATCCCGATCGCCCGTGTTAGGCGAGTAGATCAATTGAACAATAGGCTCCACAACCTGCCGGGTCGTCCCGCCCTCCCGGACCAGTGGCCAGCGCCATTCAGCACCTACAGTGGGAAGGGCTCTGCCAATGGTTGCAGGGTCTGAGAACGTCCCATCGTCCAGGGTCACATTATCGGTGTGGTAAATATCGGCCCGCATGTTTGCGAAGAATGAGTAGACCTCACCGGTCGATGTCACAGTCTCTGAATCCCAGCCAAGGTCAGCGGAGAACCGTCGTGAATCAACACCGCTATTCCTGTTGAGGATCATGGCGTTTATATCAAGGGCAGTAGATCCACCAAAAATCTCGCCGCCAAACTCATGATGATAGTTGAGCAAAGGGGCAATCACGGGCGTTGTGCGCGGATTGTCGGTTGCAAGAAGGCCCTGGAAATAGAAGCCTTCAGCGGTGAAGAGGTTTCTCCCATTCTCCGCGTTCACGTAGACGGTACTTGTAAGGTCAGTCTCATCAGACAGGTTAAACCGACGCAGGAACGTATCATCGGTTGTTAGCTGGGTGTTAAAGCCCCAGCTCCAAACTTCATCCGAACGGAAATCCCCTTGCGCAAAAAGGCTGCCGCGAAAGTTTTCTTCAGCAGGTGTTCCGGTGATCTCATCGCTGTCAGGAAAAATAGCGGCGACATCTGCTTCAAAGGCACCACTTTCCAGTGCATGGCGATACTCTACCTCCAACAAAGTGCCTTCTTTGCTGAAATAGGTCGGCGCTATCGTGGCGTCGATATTATCATCAATGACCCAATAGTATGGGACCTGAAGAAATGTTCCCAGATCGCTTGAGTTGCCGAAAGAAGGGGCGAGCAGGCCAGACTGGCGCTCCACAGTTGGGTCTGGATGCGAAAAGAAGGGGATGTAGGCGATGGGGATGCCAAACAATTCAAAGAACGCATCCTCATAAATAATCCGCTGCTCTGCCTGATTGTGAACAACGCGGAAGGCTTTGATCTGCCAAAGCGGTGTGGTTTTTCCTTCTTCCTCGCAGACATCACACGGGCTGAAGACGCCTTTATAAACGGAGGTCACGTTGCCATTGCGTCGTTGGGCTTCGTTCCCGGCCAGCCGGGACTTGTCAGAAAGAAGTACCTGCAACGTATCGACAATACCGTCGCGCAGTTCGTCGGAGAGTTCTGCCCGTTCTGCAAAGATGACGTCGCCGCTTGGTTCTAGCAAAACGACATTGCCTGTCGCGATAACAACCCCAGTGGTTTCGTTATAGGTCATCTTGTCGGCAGTCATGACGCGCTCGCCATAAGCGACTTCAACATTGCCCGTTGCAGTGACCACCGTGGTATTCTGGTCGTAAGCAAGCTCGTCCGCCTGCATCAACACATCACCGCCAGGCTCGATATCGGCAGCGACGGCGCTTTTGGGGGAGAGCAGGACAGCGACGACCAAAAGTAAAGCGTAAGGAAGCGTGCGCAGGTGCTGTCGCCGATTCACAATGTTCGTCCCCGCTCGTCGCAACTCAAACACCCCCACTCATGCCACCCCTTGTCTACCAGACAATGCCCTGGTCTTGCAGACCATCTGACTTCTTTTTTCAGCTGTTTTATTGTCTATCAGCCATCTTCGAGATGGAAAAGTGCCGAAAGGCCCAGAAGCATCGCAATGAGTGCTGGCGCCCAGGCGGCCAAAATGGGCGGAATGATCCCGGAACTGCCAAACGCAAGAGACAATCGGGTGAGGAAAAACAGCATGAATCCCGCGAAAATTGCGGCAACAACCAGCTGTCCGACACCGCCCAAGCGAGAAATCCTCATGGAGAAAGTCGCCGCCACCAGAACCATTGTGCAAAACAGAATCGGACTTGCGAGCAGAGAATGGAAGTGAATGCGGTGTTGTCTGGCTGAAAACCCTGCTTCTTCAGCAAGTTCAATAAATTCAGGAAGATCCCAGAAGGAAATCGTCTCCGGCCTGTTGAAGCTTTCATGCACGCGTTCGGGCTGAAGCTCTGTCGGCAACTGATAGGTATCATGAAATGTCGGTTGCCCGGTCGGCTCGGCGAGCCAGGCATCTGTCAGGTGCCAATAGCCTGGACGAAGAACTGCTGTCGCTGCATCCAGCCGCCCCGAAAAAACATCGTCGACCGTGTAGCGGAAAATGATCACGTCCTGCAGCTCAATGCCATCCGTGCTGCTGCCGCGTAGGGCGTGGACAACTGATTTACCTGTTCCATCCGCTTCCCGCAGCCAGAAGCCTGTTTGGGCGACAGATAAAAGGCTTGCCCGTCCTTTAATGAATTTGGATTCAAGCTGCCCGAATTGAGACACCATCGTTGCTGCGATCGGGTTGTAGACGGTCACGGCAATGACGCCGATGAAAAAAGCAACAAACACAGCGGGCATCAGAAACTGCCAAACAGAGACGCCAGCTGCGCGCGCAACGACAAGCTCCTGGCTGCGATTGAGCCGGAGGAGAGAGGCCATCCCACCAATCAGAACCGCAAAAGGCAGGACTTCAGAACCAAGGCTTGGCAGGCGTAGCAATGCCATAGAGAGAACAATGCCGATGCCGACATCCTCTTTATCGGCAGTGCGTCGAAGCAGCTCGACAAAATCTGCGAGGAAAATAATTGCCAGGCAGATCAAAAAAGAAATCCCGACAGCGGAAAGAAACAGCCGACTAAAGTAGCGAGAAAACGTCCAGGAAAGATGCATGGGATCAGCTGCTCCGCCTAGACATAATCGCATTGTTTGACGTCAGCGATCTGACCAGAGATTTAAACGGTGAAAGCAACCGACCAAACCGCACACCGCTGATTGAAGCAGCAGCAAGGGCACACACACTCACAGGAAAGAGATACATTCCAAGAGCGACTTCAGTGTAAGTGACCGTGGCGCTGAACAAGACGAGAGAGAGGAGGCGGGCACCAAGGGCGACGACCGCCGCCGCAGCTAAGCGAACGGCATATCCTCGACGGTTGAATTCCGCTGAAATCAGGCTTGCCAGTGCGATAAAAGTCAGCATGAAGGGATAGAAAATGCCCGCGAGCCTATCATGCGCCTCTGCCAGCAGTTTAGGCCGATAATTGGCGGCATAGACATCATCTGGATCAGGCCAGAGTAGATCGCTTAAATAGCGTTCGCGTCCCTCATAAAATTCACCAGAGGGCCCTGATCCGAACTGGCTCAGATCGTAGGTGTATTTGTCAAAATAGAGCAGGCTGAGCGAGTCGCCGCTATCGGTCTTGTTCGCGCGCTGAATGTTTCCGTTATACATGACAAGGCGCGGCCCCGAGTTTGAAAAGATCAGGTTCCCGGTCTCCGCCATGTAGGTCACGGGTTCCTTGGGGTCACGATTATCGTGAACGAGGATGCCTTCAATCTTTCCAGTCAATGTGCGGTTTCGAACATAGACTGTGAGGCCAGTGATGGGATTGTTAAAGGCGCCCTCACGGATCATCGCAGAGGCAAAATCAGCCCGTATCTCGTAAAGCCGTTTCTTGACTTCTCGAAGGCCGGCAGGTGCGATGTAAATGTTCAAGCTGAGGATCACAACGCTGACAATGCCGGTGAGCATAAGCAGCGGCTTGGCGATGCCCCAGCGGCTGATGCCCGCAGAAAACATCACCACCAATTCGCTATCTGCATAGAGGCGATGAAGCGCATAGAGAACGCCGATAAACAAGGAAATCGGCAGGACAAGTGTCAAGAGGCTGGGGATGGAGAGAAGGGTGAGGAAAAAATAGGTACCAGCGCCTTGGCCCTGCGCAATGATGACATCAAGCAGGCGCAAGGCTTGGGTGAGCCAAATGATCCCCGTCAGCGCAAGCGTCGCGAGCAGAAAAGGGCCCGTTGCTTGCCAAAGAATATAGCGGGTGAAGCCGCTTATCATCCGCTCGTAATCCTCAGTTCTCAAATTCGTGTGCGAAAAGGCGCTAGGCCCGCAAATCAGTCTAGGATAGCTTGCAGGGTAAGAATGAATGGTTAATCCATTTTAACCTTTCTGGGAAGCGGCAGAATTCATCACGTTTCCAACAGAAAAGCGACTAAAAGAAAAGCAAATAACCGAGGGACGCGATCCATGAATGTGACTTTTGCCGATTTTTCTACACCGAAAAGCGGCGCATTGGCCGTATTTGCAGCCGAAGGCAAACCTCTCAGCGGTCGGGCCGCGGAAATCGACAAAAAGACCGGGGGGGCTCTGAAGCGCGCCATCAAGGCAGCAGACTTCAAAGCATCCAAAGGACAGATGATCGATCTCCTGTCTCCCAAAGGCACCTCGGCCGCGCGGGTCGTGATCGTAGGCCTTGGCAAGCCTGAGAACCTTACGCCCGCGATTTATGAAACACTGGGTGGATCTCTTGTCGGCCATTTGGACAAGACGGCGGACAAAACGGTCGCTGTCGCAGTTGATCCAGTGAAGGGATCATCTGTTGAAGAAGAGGAAGCTGCAGCGCATCTCGGATTTGGCGCGCGGCTCCGGGGGTATAAGTTCGACAAATATCATACCAAGAAAAAGCGCCCGGCACCGTCCAAGACAAAGCTCGGAAAAATGACAATCATGTGCGGTGCCACGCCACAGGCACGGCGACATTTCGGGCCGCTCGGCAAAATTGCTGAGGGCGTGTGCCTCGCCCGCGATCTGGTGAATGAGCCCGCTAATGTTTTGTTCCCGACAGAATTCGCCGCACGGGCAAAAGAACTCACCAAACTGGGTGTGAAGGTCGAAGTGCTCGGCGAGAAAGCCATGGAGAAGCTCGGCATGGGCGCGCTGCTCGGTGTGGGCCAGGGATCTATCCGAGAAAGCCAGCTCGTCACCATGCAATGGATGGGAGGCAATAAGGGCGACGCGCCGGTTGCCTTTGTCGGCAAAGGCGTTTGCTTTGACACAGGCGGCATCTCGCTAAAGCCTGGAGGCGGCATGGAAGACATGAAGGGTGACATGGGCGGCGCGGCCTGTGTGACAGGCCTGATGCATGCATTGGCAGCTCGCAAGGCACCTGTGAACGCTGTCGGTGTCATTGGTCTTGTAGAAAATATGCCCGATGCGGGCGCGCAACGCCCAGGCGACATTGTCACGGCAGCAGATGGACAGACTATCGAGATCATCAACACAGATGCCGAAGGTCGTCTCGTCCTGGCAGATGCCCTTTGGTACACGCAAGACAAGTTCGATCCAAAATTCATGGTCGACCTGGCAACGCTGACAGGTGCCATCATGGTAGCTCTGGGGCAAGAATATGCCGGTCTCTTCTCCAATGACGATGAGCTGAGCGAACAGCTCACGGCGTCAGGATTGTCGGTGAACGAGAAAGTCTGGCGCCTGCCAATGGGTGCGCCTTACGATAAGATGATCAATTCCAAATTCGCCGACATGAAAAACACCGGCAGCCGATATGGCGGCTCGATAACAGCCGCGCAGTTTCTTCAGCGGTTTGTTGATGGGCGTCCATGGGCACATCTCGATATTGCCGGAACCGCAATGAACTCACCTGCAAGCGCGATCAACGCGAGTTGGGGATCAGGCTTTGGCGTACGCTTGTTGAACAAGCTCGTCGTCGATCACTACGAAAATTGACCGAGGTTCTCTTTTATCATCTTCAGCAAACGCCGCTGGAGCAGGTCTTGCCCGCTTTGCTGGAGCGCAGTTTGGATCGCGGCTGGAAGGCCGTGGTTCAGATCGGCAATCCTGAACGACTGGAAGTATTGAACGGAACGCTTTGGACTTATCGGGATGACGCTTTTCTGCCGCATGGAACTGTCGAAGACGGACCATTGGATCAACAACCAGTTGCTCTGACCGTTGAGGCAGAAAATCCCAATGAAGCGCAGGTTCTGTTTCTGGTCGATGGGGCAACACCGACCGACATCGATCCCTATGAGCGCTGCGTGTTGATGTTTGATGGGCGTGATGAAGAAGCTGTTGGTGCTGCCCGGGGGCATTGGAAAACCCTGAGCGGCGGTGGACATGATGTGACCTACTGGCAGCAGAATGATGCTGGCGGCTGGGAGAAAAAGGCCTGACAAGGGCATAAAGTTTGGGAGTGAAAAATATGAAAAAACTTGGTGCCGTCGTCTTGGCAATCCTCGTCCTTGGCGGACTTGGGTACTATATCGCTATCTTGCAGATGAGTGATGTAGACGAAACGCTTTATTCAATTGATATAGACAAAGTACGCGCGCTCGCGACCAGCATCGAGGGACCGCTCCCCACCAAAATTAACACCGAAGCCCCTGTTGGCATCGAATTCCCCGGCGCGGCGGTCATTACCGGCTGGAGCTGGTCACCACACAAGCTGCCCATCTATGCCTATCAGGTGATGTATCCAGACGGTCACATCATGATTGACGCTGCCATGAATGAAGAGCAGGCGGACCTTGGCGGTGGTGCTTCTTTCTTCGACGCAGAATCTTATGGACGAATGACGGCGGCCCTGGGCAGCGCACGGAAAATCGTTTTTACTCACGAACATTATGACCATACAGGGGGTGCCGTGGCCCACCCTGATGCAGTTGAATTGCTGAAAAACCAGATCGTTCTGACAGACCTGCAGCTGGCCTATCCAGAAAACTGGCTCGGTATTGGGTTTCCTGAGGATGCGCTCGACGAGTACGAACCGCTTTCCTATGACGGAATGATGGCCCTCGCGCCGGGCATTGTGTTGGTTGAGGCTGCAGGCCACACACCGGGAAGCCAGATCGTTTATGTACGTCGTGCGGACGGGCAGGAGTACTTTTTCATTGGGGACGTCGCCTGGACCTATGCAGGCATTGATCAGGTGCGCACCCGACCAAATCTCGTTTCCCGGGGCTTGTTAGGGGAGGACCGCGCGCGCACCCATGCGCAGGTTGCGGAACTAAAAGCCCTCGAAGCAGAAAACCCGACATTGGCGATCATCGTTGGCCACGACGCACCGCGCACAGGAAACCAGATCGCAAGTGGTCTGCTCGGCAATCAATTCGAGTAGGCGGCTCGGAGCGTTTCCAGGTGAAGTGGACCCGGTCCACCGTCCGGAAACGCGAAAAAAAGAGGGAACTAGAGCCGTGTTTTGATGGAAATCAAAACCGAAGAGGCTCTAGGCTTTTACAGACGCGATGGCATTCTTGGCTTTCTCATAAGCCTCGGACGCCTTCAGCCACCTGTCTTCGGCCTTGTCGAGTGACTTCTGGGCAGCACCGCGACCGCGGACGAGTTCCGCCGCCCGGTCTGGATCTGTGCGGTAGAGGCCACCATTTGCCAGGCGCGCATCGACCTTCTCGATAAAGGTGCGCGCTTTCTCAATGGCAGCTGTCGCCTCCTCAATATCCTTTTTCAGAGGGGCGATGGAAGCACGCGCTTTGGCAGCGACCTGGCGTTGCTCCTTGCGTGTTGCTTCCGGGTCTTCGGGAACACCGCTCTCTTCCTCATCAATATGGGAGAGCGGCCCGGCCCTGCGCGCAGGATCAAGCAACCATTTTTGGTAATCTGTAAGATCACCTTCCCAGCGCGAGACACCTCCATCGGCGACAAGCCACAACCTGTCCGCAGTCATCTCAATCAGATGCCGGTCATGGCTGATAAGGATCACAGCGCCTTCAAATTCGTTCAGCGCCATGACGAGGGCTTCACGGGCCTGAATGTCCAAATGGTTGGTCGGTTCATCAAGGATCATCAGATGGGGCTTATGGAAAGTCGCAAGTGAAAACAGAAGCCGCGCTTTTTCCCCGCCGGAGAGTTTCCCCGCCAGTGTATCTGCTTTGTCCGACCCAAAACCCGCGGCACCTGTGCGCGCACGAACTTGGGCCTGTGTTGCATCGGGCATGAGTTCCCGGAAGTGATCATAGGCGCTCCAGTCCACATGAAGCTCATCAAGCTGGTGTTGCGCGAAATAGGCGACCCGCAGCTTTTTGGATTTGTAGAAGTGTCCGCGCTGGGTGCTCAGCTTGTTGGACAGGAGTTTGGCAAAGGTCGACTTACCGTTGCCATTGGCCCCCAGAAGCGCGATCCGGTCATCCTGGTCGATCCGTAGATCCATGCCCGAAAGGACCGGTGCGCCTTCTTCATACCCAACAGCGGCATGTTCTAACCGGGCGATAGGCGAGGCAAGCGGGGTTTCAGCATTGGGAAAATGAAACGGCAGCATCCTGTCTGCCACAAGATCTGGAATGGGCTCAAGCTTCGCCAGTGCTTTCAAGCGGCTTTGCGCCTGACGGGCCTTGCTGGCCTTGTAGCGGAAGCGCTCAACAAACTTCTCCATATGCCGTTTGGCATCTTCCTGCTTGCTTTTCATGGCCATTTGCAGCGCTTGTTTTTCGCGCCGGGTGCGCTCGAACCGGTCATAGCCACCCTGATAAAAAGTGAGCTTCTGTTGGTCGAGATGGAGTATCCCCTGAACCGAGCGGTTCAACAGGTCCCGGTCATGGCTGACAATGATGACGGAATAGGGGTAGGTCTTGAGATAGTTCTCAAGCCAGATTGCCCCTTCCAGATCCAGATAGTTTGTTGGTTCATCCAGCAGAAGCAAATCAGGTTCAGCAAAGAGAACCGCTGCAAGGGCAACGCGCATACGCCACCCGCCAGAAAAATCTGAGCAGGGGCGTGCCTGAGCTTCTTCGTCAAACCCGAGACCCGCCAGAATGATGGCAGCACGAGCAGGAGCGGCATGTGCGTTCATATCTGCCAGACGTGTCTGGATATCCGCAATGCGGAGCGGGTCTGTGGCCGTTTCGGCCTCCTCCAGCAGGGCGGCGCGCTCTTTGTTGGCTGCCAGCACGGTGTCCAAAAGACTGATGGGCCCGGCAGGCGCCTCCTGAGCGACCGAGCCGATGATCGAACGCTTGGGCATCGAAATACTGCCGGTTTCTGGCTCAATTTGCTTCGTTATGAGCTTCAGAAGGGTTGATTTACCTGACCCATTGCGGCCTACAAGGCCCACCTTATGACCGGCGGGAATGGCAGCGGTTGCATGGTCAATGAGGAGGCGACCTTCAATCCGGTAGGTAATGTCGTTGATATGCAACATGGGGACACACAAGTGAGGTGATGGCGGGTATTGGAGAGGCCATCGAGCGGAAAAGCTGGCTATCTAGCACGGGCCGGTTGCCGACGCCACCAAGCCCGGCTATAACCCGCGCCAAATCCAGCCCAATGCGGGCGCAAACCGGTCACATCCGGCAACTTACTGAATTTAAGGAACGCCACATGGCTCTCGAACGCACATTCTCGATCATCAAACCTGACGCGACCCGCCGCAATCTGACCGGTCAGATCATTGCTCGCTTTGAAGAAAACGGTCTGCGCATCGTGGCTTCCAAGCGTATTCAAATGAGCAAAGAGCAGGCCGAAGGATTTTACGGCGTCCACAAAGAACGTCCCTTTTTCAATGACCTTGTCTCCTTCATGACGTCTGGCCCTGTTGTAGTACAGGTTCTGGAAGGCGAAAACGCCATCGCAAAAAATCGCGAAGTCATGGGCGCGACCAACCCGGCAGATGCTGCTGACGGCACAATCCGCAAAGATTTCGCTGAATCCATTGAAGCAAACTCAGTCCATGGATCAGACGCGCCTGAGACAGCTGCAGAAGAAATTAAGTTCTTCTTCGCCGACGCGGAACTTGTTGGCTAAGCTCCAGATCGCAAATTTTGGAAACGGGCCTGCTCACCCCAACTCTTAGCCGAGGGGGGATTATTGAGCGGGCCCGTTTTTAGTTCTGATTCCAGCTTTGTTTGACTGTGGACAAGACTGACACTGACCGCACTGGCTGGTACGATGGTCCCACAAATGGGGGCAGACTGATGGTCGTTAAACGCATCGTGACAAATGTAGCAGCGTCTTCTGTTGAAGAGGTGCAGAAGTTCTATTCAGACCTGTTCGATCTAAAATCCGTGATGGATCTCGGTTGGATCGCAACTCTTGCGTCGGGCGAAACCGCCCCAACCCAAATGAGCATCGCTGCAGAAGGCGGATCTGGGGCGCCGGTTCCAGACATGTCAATCGAGGTCGATGATGTGGACACCATCTATCAGCGCGCCAGAGAGTTAGGCTGTAAGATTGAATATGAACTGACAGATGAGCCTTGGGGTGTTCGCCGCTTCTATCTGGCCGATCCCACTGGAAAGCTGATCAACGTCCTCGCGCACACCAAATAAAAACCGTCTGTCTTGGACCAGACAGTTTCGGGATACTCTGCGACATCAGTGTCCTGTCAGGCTAGTCAAGTGCGGGAACGTAAAGCGGACCTGCTTCTGACTCTGTCATGCCCTGGATCACAACGCGCTCACCTTGTACGCGCGCCTTCCCGTCGGCCACCAGACGAATTGCCATAGGGTAGATCTTGTGCTCAGCGACGAGCACACGCGCCGTCAATGTCTCGACAGTATCGTCAGGTTCTACCGGTACCGCGACCTGTGCCACGATGGGGCCTTCATCCATCTCATCTCGAACAAAATGCACAGTGGCCCCGGTCAGGCGGACGCCAGATTCAAGAACCCGGTCGTGAACATGCAGGCCCTTGAAGGCCGGTAGCAATGAAGGGTGGATGTTCAGCTGCCGATTATGCCAGTGGCTGACAAATCCACTCGTCAATATCCGCATAAAGCCAGCATTGCACACGAGCTCAACACCTGCGTCCCGCAAGGTTGCGTCGAGTGCGGCATCAAACGTGTCGCGATCTTCAAATTCCTTGTGATTGATTACCTGCACACGAACGCCAGCCGCTTCTGCAATCGCAATGCCTTCGGCATCGGGATTGTTGGAAATCGCAATGGCAATCTCCGCCGGATAGTCTTCGTCTTTGCATGCTTCAATCAACGCGCCAAGATTGGTTCCGCGGCCTGAAAAAAGAACACCGAGTTTCATGTGGCAGACCCGAGTTGACCGGTGATGACGACTTCGCCGGTTTCACCGTCACGAAGTGTTCCTATGCGCGACACTGTTTCGCCTTCTGCTTCCAGTGCAGCTGTCACCGCATCAGCGCTCCGGGCATCAACAACGACAACCATACCGATGCCGCAGTTGAAGGTTCGGCCCATCTCCGCATTGTCGATGCCGCCAAGCTCCGCGAGCCACTTGAAGACGGGGGGTTGAGACCAGCTCGCCCCATCAATTTCAGCGGCAATATTGTCAGGCAGGACCCGAGGCACGTTCTCTGTAAACCCGCCGCCTGTTATGTGAACAAGTGCTTTAATGCCATCAGTGGCTTTCATCGCAGCCAATAGCTGTTTCACGTAAATCCGCGTTGGCGTGAGGAGGACATCCCCTACGGTTTCGCCTGACCCGCCGGGAAATGGCGCATCAAATCCAATCTTGTGATCGCTCAACAGGCGACGAACAAGCGAGAAACCATTGGAGTGAACACCACTCGAAGCAAGGCCCAACAGCACATCGCCTGGGCCCACATCCGGGCGGGGCAGCACGGCGTCGCGTTCAACAGCGCCTACCGAGAAGCCCGCGAGATCATAATCGCCTTCTGCATACATGCCGGGCATTTCAGCGGTTTCGCCGCCTATGAGGGCAGCGCCTGACATCTCACAGCCTTTGGCAATCCCGGCGATAACTGCTTCTGCTTCCTTGAGCTCAAGCTTGCCGGTGGCGAAATAGTCGAGAAAGAAGAGGGGCTCTGCACCTTGCACAATGAGGTCATTCACACACATGGCAACGAGGTCGATACCGACCGTGTCATGTTTGCCGGTTTCGATCGCGATTTTGAGCTTGGTTCCGACGCCATCATTTGCAGCAACCAGAAGCGGGTCCTTAAACCCGGCAGCTTTGGGATCAAAGAAGCCGCCAAATCCGCCAAGGCTCGCGTCTGCGCCGGCTCTGGCTGTGGCTCGGGCCAGCGGCGCGATGGCTTTTACAAGCGCATTTCCCGCATCAATATCCACGCCAGCGTCGCGGTAGGTGTAGCGATTGGGACGGTCATCAGAGGAGTTTGTCATGAGAGCTGGAGTGCCTTGCGTCTGGATAGGTGGAATCGACGAGGTTCAACCCCGAAATCCGCGCTCAAAACACCTCAAAACGTCCGTCGATGCAAGGCGAACTTTAAGGTGAATTAGCCCCATTTTGGCCCTCGTGGCGCTTCATGGTGGGCAATCAATGTTGTAAATTGCCTCGAACCAGCGCATCACTACAGCGCTTTCAGGCGACGTGTGAGCGGTTCGCCGCCCGGGAAGCGCGTTAAAACAAACACTTAGGGCATTTTCAATGGCTCGATTTTGTTGGAAATGCCCGAGGCCAAATCAGGCCAATTTCTGAAAAAGGGTGAGTATGAGACAGCAAACCAGGAATATCGGCGGCAGGGCTCAGATCGGCGCCGTGTTGGGACTGGCTCTTTTGATTTTTGGTGCTGCCACGCCTACGCGTGCTGCAGATGTCTTCACAGTGACTGGCGTTTCTATTGATGCGACCGCTGAGACAGCGACGTTGGCGCGGAATGCCGCCGTCGGCGAAGGTCAGCGTCGCGCTTTGCAAATTCTGCTTAAGCGTTTGGCACTTCAAAGCGACTGGTCGCTCCTGCCCACCGTCGATGTTGCGATGGCGGAAGGCATGGTGCGATCGTTCCAGGTGGCAAATGAGAAGCGTTCGGCGACGCGGTATCTGGCGACCCTTAGCGTAAAATTTCAGCCCGCTGCGGTGCGCAGTGTGTTTACCGCCCGGTCAATTCCGTTCTCTGAAAGCCGAGAAAGAACGGCAGTTATCGTACCGGTCCTGACTGATCAGAATGGCGACCGCCTTTGGGATGAGGGCAACGCCTGGACAGCCGCCTGGGCTGGTACGGATTTGGATAATATTTTGACCCCAATGGTCATGCCGCTGGGCGATATTGGTGACATGACAACGCTGAGCGTTGAACAGGCTCTGGGAGGGGACAGGCCTGCTCTATCGAACCTCGCCAATCGGTATGGGGCAAACAGGGTCATGGTCGCTCATGCGCAGACCGGTGATACGCCAGCAAGCCTCCGCGTCCGCGTTGTGACCTATCCTGTTGGGGATGGTTCTGCCAAAACCTGGTCTGGCAGCGAAACCAGTGCGCCTTCGCTACAAACGGCGGCCTATCGTTTGGCCGGACGTTTCGTCGATGCAACCCAGGCTGAATGGAAACGCGAAAGCACTGTTCGGTTCGCAGAGCGGGCCGTTCTCTCCGCATCGGTTGCATATGAATCCATCGGCGAATGGCAGATCATTCGAAATCGCCTCAATCAGATCCCACTGATCCAGAACATGACGATCGTTGCGATCTCGACAGAGGGAGCCCAGGTTGAATTGGATTATGTCGGCAGCGTGGATACGTTGGAACTCAACATGGCGCAAAAAAGCCTCACCTTGAACAGCGTCGAAGGTTACTGGTACGTGGCAGCCGTCCGCTAACATCGGTCATTATTGCCGCCGCACAGCACACGGGCGATACGCTTTGAAGGAAGAGGAAAAATCATGACCATCCAACGTCAGGCGCTGATTTGGATCGCTGGCTTCGTTGTTTTCATTTTCCTGACATGGTTGTTGAGTGGGGTCCTGCTGCCCTTCGTTGCGGGGCTTGCGGCGGCATACCTTCTGGACCCGGCTGCTGACAAACTTGAGGAATGGGGTCTGTCGAGGCTCGCTGCCACCTCTGTCATCACTGGCTTGTTCATCCTGCTGTTTTTCTCTTCACTTGTCGTGCTGATGCCAGTGGCCTTCGAGCAGACAGTGGCGCTCCTGGAGGCTGTGCCTCGGCTGGCGGAGCGTGCCAAAGGTTTGGCGATCAGCTTAAGCGAGGGACGCTTGGCCCAGTTGCTGGCTGGCGAAGGGACTGACGTTCAGGCTGCAATTAGCGAAGGCGCCAGCGGCATGCTGAACATGCTTCTGGGCTCGCTGGCAGACCTATGGCAGCGCGGGATCGCCATCATCGGACTTTTGTCGCTGCTCTTTGTCACCCCCATCGTCGCTTTTTACATGCTCTTGGATTGGGACAACATGGTCGCTCGCATTGACGGCCTTTTGCCACGAGATCATGTTGCCACCCTACGCGCGCTTGCCCGGGAAGTGGATGAAGTGCTCGCTGGGTTCGTGCGGGGGCAGGGCGCGGTCTGCCTTCTCCTTGGCAGCTTTTACGCTATTGGCCTGACCCTGCTGGGTCTTGATTTTGGTTTTATCGTGGGCGTGGTCGCGGGTCTTATCAGTTTCATTCCCTATGTGGGCACAATCGTTGGCTTTGTGCTCGCCATGATTATTGCCGTCGTCCAGTTCTGGCCGGACTATGGCTGGATCATTGCTGTCGCCGCGATTTTTGGGGTTGGGCAGTTTGTTGAAGGAAATTTCCTGACGCCAAACCTCGTCGGGAACCGGGTCCGGCTTCATCCGCTCTGGGTGATGCTGGCTTTGTTCGCATTCGGCTCTCTGTTTGGCTTTGTGGGCATGTTGCTGGCGGTCCCCGTTGCAGCCGCCTTGGGGGTTCTGGTGCGTTTTGCCGCTGCCCGCTATCTCGTGAGTGCGCTCTACCAGGGTGAAACCAGTCCAAGCCCAGATAAGGACGCTCCGTGACGCCAGCTCAGCTGCCCACCCAACTTCCTTTGGATCTGCCTCATAGGGCGGCGGTTGGGCGCGAAGATTTTCTAGTCGCCGACGCCAACAAGGCCGCGGTCGGGCTGGTCGACACCTGGCCAGACTGGCCAACCCCTGCTGCCATGCTTGTCGGCCCTCCTGGAGCTGGGAAAAGCCATCTGGGGGCTGTCTGGAAGACCGCGAGCGGTGCGGTCGCCCTGGATGCCAGCGAGCTTGAGGAAGCCCGTGTGCCCGCGCTCTGTGCGGCTAAGGCGATCCTTCTGGAAGATGTCGACGCGCTCTTACCGGAGGCGGAGACCGCACTCTTTCATCTGATCAATCTGACGAAGGAGGAGGGAGCCCACCTTCTAATGACATCGAAGGTGGGACCTGCCGAATTGGACATTCATCTGCCTGACCTCTCCTCCCGGTTGAGGGCAGTTGTCACCGCCGAACTGGGCACACCCGATGATGAGCTTTTGCGGGCTGTGCTCGAAAAACTGTTCCAGGACCGGCAATTGGTGGCACCTGAACCGGCGCTGCGATATCTCACCTCACATATGGACAGGTCCATCGAGGTTGCCCGAACGCTGGTCGCGGCCATAGATCAGGCGGCATTGGCCGATAAACGGCGCATTACGGTGCCTTTGGTGGCCGAAGTTCTAAAGAGCGCCGCCCCATCGTCATGACTCGGTTACATTTTTGAGTTAGATTTCAAAGGAATACCCGAAACTGCTGGTCCAACGCACGAAGCTGGACGCACCTGTGAGATCTGACGCATGAGCACGCCACTGCCAACAGACGCCGCCAATGAGGACACGCAACTCAGAGAGATTGCGGAGGGCACGACCGATGCTGTGGCACCTATAGACCCGGAATCGCCTGAGCGATTTATGAACCGGGAGCTGTCCTGGCTGGCTTTCAACAAACGTGTGCTCGAAGAGTCCGACAATCGAAACCATCCTCTGCTTGAGCGCCTCCGTTTCCTCTCAATCTCCGCCAGCAACCTCGATGAATTCTATATGGTTCGCGTCGCCGGGCTGCGCGGTCAGGTTAATGCTGGTGTGGAAACCCGCAGCCAGGACGGGCTGACGGCGGCCCAGCAGCTGGAACGGGTGAATGAGACGGCGTATCTCCTCATGGCCGAGCAACAGCGCCAATGGGAAGAGCTTCGCACTGAACTCAGGGCAGAGCATATCTCAGTCATTGATGCGAACGAAGTCGCACCTTATGAGTTTTCATGGCTCGAAACCCGTTTCCTGGAAACCGTTTTCCCGGTTCTAACGCCGCTGGCGATTGATCCAGCCCATCCCTTTCCCTTTATCCCCAACTCCGGGTTTTGTCTTGCGCTTCAATTGCGCCGTGTGACAGATGGCAAGTTGATGAATGCCCTTCTCCCTGTCCCACAGCAGATCGAGCGATTTATTCGCCTGCCGCCATCAGCAGATGCTGACGGGGAAATCCGTTTTCTGAGCCTGGAGAACCTGATCCGTCTGTTTCTCGACCGTCTGTTTCCAGGCTACGAAGTCATCGGCCAGGGCGCGTTCCGGGTTTTGCGCGACAGCGATATTGAGATTGAGGAAGAAGCCGAAGATCTGGTGCGCTTCTTTGAGTCTGCTCTTAAGCGCCGTCGGCGCGGAAGTGTTATCCGCCTGAAAATGGAAAAGAACACGCCCGAGAGCTTGCGCAAGCTTGTCATCCAGGAGCTGGAAGTTGGAAACAGCGAGCTTGTCCTGGTGGACGGGTTGATTGGGTTGGCCCAAACAGATCAGCTCATCGTTGATGATTTTCCAAAACTCAAATTCCCGCCTTACAACGCCCGTTTCCCCGAGCGGGTGCGGGATTTCGGGGGCGATTGTTTTGCCGCGATCCGGGCAAAGGATTTTGTGGTTCATCACCCCTATGAAAGTTTTGATGTTGTCTGCCAGTTCCTCCGTCAGGCAGCTGCTGACCCGGAAGTGGTGGCGATCAAACAGACGCTTTACCGGACCTCCAAAGACTCACCCATTGTTCAGGCATTGATTGAAGCCGCCGAAGCCGGGAAGTCTGTAACCGCGCTGGTTGAACTGAAAGCACGCTTTGATGAGGCGGCGAACATTGTGTGGGCGCGTAACCTGGAACGCGCGGGCGTGCAGGTGGTCTTTGGCTTCATTGAACTCAAGACGCACGCCAAGATGAGCCTGGTCGTGCGCCGCGAGGGCGGTCAGCTTCGCTCCTATGTGCATTTGGGAACGGGGAACTATCACCCGATCACGGCGAAAATCTACACAGACCTGTCCATGTTCACCGACGACCCTGCTATTGGGCGGGATGTGGCCCAGGTGTTCAATTATCTCACAGGATATGCAGAGCCAGAACGCCTTGAAAAAATCGCCATGTCGCCAAAGAACCTGCGCGGACGTCTCTTAGGGCACATCCAAAAAGAGATGGAACATGCCCAGGCCGGACGCCCAGGCTCTATCTGGGTGAAAGTGAATTCCCTGGTCGACCCGATCATCATTGATGCGCTCTACGCTGCAAGCCGGGCGGGTGTGCAAATTGATCTGATCGTTCGCGGCATTTGCTGCTTGCGTCCAGGCGTCCCCGGTCTGTCAGAAAATATTCGGGTTAAGAGCATCGTGGGACGCTTTCTGGAGCATTCTCGAATCGTTTGCTTTGGCGATGGCCATGAACTGCCCTCAGACGAGGCGAAAATATATTTCTCGTCGGCGGACTGGATGCCCAGAAACTTGGACCGGCGTGTGGAAAACCTTGTATCGGTGACCAACCCCACAGTTCACGAGCAGATTCTCGACCAAATCATGGTTGCTAATGTAAAGGACAATGAGCAAAGCTGGTATATGTTGCCGGACGGTCGCTATCAGCGTATTGAGCGGCAAACTGGGGTGGAACCGTTTAACGCGCACACCTTCTTCATGAACAATGCGAGCTTGTCGGGCCGCGGCAAATCACTAAAGCGAAACGAACCTTCTTCAAGTGACCTCCCCCCCGCACAAAACTGACAGATCTGACGCCAAGGGCGGCGGTGAGGTTTTGTTGGGTGCTAAGGGACGATTTGGAATAATTGACATCGGGTCGAACTCTGTTCGGCTGGTGATCTATGAGGGGGCAAAACGCAACCCGGTCCCCATATTCAACGAAAAGGTCATGGCGGGGCTCGGCGCCCGATTGAGCGAAACGGGCAAGCTCGACCCTGAGGGCGTGGAGCGTGCGCTCAATGCCTTGAACAGGTTCTCAGCACTGTTGGGCCAACTAGATGTTCAACACGTCGCCATGGTGGCAACAGCTGCTGTTCGTGATGCAACCGATGGTGCCGACTTCACGACGCAAGTAGAAGCGACAACAGGCTTAAGCATGCAGCTTCTCTCTGGTGAAGAAGAAGCAAAATATGCAGCTCTTGGCGTGCTATCGGGCATTCCCCAAGCAGATGGGATTGTGGGCGACCTGGGCGGGGGCAGTCTGGAGCTTGTCGATATAAAGCAGGGGAAAATGGGTCGGGGAGAGACCCTGCCGCTCGGGCCATTGCGCCTTCTCGGAAGCGGCTTATCGCAGAAGGAAGTTTTGCGCGACGTCGACAAGGCGTTTGAAAAAGTAGATTGGCTTGGCGAGGGGGAAGGGCGCACCCTCTATGCTGTTGGCGGTGTCTGGCGAAACCTGGCCCGCATCCACATGGCGCAAAACGATTATCCGGTTCGCGTTCTCCACGACTATGAAATCCCCGCCGCAGAAGCTGCAGATCTTGCAAAACTGATTGAGAAATTGGGGGCAAAGTCGCTTGCAAAAATTCCAGATGTCTCATCCAGGCGTGTCGGTGCGTTGCCCGTTGGTGCGCTCGTTCTCAACCGTCTGATAGCAACGACAAAAATAAAGAAAGTGGCAATCTCAGCTTACGGGCTGAGAGAGGGCGTGCTGTTTGATCAGCTTTCAGAGCAGGAACAGGCACGTGATCCGTTGCTGGCCGGGGCAAGTGACCTCGCCAGACGTCTCGTGCGGTTTCCCGAGCACAAACGCGAACTGGCGGACTGGACTGCCCCTCTTTTCGAGCAAAGCGGTTTGGGTGAAACGGAGAGCCAAAAGCGTCTGCGCCTGGCTGCTTGTAGTCTCGCGGACATAGGGTGGTATGTGCACCCCGACTATCGTGCGGCACACGCATTGGAGCAGACATTGCTAGCGCCACTGTCTGGTATATCGCACTCAGAACGTGTGTTCCTGGCCCGCACAGCCTTTCATAGGCATGAAGGGGCGGGGGAGCCTCTAGCTGTCAACGGACTAACACGTCTGCTGGCGGAAGAAGAACATCATCGTGCCAGCGTCATGGGACTTGGGTTTCGTCTTGCCTTTACACTTTGCGCTGCCAGCGTAGGTGTCCTGCCCTATACAAGGCTGGTCCTCACCAAAGGCGCACTGACCCTTAACGTACAACGCTCTCATCAGGCATTTTGTGGGGAAGTCGTCGAGAAACGTTTGGCTGCGTTGGCGCGCACGCTCGACTTAGAAGCCAAAACGCAAATCATCTAGGTCACGAAACAAAAAAGGCCACGTCGTCTGAAGCGGCCTTTTGAGTATCTGGTGTCTTGGGACGGTCTCGACGTCAGGCAGCGCGAATAGAGGCAACGAAGTCACCAACCTGCTTGCGCAGATCTACTGCCGTCTGGGAAAGCTCTTCAGCAGAGGTCAGAACCTTATTGGCCGCAGACCCGGTCTGCTCAGCTGCAGAGCGCACCGTTTCAACGCTGGAAGAAACGTTCCGGTTCATCTCAGCTGTTTCCTCAGCGCTCCGGGAGATTTCCAGTGTCGCAGAACTCTGCTCTTCAACTGCCGCAGAAACCGCAGAAGTTACCTGGTTGATCTCGTCAATCTTACTTGCAATGCCGGTCATTGCTTCAGCAGCGGTCCGGGTTTCTTCCTGAACCCGGTTCACGTGATCGGAGATTTCGCCCGTCGCTTTTGCAGTCTGATTAGCGAGATCTTTAACCTCAGAGGCAACGACAGCAAAACCCTTGCCTGCATCACCCGCTCGTGCCGCTTCAATCGTTGCATTGAGAGCTAGGAGATTTGTTTGTTCGGCAATTTCCTGGATCAACTCCATGACTGAACCAATTCGATTGGCCGCCTCTGCCAGATTGTTCATCTGAACATCTGTCTGTTCTGATGCCGCGCGGGATTCTTGCGTCAGCGCCGCTGATACCGAGATTTGTTCCGTTACTTCGCCAATTGCATTCGACAATTGGGTTGCAGCGGCAGCAACGGTCTCAACATTCTGAGTGGCCCCAGCGCTTGTATTGCTAACAGAGATAGCTTCGTCGTTGGTCGTGCCCGCGAGTTTACTCATGGAACGAGCGGTTTGCTCCAGCTCACCTGAGGAAGACGTCAGAGCATCAATCATCTGGCCGATGGACGTTTCCAGATCATCCGCCATCTTGTTCAGCTCTTCGCGCTTCTGTTGCGCGGCACGTTTCTCAGCGATCTGTTGTTCTTCTTTGGCGCGAACGCCAGCAGCCCCCTGATCCCGGAAGACTTCGACTGCGCGGGCCATGTCCCCGATCTCGTCACGGCGGTTTTTCCCGGCAATTTCAATATCGAAAGCGCCGTCTGCGACCTCACCCATGACATCCTGCAACCCAGCAAGCGGCTTGGTGATGGAGCGACCGACAATGTAGCAGGCAGCTCCGGCAACAATCAGAGAGCCGATTGAGGCGACGAGTGTCACCAGCAATGCCGTCCAGGCAGAGCTAAGCGCATGATCTGCGGAGCCAATGAGGCTCAAAGACACATACTCTTCGACCTGTTTGATCAGATTGATCTTCGCAGTGATGCCGTCGAACCACTGAATATCTGTGATGTCGTCATAGAGCATGTCGTAGCCGGCTTCGACAGCGATATCGCGCCAATACTCCACATCATCCACTGCGGTACCGGCGACCGTTTCATCATAGAAGGCAACGGAAGCAGGTGATGCATAGGCGCGGAACACAGCGAGATAGGAATCCTGCTGACCGATGAGGGTCACAAAATCAGTATGGGTGAGAGAGTCAAAAGACTTGTTCCCGTAACCGCGGGTTCCCATGGCGCGTTCCAGACCGGCGCGCTCTTTGATTTCCAGCAGACTTGTATAGGCAATGCTCTTGCCCTTGATTTCAGGGTCATTTGCCAGTGACGAAACAACTGAGACAATGTCGAGCAGCTGCCGGATCGTTTGAGTATAATATTCTGAGGTGGCTTCGACGGTTGTCCGCATTGATTTCGTACGGTCACGGAAACCCTCCAGACGTTCGATCTCCGCGAGCGCAGCAGTGAGCTGGTCTTCGACCGTTGCCCCATATTTGGCAGCTGGGAAGGCTTGCAGATAGGGGAGGATTTCCGTCAGGACAGCATCAGAAGATGCAATCTGCTCATCAAGACGTGTCGCCCAGGCGCCGCTGCCACCCGTCGTAATGTAGGTCGACGAGAGCGCACGCTCGCTTTGAAGCTCATGCACCACAGAGCTGATTTTTGGGGAGACTGTTGCCAGCGTATGCAGCTGGCTGAGCGACGCATATCGGGAGAATTCAGCGCTGACAATATAGGCCGCAAACAGCGCGATACCGATGATAGGTACGATGGCAGCCACAAAAATGCGTTTGCCAATGCTGGCATTGAGAAGCCCTGAAAACATGATTGATCCCCGTCCCTGAATTACCCGTTACAGGCAGGATCGTGGGAGAACTCTAAATTCTAGTTAACATGAGAAGCGGCAAACTCATAAGGTAAACAAGAGGTTACGAGCTTAAACTTTCGGACTGTATGCGGGTGACTTTCAGTTGGCGTCCCTGCGCGGATATCGCTAATTCCCCATTCTTTAGGGCTATGGCATCACGTCCAAAAATTTCATGACGCCATCCAGACAATGCTTTGACCCCTGCGTCCCTAAATGCCGCAATTTGCTCAAGGTCGGACACATTCGCGATCAGTTTTGGCGCAACATTGTGCTCCTCACTGCGCATTTTCAGGAGCACTTTGAGCAGTTCGACCAGAGGGCCGATGCCCGACGGGAGAGGGCGCGGATCTTCAATATCAGGCAGATCCGCTTCGTCGCGGTTGAGGCCCGTTTGGATGGCTTCAAGAAGACTTGGTGCAGAGCGGCTGTTGGAGAAGCCACGCGGTACAGCGCGCAGATTGTCCAGACCTTTCAGGTCTTTTGGCTGCTGATTGGCGAGCTCAAACAACGCGTCATCTTTCATGATGCGGTTGCGCGGCATGTTCCGCTCCTGCGCCTGGCGTTCGCGCCATGCAGCAACTTCCATCAGCACGCCAACCGCTTTGCGTCCTTTTACACGCATTTTCAGGCGTTTCCAGGCAGCCTCTGGCCTCAGGGCATAGGTCTCGGGATTTTGCAGGATCGCCATTTCTTCGCCAACCCAGGCAACACGCTCATTCTCGGCGATCTGGCGCGCAAGCACGTCGTAGATCTTGCGAAGATGTGTCACATCGGCAATGGCATAATTGAGCTGTTTCTCGGTAAGGGGGCGCCGGCTCCAATCTGTAAACCGGGATGATTTGTCGACTTTGCCGCTGGCCAGCTTTCGCACCAGGGTTTCGTAGCCCACAGATTCTCCAAAACCACAGACCATAGCCGCAACCTGGCTATCGAAAAGCGGGTCCGGAATTGCCCGCGCCTCATGATAGAAAATCTCAATGTCCTGCCGCGCAGCGTGGAAAACCTTGATCACGTCGCGGTTTGTCATCAACTCATAGAAGCGCGTGAGGTCAATACCCTCCGCAAGCGGGTCAATGATGTATTCGTGCCGTGGTCCAGCCACCTGGATCAGGCAGAGGATGGGCCAATAGGTCGAATCCCTCATGAACTCGGTATCGACAGTGATGTAGGAGGCCTTAGCCAGATGGCCGCATGCTGTTTCGAGCGCAGCCGTAGTCGTGATAATTTCCATGCCGCCCCTATACCGCAATCTGGACAATCTGTCGCCCCCCGGTTCACCACACCGCCAGACAAGGGGGGAGGCGCGAAGACCTTGACAAATCACCTGTCCCATGCGCTTTTCGGCTCCCAGAACCGGGCTCGGCGCCTGCCGCTCCGCCCAAAATTCCTGCCTTTTTTCAGGGTTGAAGCCAAAATGCACCCTTATCGCAGCCATACGTGTGGCGAGCTCACGAAATCCAATGTTGACGAGACGGTCCGCCTTTCGGGCTGGGTCCATAGAAAGCGCGACCATGGCGGTCTGCTTTTTATCGACTTGCGCGACCATTATGGTCTGACGCAGCTCGTTTTTGACCCGGACATGGGCGAGGGCTTTAAGGTGGCCGAGCAGGTGCGCGCAGAATCAGTACTGCGGATTGACGGGCCTGTCGTTGCGCGCGCGCAAGACACAGTGAACGCCAACTTGCCAACCGGTGCTATTGAGGTCCTGGTGAAAGACGCTGAGATCCTATCTGAGGCGCAAGAGCTGCCCTTGCCGGTTTTTGGGGAGCAGGAATACCCGGAAGAGATTCGCCTTCGGCATCGTTTTTTGGATCTGCGCCGCGATGGCATGCATGAGCGCATCGTACTGCGCTCCAAGCTGATCCGTGCCATGCGCAATTCTATGGAAGATCAGGGCTTCCTGGATTACCAGACACCCATCCTGACCGCATCCAGCCCAGAGGGCGCGCGAGACTTTCTGGTGCCAAGCCGTCTACACCCTGGCAAGTTCTACGCATTGCCTCAGGCGCCACAGCAATTTAAGCAGCTGACAATGGTGGCGGGCTTCGACCGGTATTATCAGATTGCCGCCTGCTTCCGTGATGAGGATGCGCGCGCAGACCGCTCCGCCGGTGAGTTCTATCAGCTCGATGTTGAGATGAGTTTTGTGGAACAGGACGAAGTTTTCGCCGTGATGGAAAAGGTGGCTGAAGACACGTTCGGTACCTTTGCAAGTGCGATGGCGACGCCGCGTGTGGCCGACAAAGCCCCCTTCATCCGTATTCCCTATAAAGAGTCGATGCTGAAATATGGCAATGACAAGCCGGACCTTCGCAACCCGATTGAGATTGTCGACATCACAGAGTTTTTCACACCAGACGATGTGACGTTTAAGGCATTCAAGAACGTGATCGCGGGCGGCGGCATTGTGCGCGGCATTCCAGCACCGGGTGCTGGCGATCGACCGCGGTCGTTCTTTGACAAGCTCAATGACTGGGCGCGCAAAGATCAGGGGGCAGCAGGTCTCGGCTATATTGTTTTTGAAGAAGTGGACGGCGCGCTATCTGGCAAAGGTCCGATTGCGAAGTTCTTCCCGGCCGAAATTCTACAAGGCATGGCGGCAAAAGCAGGCGTCAAAGCAGGCGATGCGCTTTTCTTTGCCTGTGACAAGGAAGCTCCAGCAGCCGCACTCGCGGGCAACGCACGAACCCGAATTGGCACTGAACTAGAGCTGATTGAGAAAGATGTTTTCCGCTTCTGCTGGATTACCGATTATCCGATTTACGAGTTCAACGAGACGGAAGGCAGGATCGACTTCTCCCACAATCCGTTCTCCATGCCTGTTGGAGGGCTGGACGCGCTGAACACGCAAGACCCATTGGATGTTATGGGGCAGCAATATGACCTGGTCTGCAACGGCTACGAGCTTGGGTCAGGTGCCATCCGGAATGCAGACCCCGAGTGCATGCTCAAAGCCTTCGAAATCGCAGGCCATGCCCACGAGGATACGGAGAAAAACTTTGCCGGCATGTTGAATGCCTTCCGCTTTGGCGCGCCGCCTCACGGAGGTATTGCGCTGGGTGTTGATCGCATTGTGATGCTGCTTGCCGACCAGGCAAACATTCGTGAAGTGACCATGTATCCGATGAACCAACAGGCAGAAGACCTGCTCATGGGCGCGCCGTCCGAGCCTGCCAATCATCAGCTGCGGGAACTGCACTTGCGCCACATTCCACCTCCTGAGAAAAAATAGGCGCTCACCCAGGGCGGGCTGACGACACAAAGGCTCTAGGGAGAAAGCCAGCCCGGCCGGGGGCCTTGTGGCACAAACATCTCAACCATATCTTCTGCGAAGTGAGGGATGAGACGGTCGCCATATGCAAGCGCGCCAAGTGGCACCACGTAGACCATAGACCGCGTCGATCCATCCGAGGGTTCGACATAGGGTAAGGCGAGGCTCTCAAACTCCATCACCTCGCCGGCTCGGCTGTTAAGCCGACCGCTGACCCATCTGCCGAAGGGCGCGCCGCGTCCGTGCTCCCCATAGAAGCTGTCAAACGTCTCCCGCCTTTTGGTGGCATCAACAGCGGCCATGCTCTCTTCAAGATAGGTATGGGTGAGGTTCTCCCCAAATATGTCCACCAGACCCGTTCCAAAAAGAAGGCAGAACGAGCGCCCGTCCGCGTCTGTTTGATGCAAGAGGAGATTGGGCATAAAGGCTGCGAGACCGCGAAGGGGAAGATCTGATTTTCCAGGAATGGAGACATTGGCTGCTGCCCGCGCATCATACCAAAGCGACGCAAAGGCGATCATGGCTTTGGATTGAACGATGATGGATGACACTTGACCCCCCCCCTAAATGCAACTGGCGTTTTAATATAGGGTGGGCGCGATGTCCAGTTCAGCTCTGAGGGGGTCGGGGCCCGGACGCCTCAGAGGGGGGCAAAGCGAAGGAGAGCTTGTTAGGCCGTCGCAGAGGCGTTTTGCAGAAACGTCCAATCTGGTCTGACATCGGCGGCGTCAAACCTGTGGGTAGGAGCAGGACACCCACGTGCATTTTTGGGTCCTTCCCTCAAACCCCCGCTACGATGATTACATCATTCTCAGACGCGCCTTTGCGCTTTGCTTTAGCGGCTTGATATTCCGGTGAGTGGAAACATTCCCGTGCGGCCTCAACGCTTGGAAACTCAACCACAATGTGGCGCTCTTTCGCGCTGCCTTCCACCACGTCAAACGCGCCGCCACGCGTGAGGAATTTCGCGCCATACTTTTCAAACGGCGCAGCGACACCTGCTCGGTATTCGTCATATTTCGCCTGATCCGTGACGGTCGCGTGCGCGATCCAATATCCTTTGGGCATCGATAGATTCCTTTGAGTTGCTGTTTCCCCATTCTGTCACTGCCGGACTTGTTCCGGCAATCCAGGGTTCCAAACGCAGGCTTCTATTTTGTAGCCCCTGGACCCCCGGAATAAATCCGGGGGTGACGGCTTCTGTTGGGAGGCTCGGATGAGGCCAACCTCAGACAGGACGAGCTGGGATCCAACCGGGTGGGGGGATAAGAAAGTAAAAATTTTTTGACTATAAGTCAGGTATTGCATACATATTGTCCATCAGAGTAGACGTGGGGCGACGCGGATGTCCCACTAAATAGCGCGTCAGAAGGAGATCGACCCCATGCCCCAATCCCTGTCTTTCAAAGAGAGAAACATCATCGCCTACCTCACCAGCATGGTGCTGGTCTTCAGCACTTATGGCTGGGTTGTGTCTGGGCTGGTGGAGGCAGGGCGCTTTGAGGGACCGGACGCCTTGGCGCTGCTCGGCACCTGCATTCTTGGACTGGTCGTGGCGACCATTGTGGTGACCTTCGTTCTGGTCATCGCCTTTAATATCGTGCTCACCAAGTTCGCAGGGGACCTGGAAGACGAGACTGCCTACCTGATGGATGAGCGCGACCGGATGATTGAGCTAAAGAGCCTCAAAATCGCTCACTACCTCACCGGCACCGGGGTTGCTCTGTCCATGCTGGTGTTGGCATTCGGCGGAAGTGCCTTCCTCGTCTTTCACCTGGTGATGTTTTCTTTCGCAGGCGCGGACATCATTGCGTCCCTGGTTCAGTTCCGTTTTTACCGGAAGGGTGTCTGAGCAATGGTGAATGCGAAGAGCAAAAAGACCCGCGTTGCCAACACCATTCGCCGTCTGCGTTTTGATCATGATGAAATGACGCAGAAGGAACTGGCCGAAAGGGTCGGTGTGACGCGCCAGACCATCGTCGCGATTGAGAAGGCGAACTATTCCCCCTCACTGGAATTGGCCTTCCTCATCGCCAAAGAGTTTGGCAGACCTTTGGAAGAGGTCTTCACTTATGAGGATGAGGAGACCTAGGTTTCGGTGAGAAAATCAAAACTCTACCGTCATGCCCGGACTTGTTCCGGGCATCCAGGGATGCAAACGCAGGCGTCAATTTTGTTGCCCCTGGACCCCCGGTATAAATTCGTAGGTGATGGCTTTCATTCGGAGACGTGCTGAGCACCCAAACGCCTCAGCTACACCCGCTCGTGCCGCCACACGTATCGCATTTCAGGCAGGTG
>JAJFGY010000110.1 GCA_021775935.1 Alphaproteobacteria bacterium
GTGATGGACAAGAGAAATGTTCTCTACATCATAAAGCGTACCGTCCTCCATGATGCCCGCTTCGCGAAGCAGTTCTTCAACATGCTCATTGCCCTCTTCGGTGAGGTTTGCTGTGCGGGTTTTTTCATCCAGATCAAAATCTTCTTCCACCAGGAGCGGGATGATTTTGTCGACGGATACATAGAGTTCTGAATTGTCTTCCAGTGGACCTGAGATGATCAGCGGTGTTCGTGCTTCATCGACGAGGATGGAGTCCACTTCATCGACGATCGCAAAGTGATGACCACGCTGAACCATGGCGTCCAGCTGATATTTCATATTGTCGCGCAGGTAGTCAAAGCCCAGCTCATTATTGGTGGCATATGTGATGTCGGCAGCGTAAGCCGCGCGTCGCTCTTCATCTGCAATGCCGTGCAGGATGACGCCTGTGCTCATGCCAAGAAATGCATACACCTCACCCATCCAGGCGGCATCGCGGCTGGCGAGATAGTCGTTCACCGTGACGACATGCACGCCGTTTGCGGGGAGTGCATTCAGATAGGCTGCCAGGGTGGCGACAAGGGTCTTGCCTTCACCGGTTTTCATTTCTGAAATTCGGCCTTCGTGGAGTGCCATGCCACCGATCAGCTGAACATCATAATGGCGTTGCCCCAGGCTCCGTTTGGCGCCCTCACGGACAGTTGCAAAAGCTTCGGGCAGAAGATCGTCCAGCGTTTCGCCTGCTTCGAGCCGGCCGCGAAATTCCTGCGTCTTTGCGCGCAAGGCGTCGTCTGACAGGGCTTCCATTTCTGGTTCGAGCGCATTGATTGCGCTCACGCGCGCTGTCAGGGATTTAATCTTGCGGTCATTGCTGGAGCCAAAGATCCGCTTGGCAAATGCGCCCAAGCTAGCCATCAGGTCATGTCACCTTGTTGGGGCGGCCGGCATGCTGACGATAGGCCAGCTAGGGGCGCCCAGTAATTGAGCCAGTAGGCCGCTTTCATCCTGAAAAAGCGTCCAACCGAACCCACTTGATGTAAGGGGGGGCTGGGTCCTTGTCAACGCTTCCCACGAGCTGGAGGCCTGGGGGTGAATTATCGTTAATCTCTTGCATTCATTGCGAAATCTTAATGGCCTCACTCTTGTGTGAGAGACTATGACCCCTCACTATAGGACCTCACCTGAAGCTCGGATGAACCGGGCTTGGATGCTTTCTTCAAGGTTCTCTTCCCATGATGTTTTCGTTGAATTCTCTGGCCGGACGGATGTCGGCCTGGCTCCTCAGTGCTGCTTTGATCGTTGCGATGTCCTTGAGCGTATCTGCGCCGTCAAATGCGGAGGAGAATGATGACACGATTGTCGCGCGGGTAAACGGGGTGGAAATCCGGTTTTCGGACCTTTTGCTGGCCGAGGAAGAGACGGCTCAGGCACTTGCCAGCGTCCCTGATGACGTGAAATTTGAATATCTACTGAGCCTTTTGATCGACCGGATCATTGTTTCCAGCGATGCCAGGACGAAGGGTCTTGTCGATGATCCTGGCGTTCAGCGGCGTCTTGCCTATTACGAGAATAAGGCGCTGCGGGACGTTTATTGGACCCAGCTGATCGCCGCGCGCATTACCGATGAGGCGGCGAAGGAATTCTATGACGCGCAGGTTGGCAATGCTGAGCCTCGCGAAGAGATCAAAGCGCGCCATATTCTCGTTGGGACGGAAGAAGAAGCGCAGAGCGTGATCGAGGCGCTCAATGCCGGGGGCGACTTTGAGGCGCTTGCCAAAGAGCATTCCACAGGCCCCAGTGGCGCTGAGGGCGGCGATCTAGGTTATTTTACGGCCGGAACGATGGTTGCTGAGTTTAACGACGCGGCGTTTGCGCTTCAGGCCGGTGAAATCTCGGCTCCCGTGAAGACGAAATTTGGCTGGCATGTGATTAAGGTTGAAGACCGGCGTCTGCAGGAAGTGCCTGGCTTTGACCTTGTGAAAGATCAGGTGATTGAGGCGCTTGCTCAGCAAGAAGGCCAGACCATGATGGACGAGATGCGCGCGGCGGCGGCGATTGAGATTGTGGGCGCGGATGGTGAACCTTCGAGACCGTTGCTCGCGCCCGAAGAATAAGCCATATGAATTGTGCCCGGCTCATCCAGGTGAGCCTGATAGGATTTTTACATTAGGGGTGCTTATTCATGTCTAAGACATCTGCAACATCAGTGACTGCTGGGGCCGGCAAGCCCAAAGCAAAATCTGCATCCAAAAAGCTTGCTGCAAAAAAGACTGTCAAAAAGGGCGCGAAGAAGAAAGTCCTTCCGCCGGTGTCGCCTTTGGCCCCTACGACACTTGCAGAGCTTCCTCCACTTGCAGGTGTTGAGCTTGCTACAACCAATAGCGGCACCAAGTATAAGAAGCGCGACGACCTTCTGGTCGTGCGTATGGCAGAAGGCACCCAGGTTGGTGGTGTCTTTACGACCTCGAAAACGGCGGCTGCGCCGGTCACCTGGTGTCAGAACAGCTTAGAGGGCGGTTTGGCCCGGGCTCTGGTGGTCAATGCGGGGAACGCGAATGCCTTTACCGGGAAAGCCGGTCTGCAGACCGTACGGCAGACCGCGTCCGTCGCCGCTGCGATCACAGGCTGTCGTCAAAAGGACGTCTTTATTGCGTCTACCGGTGTTATTGGCGAAGTCCTGAATGGGGATGCCATTGGCAATGCCTTGACGAAGGCAGTTGATCGCGGCGAGGCAGGTTGGGATGCTGCGGCGCGGGCGATCATGACGACCGATACTTTCCCAAAACTTGCGACAAAGACGGTCAAAATCGGGGATGTCGACGTTCGGATAAATGGCATTGCGAAGGGGTCTGGCATGATCCAGCCGGATCTTGCGACCATGCTTGTTTTCCTTTTCACCGATGCCGCATTGCCTGCGTCTGTGCTTCAAACGCTCTTGATGCTCGGCGTGCGTGATAGCTTTAACTCGATCACTGTCGATAGTGACACCTCCACAAGCGACACTGTGCTTTTCTTTGCGACGGGTGGCGCGATGGCGCAGGCGGAAGCGGAGGGTGTAACGACGCGGCCAATCGCACGGGCAGGCGACCCGCGATTGCGCGACTTTCGGGATGCGCTGAATGAGCTGATGCTTGATCTGGCGCACCAGGTTGTCAAAGACGGGGAAGGCGCATCGAAATTTATCGAAGTCAAGATTACGGGCGCGGCGAGTTATAAAGCGGCGCGACAGATCGCGCTTTCTGTCGCGAACTCACCTTTGGTCAAGACCGCGATTGCGGGTGAAGATGCCAATTGGGGCCGGATCGTGATGGCTGTTGGCAAGGCTGGTGAAGAAGCTGACCGTGACAAGCTGAAGATTGAGATCGGTGGGGTGGATGTTGCCAAGAACGGGGTTGCTGTCGAAGGGTTTGATGAAAAACCCGTTGCCCGCCATATGAAAGGCAATGATATCAAGATCAGCGTGGATGTGGGCGTGGGACGGGCAGAAGCGACGGTCTGGACCTGCGACCTGACGCATGAGTACATTCGGATCAACGCGGATTACCGAAGTTAATATCGGGCAGCTGTCGAAATCGTATTTGGGGCAGGCAGGGTATTTTGAAGAACAACGCACTAAGAGGCGATGGCCTTATCGCAGGTGGTTTGGGCACTCGTAGCCTGTTCACCCCCCGGTTGACCCTTCGGTGGATCGCTCAGGGCGACGCAGAGAAGCTGAGTGAATTTGGTGGCGACCCTCTGGTTCAGCAAAAGACAGAAACCATTCCCTTTCCCTTTGATGTGCCTGCCGCCCACCAATGGATTGATGAGGCGGAAGCATTGCGTGTCCGCGGTGTCGCCTACAGATTTGCGATTGAAGAGAAGGCGAGCGGTGGCTTTGTCGGCGTCGCGGCCTTAATGATGTTGAGAGATGGGACGGCTGAGCTGGGCTATTGGCTGGGACGGCCCTATTGGGGGCAGGGCTTTGGACGCGAAGCTGTTGCTGCGACAGTGGCGTTTGGGAAAGACATACTCCGGCTGTGTACATTGCAGGCAATTGTCTATGCAGAAAATACAGCGTCGGTAGCTGTCCTACGCGGGCAAGGGTTTAGCGAGGCGACGTATGAAACCATCAATGTACCCGAACGTGGTGGGGCCCGATTGGTGCGTCGGTTTGAGCGTGACCTTCGGAGCAAACCCAAGCCCTCAAATGTCGTTCCCATTGCCGGGCGGGTTGCCTGATGGGTGAGGCGTCCCTTCCTGTTATCTTGGTTTCAGCCTGTGCGCTGGTTGATATTGAAGGCCGCGTGCTGTTGGCACAGCGGCCCGAAGGCAAGTCGATGGCGGGTCTTTGGGAGTTTCCCGGTGGAAAGGTCGAGCCCGGAGAGGGACCAGAAATGGCTCTAATCCGCGAATTAAAAGAAGAACTTGAGATAGATGTGACCGCTTCTTGTCTCGCTCCGTTTACTTTTGCCAGCCATGCTTATGAAAAATTTCACCTGTTGATGCCACTTTTTGTCTGTCGGAAGTGGCAAGGCAATCCGTCGCCTGTGGAAGGACAGACGCTGAAATGGGTGCGGCCGGCCAGAATGGGTGATTACCCAATGCCACCGGCTGACGAGCCGTTGATTGCAATGTTGAGGGATTTTCTGTGAGCGAGTTTGGTTCAGAGAGCAGATTGAATACGCTGCGCAAGATGGTTGCTCAGTGGCAAGGCGATACGCAGGGTGCCACTGCTATTGAGTACTCACTGATTGCTGCCTTTGTGTCGTCGGCGATTTTGACGATCGTTTTCGTGTTGGGTGTCAATGTGCAGGGTCTGCTCCAGTCCATCGCAGATCTCTGGCCTAACTGATCGCGCCTACTTAGGTCGCGGTGGTGCTTTTTCTCCCGTGCTGATCTCTTCTGTCTTCAAGGCATCCGCAAGCCGCATGGCTGCCGTTCCAGGCCTCAGTGGTTTTTGCTGGCTTTCGTGGGGTGCCCACCCGGTTGCATAGAGAATTTCAAACGTCGCGCGGATGCGACCGTCCGGGTCTGCGTATTTCTCCTGATAGATTTCAGCTGCCCGCATGAGCGTTATGCGTTTCAGCGGCACCCGTCTGCGGTCAGCGATCGCATTTGTTTCGCCCATGGCTCTCAGGTCGCTCATGAGATTAAAGAGCGTGTCATAGCGCACGACGATCTGATCTGCGTCGACGACGGGGAGTGCAAAACCACCCCGTTGCAGCAGGCCGCCTAGGTCGCGCACGTCTGCAAAGGGAGAGACACGCGGGGAGACGCCTCCGTCACACTCTGTCTCGGCCAGCATCAGCACATCGCGCAGCTCGTGCAGTGTTTCTCCACCGAAAAGGGCGCCAATAAAAAGCCCGTCGGGTTTGAGGGCCTGTCGGATCTGGAGGAGCGCACCGGGCAGGTCGTTCACCCAGTGAAGGGAGAGCGCGCTGGCGACAAGGTCGAGCGAGGCTGCCTTGATCGGGAGAAATTCCTCGTTGGCGACAAGGCGAGGTGCCGGTGCTTTTGCCACCATGTCAGGTGAGAGGTCAGCAGATATGACGCTTGGTATGCCACATGGGCTCAAGATGTCGCGTGCGAGAAGCCCTGTGTGACACCCAAGATCCAGAGCCCGTTTGAAAGACCGGTTGGTGGTGTGCAGGCGTCCACCAATTTCCTCTGCAGCCCGTCTTACAAGGAAATCGGCCTGTTCGAATCCCCGTGCAGCGCGGGAACGGCGGCGCGCGATGAGATTTCGGTCAAACGGGGCAGCGGCAGAGGTCATTTCGGCACTATGGCGATCTTGTCGGCGCACGCAAGACGCTTTCGCTGAAACCCTCTCTCAGCTTATCCTCAGGTCATGACAATGCTTGGGTCTCATTTACATAAATCCGCCAGTCTGCTTCAGAGCGGGGTGCGGTGGACGGCAAATATGCTGCTGCCACCCAGATGTATTTCCTGCGGATCGGCCCTATGGGGAGAGACCCAAGTGTGTGGGGCCTGTTGGGGGGACCTTCAGTTCATCGCTGCTCCCTTGTGTCCCGTAAGCGGCATTCCGTTTCCCTTTGACCCAGGGCCCGGGGCATTGAGTGCTGAGATGCTCGCCCACCGGCCGGCCTACGGTCGGGCGCGGGCAGCCCTTCAATATGATGAGGTAAGCGGGCGGCTCGCCTCGCGCTTGAAATATGGCGACCGGCTGGAAGCTGTTCCTCTCTTTGCAAAGTGGATGGTTCATGCCGGTGCTGAACTGCTCCGTGACGCAGATCTTATTGTTCCGGTTCCCCTCCATCGAGCGAGGCTCTTTCAGCGGCGGTTTAACCAGTCTGCCGAACTTGCCCGTGCCGTGGCAAAACTCTCAAGTGTCCCCTGTGCTCCCGATTTGTTGATCCGGACGCGATCAACCCGCGCGCAGGTAGGTCTTTCTGCCAGTGCACGACGGCGAAACGTCTCCGGGGCTTTTGCGTTAACGCCGGGAAAAGGAGAGAAAGTCGAGGGAATGCGGCTCTTATTGATTGATGACGTGCTGACAACCGGCGCGACAGTTGACGCCTGCGCCAAACGGCTGGGCGCTGAGGGCGCATTGAGTGTCGATGTGCTCACCCTGGCGCGGGTTGTTCCCCAGGACGAAGCCCCTATATGATCGCGCAACCTAGAGCACTTCGCATTTGATCTGAATTGAAAGATGTTGCCTTTCGCTTTTTGCTCGAACGCAGCTTTCGATAAGATGTATCTCTGATTGCCTGCGACGTGCCATAAAATTTCGTTCAGGAGTGACCCATGGCAGATGTGACCATTTATACAACGATGATGTGCCCTTACTGCCATCAGGCCAAGAAACTGCTCTCCCGAAAAGGGGCGTCGTTCAAAGAAATTGATGTCGGCATGGACCCGGATCTGCGTCGGCAAATGATGGCCCGCTCAGGCGGGGGCCACACGGTGCCGCAGATCTTCATTGGCGATACCCATGTGGGAGGATGCGATGATCTCTTCGCGCTTGATTCCAAGGGTGCCCTTGATCCAATCCTTGCCGGTTAATCAATGACCAAACCTGGGACCAAACCTGGGACCAATCGTGCGGGCAGTTTTATCGCTGCCTGTGTGCAGATGAGGACCAGCACCGACATTGACCGCAATGTAGAAGATGCCTGCGCGCTTATTCGCGAAGCCGCCAAGGCCGGGGCCCGGTTTGTCGCAACGCCTGAGACGACTGCTCTGATGGAACTTGGTGCCAAACGTCTTTTTGCCAATATTGTTGCCGAAGAAGATGACAGAGTTTTGAGGGCGTTTCGGGTGCTCGCGTCTGATCTCAATATCAATCTGCTCATCGGGTCGCTCGCTATCAAAGTGGCAGAGGATAAGGCGGCAAACAGATCTTTCCTGATTACGCCGGATGGGGCCATCGCTGCGCGCTATGACAAGATCCATATGTTTGACGTGGATCTTGGGAATGGTGAGGCGTATCGCGAGTCTAAAAATTATCGGGCGGGCGGCGAGGCTGTTCTGGCCGATCTGCCCTCGCTTGGTGCGGGGCGCAAGCTTGGGATGACGGTTTGTTATGACCTTCGTTTTCCCCATCTTTATCGACAGCTTGCCCAGGCGGGTGCGGGAGTTCTGACGGTCCCATCCGCCTTCACGAAACCGACGGGTGAGGCGCATTGGCATGTTCTGCTGCGGGCCCGGGCGATTGAAACGGGCTGCTTTGTAGTTGCGCCCGCCCAAGGGGGACCCCATGAAAATGGTCGGGAGACTTATGGTCATTCCCTCATTATTGACCCCTGGGGAGAGGTGCTCGCGGAAGCTGGGGCAGACCCTTGTGTGATCCTGGCGGAGATTGACCCCGCCAAGATTGATGAGGCGCGCTCCCGCATTCCAAGTCTTACCCATGATCGTGCTATCATTGCACCGGGAACAATTTCTGGTACGTAGGGCATGATCAAATATCGGCTCATTTGCGAGCAGGACCACGAGTTTGATGGCTGGTTTGCTGGATCTGTGGCGTTTGACGCTCAGGTCGCTGCGAAAGAGGTTGCCTGTCCTTATTGTGAGACGACAAAGGTTCAAAAAGCGCTGATGGCGCCCTCTGTCGTGACCTCAAAACGGAAAAAGAACACTGGCACGCCTTCCACAGAAGCTGTCGAGCAGGTGCAGATGTTCATGAGTAAGGTGCGCCACCATGTCGAAACGAACTTCGACTATGTGGGCGATCAGTTTGCCGATGAAGCCCGCCGCATTCACTATGGTGAGGCGGACGAACGCGAAATTTACGGCGAAGCAACGTTGGACGATGCCAAAGATCTGATCGAAGAAGGCGTGTCGGTTGCACCTCTTCCAGGAGCCGATAAAACGAAAGCCAATTAGGCGTTAGGCGCCTTGGGTGAAGACCGGCCAGCTCTGCGTAATTTTCCCACCATCGAGAACAGCAATGTCTCCGAATTGAAGGAAGACGAACTCGCTTTGCGTTGGGCGCAGGACAACAATGTCGTTTGGCGCGAGTTCGATGAGGTCTGACCCGTTGAGCATTTCCTGATTGCTGGAGCGGCCAAACACGCCGTTGGTGCGCAGGCCCGGAGGCGAGACAGGTTCTGCCAGCCAATTGCCGCCATAGATGAAAAAGGTTTGGGCGGTGTTGCGATCCCACAGGCGGGTGGGGGCGGTCAAAGCTTCGAGGCCTGGAATGTCGGTGCTGTCAGATGTTTTCACAACGGGCGTTGTGATGAAACTGGCGGGCACATGGTCAGCCAATGTGGGTGTGTCAAAATGGGTGGGCTTTACAAGCGCTGAGCCGACGGCAACTTCGTTTGCGTGCGTCGTCTGATTGTGTAGCTGATAGGTCGGGCTGCCGGCTGTGTTGAGCGTGAGCTCGTCTGGCTTCCAACTGTCGCCGTAATGCTCTGCAGCACCATCGATAAATGACTTGTAGATATCCATCGAGCCTTCAATGGCACGGCCCTGCCAGCCCATCAGGTCTGGTACAGACGCCAGGTGCGGATCATATCCCATGAAGCCTGCGAATGTGAGCAGCGGATCGGCGTCAATGGTTTCAAGAATGGGTTTGAGCTCTGCCGGATCCGTGAGGCCGCCGCGATGAAGACCAACATCCAGTTCCAGATTGATGCGCATGGCCTGACCACGTGCATTGGCAAGCACCTGATATTCCTGCAGGCGCTCGGGTGTATCTATCAGCCACTGCAATTGTGTGGCGGGGTCGAACGTCGTCGCACCCAGCTGATCATAAAAACGGGCGGCAGCGGCAACGGGCATTGGCTTGCCCAGCAGGACATCTGCACCTGGTTCTTCCATCGCCACCAGATTGACGAAGGGCTGGTGGAAAAGCATCAGCCTGTTGGTATCTGCTGCGGTCATAACATGGCGGAGGAGGGGTAGGGACGGCAGTGATTTCGCGACGATGCGATATCCCATTCCGGGCCTGAGGTGGGACTTCATCACCGCAATGTTCTGGTCAAGGCGCGCGAGATCAATGACGAGGGATGGCCGCGCTAGACCCGCTGCCGTGACGGCTGCGCCCAGCTTGTCGAAATAGGGTTCGGATGGCCCCCCATCTTTTGCGGGACGCGAAAGAGCCAGGAGGCCGAGAGTTGCGATCCCGGCGCTACCGAGTAGGAGGGAGCGACGGCTCAACCCATCAAAGCGGGATTTGATCTGATTAAGCAGGTCACGCACCACCAAATACCTCCCGCAAATGTGCATTGAGGAAGAGGCCGTCTGGATCCATTTCCTGGCGGATTGCTCCGAAGTCGTTCCAGTTCGGATAGAGCTTTGCGAAGTCCGGTGCCTTTAAGGTGTGGAGCTTGCCCCAATGCGGCCGGCCGCCATGTTTTTGTAGGATAGGTTCAATGGCTGAAAAGAGTGGCTTGTAGTCTTCCTCGTAGTATCTGTGGATCGCAATGGAGCAGCTTTCGCGCCCCTGGAACGGGGACAGCCAGATATCGTCAGACTTCACATAGCGAAATTCCCAGGGGAAGAAGAGGTCGAGATTTTCCCCTTCGACAAGTGCGCGAATTTCCTTGAGCGCCGTCAGGGCGTTTTCACGGGGGAGATGGTATTCCATCTCATTGAAGCGAACTGCCCGTTCGCTTGGATAGACCTTCCAGGATGTGTCGACGAAGGTTTCGTCGGGCAGATCTTCCAGCGCAGAGCGAATGAAATATTCACGCAGCGATGGCGTCCAGGACAGGTAGTCCGCTAACGCTTTCAAGGTCATCACGCCGTCATCATCTTGTGCAATCGCAGGCGCAAGGGGTTCTTCGGTCTCATTGTGGCTGATGCCCATGCACATGGATGAAAAGGGGATGTAGTAGAACTCGAAGTTCCTATTCTCTGCGGCAAACGTGTCTGCCTGCTCCATCATCTCATCGAAGGTCATGACCCAGGTGCGTTTGTTGATGCGATGGGGCGTGCGGTTCTGCATTCTGATTTTGGTGATGATGCCAAGCGAGCCGAGTGAGACCCTGGCAGCTTGGAAGAGGTCAGACTGCTTGTCTTTGTCGCACCAGACTGTCTCACCCTTGGCTGTGACAAGTTCCAGCCCGGTGACGTAGCTCGAAAGCGACCCGAATTTTTCGCCGGTGCCGTGGGTCGATGTTGAAATCGACCCTGCCAAAGTCTGGCGATTAATGTCGGGCATGTTGATAAGCGCCTGTCCGCGCTCTTCCAGGGGGGCGCCTAAGTCGCCCAGCTTGCTGCCTGCGCCGACCGTTGCTTCCAATGTGTCCTCATTGGTTTCCAAAACGCCGGTCAGCCGATCAAGAGACATGATGGTCCCATCGGTTGGCACAAGTGCCGTGAAGGAGTGGCCGGTGCCAACTGGACGGATCGGTTTCGGACTGGATGCAATGATCTCAGCAACTTCTGCAGCGTTTGCCGGGGCGAGCCTTGCTTCTGGGAAGCTGCTTTGCCAGCCGGACCAGTTTTGCCATTTGATCCGTTGTTCTGGCGCTTTTTCAGGGGCCTCGGCAAAGGCTGCGAAGGGCTTGCCAGTTGCAAGCGCCGCAACGGCTGCGCTTTGCATCATCAGTTTGCGTCTGGTGAGGCTCATTTTGTGTCTCCCGCCATAAAAGCGATCAGTTTTTTGAAATCATCCATGCCGCAATCGGGACAGGCCCCCAGCGGGGGCATGCCTTCAAAGCCGTTGAGGGTGCTCTGCAAAAGGCCATCTGCACCACGGGCTTCAAGCCTTGAAGTCCAGGCGCGACTGTCACCGGAAAGGGGCGCTGTGTTCTCTGGATCTGCGTGGCAGGCCTGGCAGGCCCGCTCATATTTTTCGGCAAGAATGGGGTCGTCCGGCACCCGTGTTTCGGCAGCAGCGATGATCGCAGCACGTTCTTCGGCAGATTGCGGCGCTTCTCCGCAGGCGGCAAGGCCCAAAGCGGCTCCAAGCAGTAGCGCTTTTGCGCCCGAGATGACCGGTTTCATTGTGTGTCCCCTATGTGCCGCGACGATGCAGCTCGCACATAAAAGCCCTTTTGGGTCTGAGGGTCAACAAAATAATAGTTATAACTATTATTTTGAGTTTGAGATGATTTCCTGCCAATAGGCGGTAATGGCTGTGGTGGCCTCGTGAAGCACCGTCTTGGAGGAGATTGCCTGTTCTTCCATTGCCATTTCGATGGCTGCATATCCGATATCAACGGTGAGGCGCGCTTTGATCCAGAGGTCCGCTTTGGGGATGTTTGGGAAAAGCGTGCTCAGATGTTCGACCCATTCGTCGGTCACCTGATGGTGGGAGGCAAGCCGGACCTGTTGCAGCGTTGGAACGGCACGCAGGGCGCGCATGATGGAGAGGCCGCCGGGGTGCTGTTCTGTTACCCGAAGTGTTTCCATCAGGTTTTCGAAGGTTCCGTCGATCTGGGCCTCGATGCTGTCGCCAGCGTCGGTCAAAAACCGGGCGAAAACACCATTCTGCTCTTGCATGAGCCGATCACCCAGTGCGCGCAGAACCGCATATTTGTTTGGGAAGTAGCGATAAAGAGTGGGCGGGGTGATTTCGGCTTTTTCGGCTATCAGGTTGGTGGAGATGCGCTCCACCCCTTCTTCCTCCAGCAAACGAGCTGCGACGTCCAGCACACGCTCATAGGTCTCTATGGCGCGTTTTTGGCGGGGTTTGTTTTTTGGTTCCAGATCAATGTCTGAACCAGACGGGTCGGTCATTGGGTCTGCGCCGTTTTGGTGGCGACCATCATGTAGTTGACGCCCATGTCGGTGGACAGCGACCAGCGATCGCTCAGAGGATTGTAGGCGACGCCTGTTTCCTCCATCACCTCAAGACCGGTGCGCTCAATACTCTTGAAGAGTTCAGCGGGCGTGATGAACTTGTTCCAATCATGGGTGCCACGTGGCAACCAGCCAAGAATGTACTCAGCGCCGACGATTGCCAGACCGAAGGCTTTCAAAGACCGGTTGAGGGTGGCGCAAAACAGGATGCCGCCAGGTTTCAGCATTTGGGCGCAGGAGAGAAGGAAGCGATCTCTGTCGGCGACGTGCTCGATCACCTCCATGTTCAAAATGACATCAAATTGGGCACCTTCTGCTGCGAGTGCCTCAGCAGTGGTCGCCCGATAGTCAATTTTGAGCCCTTGTTCGTCCGCATGGACGCTGGCGGTTTTGATGTTGGCTTCGCCTGCATCAGCTCCGAGTACGCTCGCACCGAGCCGTGTCATGGGTTCGCTGAGGAGCCCGCCGCCACAGCCAATATCGAGAAGTTTCAAACCTTCAAATGGCGCACTCTTTGCAGCGTCCAGACCAAAGTGATCGACAACACGGTCTCGGATAAAGGCCAGCCGTGTGGGGTTGAATTTATGCAGGGGCGCAAATTTCCCCGTTGGGTCCCACCATTCGGCGGCCATGGCGGAAAAGCGGGCGATTTCGTCCTTATCGACGCTTGAATTGGCACTCGTCGCGGCGTCAATCACCAGAACGCTCCTTTTGGGGGCTGCTGTTGGCGCCCATGTTGCGGATGGGGGTTCATCCGAGTATGTATGGCCCCGCAAAAGCGGATGGGTATTTGAGAGCCTTGCCTCAAAATCAAGCCGCTTTTGTTTGTGTATATGTGCATGGCCTGACCACGCGGTCCAGTTTACCGCGCCATTTTAACGGGTTTGGGCCCATTGCGTGAAGGTTGGATATGATGGCCCGATTGGTCATGAAATTTGGTGGTACCTCTGTTGCAGATCTAGATCGGATCCGCAATGTGGCAACCCATGTGAAGCGCGAAGTTGACGCGGGACATCACGTCGCGGTCGTGGTTTCAGCGATGGCGGGCACGACCAATCAGCTGGTCACGTGGACAAAAGAGGCAGCCTCATTGCACGACGCTCGCGAATATGACGCGGTGGTGTCGGCCGGTGAGCAGATATCGGTTGGTTTGCTTGCGATTACGCTGCAGGAGATGGGTGTTTCCGCCCGCTCCTGGCTTGGCTGGCAGATCCCCATCCTGACGGATGATGCCCACGGTGCGGCGCGCATTGCAGATATTGATGCGACGAAACTGGGTGAGCGTATTGACCAGGGTCAGGTCGCTGTTATTGCCGGCTTCCAGGGCATTAGTCCGGACGGTCGAATTGCGACGCTGGGTCGCGGAGGTTCTGATACGAGCGCGGTTGCCGTGGCGGCGGCTCTCAATGCGGAACGTTGTGATATTTATACTGATGTGGACGGGGTTTACACCACCGACCCCCGGATTGTGTCGAAAGCCAAAAAGCTCGATAAAATCAGTTACGAAGAGATGCTCGAAATGGCATCACTTGGCGCCAAAGTTCTGCAGACCCGGTCTGTGGAACTGGCAATGGTGCACGGGGTCCGCCTCCAGGTTCGCACAAGTTTTGATGCACCTGATGCACCTCAAGGAACCGGCAGCGGAGCGGCCTATATTGGTCCGGGCACATTAGTCTGTGGCGAGGAAGAAATCGTGGAACAAGAAGTTGTAAGTGGCATCGCCTATACCAAGGACGAAGCCAAAATCACGCTTATCAAAGTTGCAGACCAGCCTGGTGTGGCCGCCCGCATCTTTGGTCCCCTAGCGGACGCAGCGATCAATGTGGACATGATTGTTCAGAATATCTCGGAAGATGGTGAGCGGACCGACCTTACGTTCACGGTGCCGGTTGCAGATCTTGAACGCGCTGTTGCGGTGATCAAGGGGGCATGTGATACCATCGGTTATGAGCAGATTTTGAGCGACACGGATGTCGTCAAGGTTTCGGTCATTGGTATTGGCATGCGCTCCCACGCTGGTGTGGCTCAAAAAATGTTCCAGACGCTTGCGGACAAGGGCATCAATCTCCAGGTGATTTCCACATCAGAAATCAAAGTGAGTGTGTTGATCTCTGCAGAATATACAGAGCTTGCTGTGCGAGCTCTCCATTCGGCCTATGGCCTTGACGATGATGCTGCCGCATAACTGGCGTTCATCTGACACAGAAAGACAAAATGGCGGTTTTGAAGGCGCATAGTATCGCGGCCCGTTTCCCCTGTGTGGGTCCGGGCGTGCGGCGGTTTTCTCGGGGAGCGATCTGATGTCCGGGACAACAGGCCCACGCGTGCTGCTGCGCCGTTTGCGCGAAGCCATGGCCGAAAAAAGCGAGTCGCAGGCGCGGCTGGACGAAGTCGTTCACCTGATCGCCCAAAACATGGTCGCGGAAGTGTGCTCCATCTACCTGATGCAACCAAGTGATGAGTTGGAGTTGTATGCGACTGAGGGCTTGAAGCCATCAGCGGTGCATAAGACCCGGCTTAAAGTAGGTACTGGTCTCGTTGGCGACATTGCCGCCCATGCACGGCCTCTCAACCTGTCCGATGCGCAGGCGCATCCAAATTTTGCCTTTCGCCCGGAGACTGGTGAAGAAATCTACAAGTCGCTGATGGGTGTTCCTATTCTGCGGTCGGGTCGCGTGGCGGGCGTTCTGGTCGTTCAGAACCGCACGATGCGCCATTATTCTGAAGAAGAAGTGGAAGCGCTTGAGACGATTGCGATGGTGCTGGCGGAGCTTGCTGCTGCCTCTGACCTGATTTCCTCTGATGATGAAACAGCGGACGCTGCTGCCCAGCAACCGCTTTATCTCGAGGGCACATCCTTGTCTGGCGGGATTGCGCTTGGCCATGTGGTGCTGCACGAACCGCGGGTGCATGTCACACGGTTGATTGCGGAAGATGAAGCCATTGAATCAGAGCGTCTTGAAAAAGCGGTCTATGAGTTGCGCTCTTCAATTGACAAGATGCTCACAACATCTGACCTCTCTCATGCCGGAGAGCATCGGGAGGTGTTGCAGGCAACACGCATGTTTGCCAACGACCGGGGTTGGTTGAAGCGGATGCTGGAAGCCGTGAAGACAGGTCTCACGGCTGAGGCAGCTGTTGAGCGGGTCCAGAATGATACCAGAGCCCGCATGATGCGGCAGACAGACCCATATCTTCGCGATCGCCTGCACGATCTGGACGATTTGGCGAACCGTCTTCTGCGTCATTTGACCGGTGTGGCTCTCTCCTCTGCCAGCGGAGCGCTGCCAGAAGATGCGATTATTGTCGCGCGGAATATGGGGCCTGCGGAACTGCTCGACTATGACAAGGACCGGCTACGTGGCTTGGTGCTGGAAGAAGGGTCAGCGAACGCGCATGTGGCGATTGTGGCGCGAGCGTTAGGCATTGCTGCGATCGGGCGGGCCAATGACATTCCAGAGCGCGTCGAGGATGGAGATGCGATCATCGTGGATGGCGATACGGGCGAGCTCTATGTTCGTCCAAGCCAGGACATTGTTGAGGCCTATTCTGAGAAGGCCCGTTTCCGGGCGCGGCGTCAGGCCCAATATAAAGCGATCCGACATGAACCTTCTGTCACGCTTGATGGCGCCAAGGTTGAGCTCAATGTAAATGCGGGCCTGATGGTGGACCTGCCGCACCTGGAAGAAAGCGGCGCAGACGGCATTGGCCTGTTTCGCACTGAGTTGCAGTTCATGATTGCCTCAAAACTGCCAAGTCAGCGCGAGCAGGTGGAGCTCTATGGCGACGTTATGAAGAGTGCCGGGGACCGGCCAGTTGTGTTTCGCACCCTGGATATTGGCGGCGACAAGATGCTGCCCTACATGCAGAAGGCTGAGGAAGAAAACCCAGCCCTTGGATGGCGCGCGATCCGGATTGCGCTCGATCGTCCGGCGCTTTTGCGTCATCAGGTGCGCGCTCTTTTAACAGCGGCGGTCGGGCGAGACCTGCATCTTATGTTCCCTATGGTCGCTGAGGTCTCTGAATATGAGCGGGCTCGGGCCCTCGTCGATAAAGAACTTGCCCGGCTCGACCAGCATGGGCGCGACAAGCCCCGCTCGGTGGCAGTTGGAACGATGCTCGAAGTGCCTGCGCTTTTCTGGCAAATGGATGCTTTGCTGCCAAAAGTTGACTTCATCTCCATCGGCAGCAATGACCTGATCCAGTTTCTGTTTGCGAGTGATCGAGGCAATCCACGGGTTGCTCATCGCTATGACTTGCTGAGCCCGGGCGCTCTCAACTTTTTGCGCCAGGTTGTGCTCGTGTGCGCGCGTCACAAAGTTCCGTTGTCGCTCTGTGGTGAAATGGCGGGGAGCCCGTTGGAAGCTATGGCGCTTCTTGGGCTTGGTTTGCGAAAAATCTCCATGTCGCCTGCTGCAATTGGGCCGGTGAAGATGATGGTTCGCTCGCTCAATGTCAGCGAACTTGAAGCCTTTATGGAAGATCTCTACACCCGACCCGATGCAAGCGTTCGCGAGGCGCTTCAGGGCTACGCAGACGCGCAAGGAGTTGCAATTTAAAGAGAATTTGCCGTATGCAGAGCAACTCTTTATTTGCAGGATGCTGCGTCTTTTGATTTATTTAACCATCAGATGGGCACAATTGGGGATTAGTATTGTGCGGCGTCGCACTTCTGCAGAGATTGTTGGCGCATAAGACTTCTCCTGGTGAGGGGAAATGAAGGTTGAAATAGCCCAAAATTGGCTGTTTTCCTGAATTTTTCGGAGATTGAGCCGCTGTGTGTCGGGCAATTCTCATCAGGTAACAAGAACCGGGTTGCTGCAAGGCAGGCAACCCATGTGAGACGAGAAACTCTTTACAGGGGTGCAAAATCCGCTGTGGGAGACCGGGAAGGCCGATGAGCTCGGAAACTGAAATGACGAATGTGACAAAATTTTCTGCTGCAGCTGAGGGTGGCGACGAAGGTCGTCGCATCCATTTGCGCGACATTACTGCTGACACTCCTCTGGACGGGGAAGAGGTCGGTGCGGTCTTGCGGAAAACGCGGCTCAAAACCGGCGAGGACCTGAAATCAGTTTCTGACAAATTGCGTATTCGCCGTCCCTATCTTGAAGCGCTTGAAGAAAGCCGGCATGACGACCTTCCGGGTCGCGCCTATGCGATCGGGTTCGTGCGGACTTATGCGGTCTATCTCGGGCTGAACGCGGCTGATCTGGTTAATCTCTACAAAACAGAGACCGGGGTTGAGGTCGAGACGGCTAATTTGGGTGAATTTGCCTATCAGGAAGTTCGCCAGGATGCCCGGCTTCCCAAGGGCTCATTGTTTGTTTTGGCTATTCTCCTGGGCGCGGGTGTATACGGCGCCTGGCTCTTGTCTGTTTCGGCAGACCGGATGGTGACGGAGCGGGTTCCGCCGGTACCAGAGCGGCTTGGACTTGCTTCCGGTACGACTGCCCCATCTTCTACACCTAATCTTGTGGTTGGACGATCGGCTCCGGCAAGCCTTGCAGGCGATAGTGCCTCTGCTGCCGCGACGACCGGCGAAGTGCCTGCTGCAAACGAGCCTGTTCGCAGTGCACCCGTTATTGCGCCTGCAGCGATTGCGCCGATAGCAGCTGAAGAAACAGCAATAGCGGCCTCCGTTGAAACGCCTGAGGCGCCTGTTGAAGTCGCGGCGCTTACGCCTGCGGCTCCCTCTGCTGATGAGCCGTCGGTCACAATCGCTGATGATCTGGCGCTTGCTGTCGGGGGCGCACGTGTTTACGGGCTTGAGAATGAAGGCGCGCGGGTTACCGTTCGTGCCTTGAAGCAGGCTTGGCTTCGCATTGAAGGCGGAGACGGGTCGGTTCTTCTGAACCAGACGCTGGCAGAGGGTGAAACGTACCGGGCGCCGGTGGGTGGTGGGGCAATTCTGGTCGCCCGCGACGCTGGTGCCTTTGAGATCTTTGTTGATGGGGCGCTTCTTGGCGCTGCGGGCCCGTCAGGTCTCGTGTTGACCGGTAAATCGCTCAATCCAGACGATCTGCGCCGCTAACAACTGTTACTCATCGCGAATTGATGTCGCAGGGGCCTTCAAGGTGGCTTCTCTGCTGGGGTTCGGCCCCCGCATTTGCTATAGAAGCGCTGATCTCAGTTTTCAGGTGACCCGATATGAGCATTCGTCCATGGCGTGATATTGAACGGCGGAAGAGCCGTCAAATCCATGTGGGGTCTGTGCCGGTTGGCGGGGACGCACCGATTACTGTGCAGTCGATGACCAATACCCCGACATCGGATGCCAAAGCTACCATCGAACAGATCCGACAGTTGGAAGAGGCAGGTGCAGACATCGTCCGTGTCTCCTGTCCTGACGAGGCATCAACGGCTGCGCTGAAAGAGATTGTGCGCTCGGTGAATGTGCCCATCGTTGCAGACATCCATTTTCACTACAAGCGGGCGCTTGAAGCCGCAGAGGCCGGCGCTGCCTGCCTGCGGATTAATCCCGGAAATATCGGCTCTGCTGAGCGGGTCCGTGATGTTGTGCAAGCAGCAAAGGATCATGGCTGCTCCATTCGTATCGGGGTGAATGCTGGGTCACTGGAACGCCCCCTTCTGGAGAAGTATGGCGAGCCGTGTCCTGACGCGATGGTTGAAAGTGCGCTCGACCATGTCAAACTCCTGGAAGACAATGACTTCCGCGAATATAAAATCAGTGTCAAAGCGTCCGACGTCTTTATGACGGTTGCCGCCTACCAAGGCCTGGCTGACGCTGTTGATTGTCCTCTGCACCTGGGTATTACCGAAGCCGGTGGTCTGACGAGCGGCACTGTAAAGTCTGCCATCGGCATGGGCTCGCTTCTGTGGGCAGGGATCGGGGACACGATCCGGGTGTCACTGTCGGCAGACCCGGTTGAAGAGATTAAGGCTGGGTTTGAAATTCTGAAGTCGCTCAATCTTCGTCATCGGGGCGTCACGATTATTTCCTGCCCGTCCTGCGCGCGCCAGGGCTTCAATGTGATCGAAACCGTCTCCATTCTTGAAGAACGGTTGGCCCACATTTCAACGTCCATGTCGCTTTCTGTCATCGGTTGTGTGGTCAACGGACCCGGTGAAGCATCCCAGACTGATATCGGATTTACCGGTGGTGGCGCTGGTTCTGGAATGGTCTACATGCGCGGCCTTGCAGACCATAAGATGGCAAACGACAAGATGGTCGATCACCTGGTCGAACTTGTTGAAGAGAAAGCAGCCGAGATTGAAGCTGCGCGCGCTGCCGAAGCAGTCTCGCCGTCTGCAGTGCTCGCTGGAGATTAGCTGAGACCAGTCTCTCCCTGATCTTGTCTTCCTCTTTTCTGGCTGTACCATCCATGATCCCTCACGAAAAACTCGCCGTCATCCTCAGCCGTTTTGATGCTGTTCAGGCAGAGATGAATGCAGACGTTCCGCCGGAGCGCTTTGTGGCGCTCTCCAAGGAGTTTTCAGAATTGCAGCCGGTGGCAGAAGCTGCGCGTGGGCTAGAGAGCGCACGGCAGGCTGAGCTTGAGGCGAAGGAAATGCTCGCCGACCCGGAAATGGCGGAGATGGCGCGCGATGAGTTGGACGCGCTGTCTACGAGACTACCAGAACTTGAGCATGCGATGCAGGTTCTGCTATTGCCGAAAGATGCGGCCGATGATCTGAGCGTCATTCTGGAAGTGCGCGCTGGCACGGGCGGTGATGAAGCGGCGCTCTTTGCCGGGGTTCTTTTCCGCATGTATGAGCGCTATGCACAATCACAAGGGTGGAAGGTAGATCCTGTCTCTATCTCTGCTGGTGATGTCGGCGGGTTTAAAGAAATCACTGCCTCTATCAACGGCAAGGGTGTCTACGCAAAGCTTAAGTTTGAGTCTGGTGTTCACCGGGTGCAGCGTGTTCCCGCAACGGAGTCTGGGGGACGTATTCATACATCTGCGGCTACCGTCGCTGTCCTGCCGGAGCCTGAAGAGGTTGATATTGAGATCGAAGACAAGGATCTTCGGATTGATGTGTTTCGCGCAAGTGGTGCCGGTGGGCAGCATGTGAATACGACAGACAGTGCCGTACGTGTCACTCACCTGCCAACCGGGCTTGTGGTGCAGCAGCAAGACGAAAAATCCCAACACAAAAACAAAGCCAAAGCGCTCAAGATATTGCGCGCCCGGCTCTATGATGCTGAGCGGGAGCGGGCGGCGAAAGAACGGGCCGATGACCGCAAAGGCCAGGTTGGCTCAGGCGACCGCTCTGAGCGCATTCGCACCTATAATTTCCCTCAAGGACGCGTGACCGATCACCGCATCAATCTGACTTTGCATAAGCTCGACAAGGTTGTGGAAGGTGACGGGGTTGCCGAATTGATCGACGCCCTGATTGCTGAAGACCAGGCGGGGCGTCTTGCCGCTCTTGGAGAAGAGACTGACGCGTGACGCATTCTGCTGATCTGCCCAGGTCCACGCGGGGGGCTGTCTACCAGGACCTTGTCGCTCGGCTGCGTGCGGGTGGTATCGCGTCGGCGGAGCTTGATGCCCGGCTTCTGATCGGGGCTGCTGCCGGTATTGACGACATCGCGCTAATCGCAGACCCCGACGCCTTGGTTCCCGGTGAGGCACGCGCGGCCATTGAGCGGTTTTCTGAGCGGCGTCTTTCGGGCGAACCGGTCTCGCGTATTTTGGGGACGCGGGAATTTTGGGGCCTACCCTTTTTGCTCAATGAGCAGACGCTCGATCCGCGGCCAGACAGCGAGACGTTAGTGGAGGCGGTATTGCGCCATGTCCCCGACACAGGTGCGCCACTTAAACTTCTCGACCTGGGAACCGGAACAGGATGTCTCTTGTTGGCGCTCCTGTCGGAATTGCCGAACGCTCACGGACATGGTGTGGACTACGCGCCGCAGGCGGTTGCTGCTGCAGGCGCGAATGCGGACGCGCTTGGTCTTTTGGCGCGCGCCACGTTCACACTTGGTGACTGGGGGGACGGTCTTGCCGGACCTTTTGACGTTGTGATCTCAAACCCGCCTTACATCGTGTCGGCAGAGATCGAGACACTGTCGCCAGAAGTGCGGCTGCACGATCCGATGAAGGCACTGGATGGGGGGGATGACGGGCTGAATGCCTATCGCGCGATTGCACAGGAGACCGCGCGTCTTCTGGCGCCCGGCGGTATGGCGTTTTGGGAACTCGGCATTGGTCAGATGGAGGATGTTTCCCTGATCGCCCAATCTGCCGGGTTGGAGGTGTTGGGCGCTGATCCTGATTTGGCGGGGATTTCCCGGATTTTGAGGGTAAGACGGTGTAAATGACGTCCAAAAAAAACATTTGGACCTGAGGCGGTCAGCGGGTAGGTTCCTTACAGAGATTCAAGCCTCTAGACACATCTCGCCGCCGATAGGGGCTAGAGATGAGGGGGCAGGGGCATACTTGGTGGTGAGCCCCATTGGACGCAATCTAGCTGGACATATCGTGGCTTAGAGCGTCTGGAAAATTCTTTCATGACTACTGTGCCTCTCAATGATGGGGCGTGTTGGACATGGGTTGGGTCAGTGTGTAGGCCATCAGAATGGGCACACATATGAAGGGCAATCGCTTAGTCCTGGCGAGTTTTAGTCTCGTGGCTTTGTCTGCAGAAATGTGGAAACGGGCCGCCGGGTCGCATTGGACGGCGTATTTTTCAACGGTAGACAGAGCCGGAGTGATATGAGGCAGGGCCAAAACCAGAAGCAGCGCTCTCGTGGGCGCGGACGCAAACCGCAAAATCCCCTTAGCCGGAGTATGGAAAGCAATGGACCGGATGTAAAAATCCGGGGTACGGCAAGCCATATCTTTGAGAAATACCAGACACTGGCGCGAGATGCTCAGTCGTCAGGGGATCGGATCGCTTCGGAAAGCTACTTCCAGTACGCGGAACATTATCATCGTCTGATTGTTGCTGCCCAGGCGCAGCAAGAGGCAAACCGTCCAGAACAAGACCGCCAGGAAAATCAGGGCCGCCAGGAAAATCAGGGCCGCCGGGATAACCAGGACCGGAATGGAAATGGTCGGGCTGACGGAGAGGCTTCTGAGACGAATTCCGATGAGCGGTCGACTGCCGAAGCATCTGAGAAACCCGTCGCCAGCGACGCTCCTGCCGTAAGTGAAGCGGTTGAGGCGGATGGCGAAGAAAAACCCGCACCGCGTCGTCGGGCACCGCGTCGTCGTCGACCTGCGGCAAAGGCAGATGCCAAATCTGATGGCAATTCAGATGGGGGTGACAAGCCCGCGTCGGAAGACGTTCCTGCCTAGGTCGGCGTATTTTGGCGCGTTTTTTCATCTTTCATTGCGGGCATCCTCTTGTGTTGCCCGTATGCCACACCCATATATTTCAAGTCGATACTTCCCGACCGGGATAGGAAATCTGCGATCAGTCCGGGCTGCCTAATGTTGGGGCTCTGCACAGCGGTTTTCAGATCAATCCCGTTCGTTCCATTTGGGAGCGGTCACATTCTTGAATTTGGGACTTTTGGTCCAAATTCCCTGTGATCTTGGAAAGTCGTCAACGGTTTGTGCGGCATACTTGTGCTCGTGCAATCGCGTTTGGTCTTGATCTAAGGCATTTCGCCATCTGAGTGCTGGGTACAGTCTTCAGTAAGTGACGTGTCTAAGGCGTTCGTTTGTGGCCTGCATCGAGTCTTTATGTGTCGTGTTTCCGGATAGTGAACCGGAGCCACTTCACCTGGAACCACTTGATGGCAATGGGGCAAGCGGTGCGTGCTTGAATGGGGGTCCCGATGGATCTTGAGAAATATACAGACCGAAGCCGTGGCTTCGTACAGTCGGCTCAAGGGCTGGCACTTCGTTCCGGACATCAGCGGTTCACGCCGGAACATCTTCTTAAAGTTTTGCTCGACGATGAAGAAGGCCTTGCGGCGAATCTCATTCGCGCGGCGGGCGGTCGGCCTGATGCTGCGTTGGACGCGGTCGAGCTTGAGCTTGGCAAAATGCCTAAAGTCGAGGGCGAGGGTGCTGGGCAGATCTATCTTGCGCCAGAACTCGCGCGTGTTTTCGACCAGGCCGAGCAGGTCGCCAAGAAAGCGGGCGATTCCTACGTGACCGCAGAGCGCCTGCTTTTGGCATTGGCCATTGAGCAAGGGGCGGCGTCTGCCGGAATTTTGAAAGAAGCAGGCGTTACGGCGCAGGCGCTTAATGAGGCGATTAATTCAGTGCGTAAGGGACGAACGGCAGACAGCGCCTCGGCAGAGGATGCCTATGACGCGCTCAAGAAATATGCGCGAGATCTGACCGAGGATGCGGAAAACGGTAAACTTGATCCTGTTATCGGTCGGGATGAGGAAATCCGCCGGTCGGTGCAAGTTCTGTCACGGCGCACGAAGAATAATCCCGTCCTGATCGGGGAACCTGGTGTGGGCAAGACCGCGATTGCGGAAGGTTTGGCGCTTCGCATTGTCGATGGCGATGTGCCCGAAAGCCTTCGCGACAAGAAACTTCTTTCGCTTGATATGGGCGCGCTGATTGCCGGTGCGAAATATCGCGGTGAATTTGAAGAGCGCCTAAAAGCTGTGCTCAACGAAGTGAGTTCGTCTGATGGGGGGATTATCCTTTTCATTGATGAAATGCACACGCTCGTGGGCGCGGGCAAGACAGATGGGGCGATGGATGCGTCCAATTTGTTGAAGCCGGCACTGGCGCGCGGTGAACTGCATTGCATCGGGGCAACAACGCTTGATGAATATCGCAAGCATGTGGAGAAAGACGCCGCGCTTGCCCGTCGGTTCCAGCCGGTCATGGTTGAAGAACCAACGGTGGAAGACACAATCTCCATCCTTCGCGGGTTGAAAGAGAAATATGAACTCCATCACGGGGTGCGGATTTCTGATGCAGCCCTTGTGTCGGCTGCGACGCTTTCGGATCGCTATATTTCTGATCGGTTCCTGCCGGACAAAGCCATTGACCTGATGGATGAGGCTGGCAGCCGTCTTCGCATGCAGGTGGACAGCAAGCCCGAAGAACTTGATGAGCTTGATCGCCGCATTATACAGCTCAAGATCGAGCGGGAAGCGC
>JAJFGY010000012.1 GCA_021775935.1 Alphaproteobacteria bacterium
GTATTATATGAAGATCCACAACAAGCTCGTCTCTGCGTCGGTCTCAGACCTGAAGTATAAGGTGAACGTCAACACGCTTGAGCAACAGGTGGGTAAAACGCTGGAGCTCAATGAGGTGGGGGTTTGTAATCTCAGCCTTGATCAGACGATTGCCTATGACGCTTATGTGGATAACAGAGACACGGGCAGCTTTGTTCTGATTGACCGGCGCTCCAATGAAACTGTTGGCGTGGGAATGCTCGACTTCTCCCTCCGCCGTGCTCAGAACGTGGTCTGGCAAGACCTAAAGGTCGATAAAGAGACCCGCGCTGAGCAAAAACATCAGAAGCCCGCTGTGCTCTGGTTTACCGGCTTGAGTGGTTCTGGCAAGTCGACGATTGCCAACCTCGTAGAGCAGAAGCTCTACGATCGTGGGCGTCACACATATACGCTTGATGGTGACAATGTGCGCCATGGTCTCAATAAGGATCTTGGGTTCACAGATGTTGACCGGGTGGAGAATATTCGTCGTGTTGGCGAAGCCTCCAAGCTGATGGTCGATGCCGGGCTTATTGTGCTTGTCTCGTTTATCTCTCCCTTTATCAGCGAGCGACGCCTGGCGCGTCGAATGGTTGAAGAGAACGAGTTTGTCGAGATTTTCGTCAATACGCCTCTTGAGCTTTGTGAAAGCCGCGACCCCAAAGGCCTCTACAAGAAGGCACGGGCTGGCGAAATCAAAAATTTCACCGGGATTGATTCAGACTATGAAGCCCCGGAAGCTCCGGAGCTTGAGATCAAAACCGACGAACTGTCTGCGGAAGAAGCGGCGGACCAGATCATCGCCTATCTTGAAAAAGAGGGTTACCTCTCAGCGCGCTGATTACAGGTATGCGACAGCAGAAACGGTGGTGCCTAAAAGGTGCCGCCGTTTTTTATGTCATTCAGGCTGTTTGCTGAGGAGTGGTCAGGCGGGCGAAGACGTAGCCTGCGATGGCACCGACACCGATCTGCGCCAGAAATCCACCGGTCGAGCGGGCGCCAGAGATGGGCATGATGCCGCCAAAAGCTGTTTGAAGCGTGAAGAGCGTGATGCCAACGGCTGCGCCGCCGGCGACCAGGTACACAAACCACCGCAGTGAGGGCGCTATTTTTGTCACAAAAATTGCGGCAACGAAGGCAACAAGCAGGCCCGTTCCGATGATTGCCCCGTAAAGTGGTGCAATGCCGACAATGTCCTGGAAGGTCATGGAAAGGCGATCAGACATTGGGATCTCAACGCCGAGGTCGGTGAGTGCGCCCAACACAAAGTGGGTGGAGGCGATTGACCCCAAAATGATTGCGACAATCACTGCGGCAAAAAAGCTGCCTATTGGGCGTGCAAATTTCATGATCTCTTCCCCATCGCGTATTGATCTTCGTGTATTGATCTTTGGCGGAGTATGGTCACATGATCAGATAACGTAAAGACCAAGCTTATCTATATGAGAAGGGGATCGCCCATGGGCACGGACAGAGACATACCTATGTGGAAAACTGCCACACTATCGGCGCTGGCAGCCCTTCTCCCCTTGGGCATTGGACCAGCAATTGGCGAACCGTCGGCCTCCTATCAGATTGAAACTGTGGCAGAAGGCCTGGCTTTTCCCTGGAATGCGGCTTTTCTTGACGATGGGATCGTGCTGGTAACAGAGCTTGATGGGCAATTGCGCGCGATCAGAGATGGGGAATTGGATCCGACTCCGATCACAGGTGTCCCGGAGGTTTACCGGGCAAGTCAGGGCGGTCTCTTTGATGTGGTGCCACACCCGGGCTTTGCCAACAATCAGCTCCTCTATCTCTCCTACGCAGCAGGCGATCCAGGGGCGAATGCCACACGCGTCGCCCGCGCGAAATTTGATGGCAAGGCGCTGAGCGATCTTGAGGTCATTTATGAGGTGACACCGCTTAAGGATACGCCCGTGCATTATGGCGGGCGGATTGCCTTTGCGCCTGATGGCCAATTGTTTCTGACGACCGGTGATGGGTTCAACTACCGGGAAGAAGCGCAGATTCTGTCGAATACACTGGGCAGCATTGTGCGCCTGAATGATGATGGCAGTGTGCCGACAGATAATCCCTTTGCGGAAGAAGAGGGCGTGAAGCCAGAGATTTACTCCTATGGGCATCGCAGCCCGCAGGGGCTCGTGATTACCTCAGACGGTACCGTCTATATGAACGAGCATGGCCCTCAGGGTGGCGATGAGATTAATCTCATTGAGGCCGGTAAGAATTATGGCTGGCCGGTCATCGGTTATGGCATTGATTATTCCGGCGCGCGTATATCCCCTTTCACGGAGATGGAGGGCATGGAGCAACCGCTCAAATATTGGGTGCCGTCAATCGCTCCGGCGAGCCTCGATCTCTATACGGGCACGCTTTTTCCTGCCTGGACCGGTGACTTTTTTGTAGCGGGCCTTGTGCCGGGTGATGTGCGCCGGATTGATCTTGAAGATGGCGCTATTGTGGGAGAGGAAATCCTCTTCGCAGAACTTGAAAGTCGCATTCGCGGTGTGCAGATGGCACCCGACGGCTCTCTTTATATTCTGACAGATGGCGAAGGTGGCAAGGTGCTGCGTGTGACGCCGCAGTAAGGCGTCAATTCAGTCGTTGCGTTTCTAGGTGGAAATTCGCCATATCTAACTTGGCCACTTCTCCTGGAGACGTTTTACCGAACCCGCCACTCTTCGACGATCATTGTGAGGGCCGGGACCAACAGGATGATCATCACGCTTGCAACGAGTATCCCAAAGGCGAGGCTGATCGCCATGGGGATCAGGAACTGCGCTTGCACGCTTGTCTCCAGAAGCATGGGCAGAAGGCCGAGGGATGTAGTTGCAGTTGTCAGCATAATCGGTCGGAACCGGCGCACTGCGGCATCGACAACGGCTTGTGTCTCTTCGACACCGCGCTCGATCAACTTGTTGTAATAGTCGACCAGAACGATGCTGTCGTTTACGACCACGCCTGACAAGGCGACCATGCCGAAAATAGAGATGAAAGAGAGCCCGTGCCCCATGATGAGGTGGCCGAGGATCGCCCCTAGAAATCCAAATGGCACGGCAGTCAGAATGACCAACGGCTGGATGTAGCTGCGGAGCTGGACTGCCAGCATGACAAAAATAACAAAGAGCGCGATCAAAAGTCCCTGCCCAAGGGCGGCAAGATCCTCTGACTGACTGCGCGCGTCTCCTTCTTTTGAGTAAGAGAGTCCCGGAATGTCGCGCAGCATGCGTGGCATGATCTCAGACTCGATTAAGGCGAGGACATCGTTTGGTGTGGTTTGTTCTTCATCGACTTCGGCTGTGACTGAGGCGATGCGACGGCCATCTACCCGTTGAATGGCAGAATACCCCCGTGTTTCATTAAGGGTCGCGACGGTGAGCAGGGGGGCTTCCGACCCGTCAGCCAGCCGAATGCGCATGTCATAGACTTCAGACAGAGATTGGCGTTCTGCCAGTGGGTATTTCACCAGGACTTTGATCTCATCGCGACCTCGCTGTAACCGTTCGATCTCTTCGCCAAAAAAAGACTGTCGGACCTGACGTGCGAGATCATTGGTGGTGAGGCCTGCTGCAAGCCCGGCCGCTGTCAGTTCAAAGTCGAGTTGCCGCTTGCCAATATCCAAATTGTCTTCGATTTCCGCGACACCGCTGATGGCGGCGAGTTCGCGTTTCAACCGATCAGTGGCAACCAACACTGTTTCTTCGTTCGCATGGCGCAGCTGAATTTCGATCGGGGGGTCATTGGAAAAGAACGAGCTGTTGATCCCGAGATATTCAGCGCCTGGGATTTCTCCAATCTCTTTTCGCCACCTCTGTTCCAGTTCTCGGGCAGATAGTGTTCTGGCATCCCCCAGTGGAAGTTCAAGGTCCACAATGGAGAGATGCGACCCGGAGGTGCTTGAGCCGCCGCCGGGCCCGCCGCCAAAGGATTGCTGTCCAACGGTGACGGATGTGCGGGCGAGTATGCTCGGGGCATCATCGGGGGTAGTGGCATCTATCTCCGCCCGGATGCGCTCTGCGGCATCGACGATTTTTTGGGTGGCGGCTCGGGTTGTCTCGAAGGGCGTTCCCTCTGGCATGGTGAGGGCCGCGCTAACAGAGTCACCCTCAAGCTGTGGGAAGAAGATGAAACGCACATAGCCGCCCTGCACCAGCCCGACCATGATGAAGAGGAGCCCAATGCTGCCCGCAAATGTCGCATACTTAAATCTGACGCAAGTCGTAACGGCAGGCCGAACGATTGTTTCTGTGAAGGTGAGCAGAGCACCGCCGACGCGGGTTTGAATGCGCTCCAGTATTCCCCGGCTCCAGCGTTTGGAATTGGATAGGTGGGCAGGCAGAATGAAGAAGGCTTCAAAGAGTGAGACAAGCAGCACCGCGATAACGATGAGTGGGACCGGTGCCATGATTTGTCCCAAGACACCCGTTGCAAACAGAAGCGGTGCAAACGCTGCCATGGTTGTGGTTACCCCGACGGTGACCGGGGCTGCGATGCCTAGAACACCAGAGAGCGACGCATCCTGACCCTTAAGACCTGCTTCCTGGGCCGCGAATATGTTTTCGCCCGCGACGATGGCGTCATCAACAACGATCCCGAGTACAACGATGAGCGCAAAAAGGCTCACCATGGAGATGGTGATGCCGAACACTGATGCGATCATCAAGCCGCCCAGAAACGAGATTGGGATGCCCATGCTGGTCCAAAAGGCGAGCTTTAGGTCCAGGAACAGCACAAGGGCCAGGAAGACCAGTGCGAAGCCGAGCAGGCCGTTTCGCACAAGCAAGCTGATGCGATCACGCAGAATGTCTGTCTGGCTTCCAAAGATGTCGAGTTCAAGACCTGTCGGCAGGGAGAGCCGTTGCAGATAGGTTTTAACTTTCTCTTCAATCTCCAGCGCATCCTGGTCGCCGGTTCTTGAGATATTGATCTTGGCGGCAGGCTCGCCATTAAAGAGGCTTTCCAATTTGTCCTCTTCAAATCCATCAATGATGGTTGCGATATCGCCCAGGCGGAGCAGGGAGCCATCAATGTTTGAGCGGATGACGACATCTTCAAATTCTCGACCCGTGTAGCGGCGCGCGGCTGTTCTCAGCAAAATTTCCCCAGCCTCGGTCTTGATGGAGCCGGCAGGCAGATCAAGCGAAGAGTTGGAAACGGCGCTCGCGACCTCTCTGAGGGTAAGACCGTATCGGCGTAGTGTGTTTTCGCTGACCTCAATGGAGATTTCGTAGTTCCGCACCCCGCTCAAAGAAACGAGGGAGATGCCGTCAATTTGTAGAAGATCATCTCGTATGCGCTCGGCATTCTCTCGGATCGCACGTTCGCCGCTCTGTCCAAACACCACGAGAGACATGACGCCAGACGTCCGACTTGATTTAGAGATCGCTGGTTCATCTGCATCAGCGGGAGGGAAATCGGAGAGACGGTCAACTTCGTCCTTGATGTCATCGAGTACCGTGCTGGCATCGATAAAGTCATCAAGCTCAGCGGTGATGGTTCCAAAGCCCTCCGCGGCAGTTGAGCGAACCCGGTCAATGCCCTCAATGCCAGAAATGGCCTCTTCCACACGTCGTGTGATGCCGTCCTCAACTTCGTTGGGTGTGGCACCAGGATAGGCAATGGATACGGTGATGGTCCTGAAATCGACCTGCGGGAAAACTTCTGCCCGCATAGCGGACACGCCCAATAATCCCGCGCAGAGGAAAAACATCATCAACAGGTTTGCGGCAACGTGATTGTTCACGAACCAGGGAATGATGCCCCGGCGGGGTTCGGAGGTGCTGTCTTCAAAATCGCCGGGTTCGAGATCGGTGGGAACGTCACTTGCCATTTACTTTGCTTCCACCAGATTTGCAGCTGGCGCGTTGGCAGGCTGCGTGCGTACCGCCATATTTTCCACCGCTCCGGGTATGTTGCTCAACAGGATTTCTGTGCCTGACGGGAGCCCCCGAACCAGTGAGTTTGTCGCGCCGGTCTGTACGATATCCGGTCGGACAGATTTCAAGCGTCCGTCCGCGACCGTCCAGATCTTGCCGTTCTCCTGAACAGCTGCTGTGGGTACAGCAATGAGATTGCTGAGCTCTGGGCCCAGGAATGTGACAGACACAAAGACCCCAGGGACTAGGGGCATGGCATCGCCTGCTGTGCCATTCTCTCCCAGCGAAACAATTACAGAAGCAAAGCGGGTCTGCGCATCCAACTGTGCTGAGACACGCGTGGCTTTTGCCTGGATTTTCCGGTCAATGCCAAGGTAGGAGGTCGTGATAAGGGCTTCAATATCAGTCAGGGGTTGCAGCCACTTGAGATCTTTGTCCGCCAGGGGTACCGAAACTTCGAGCCCGTCTAGCGAGTAGACGGTTCCATATGACTGACCGGCCGCCATGAACTGTCCGAGTTCAACATTGCTCGAAACGATGCGCCCATTGAAGGGCAGCGAGAAATTTGTCCGGTCCAGATTGAGCTGCGCGCTGGCCAGCTGCGCCTCGGCTGAGGCGAGGGCCGCGCGGCGATCTCTGATCTGAGGCTTTCTGGCGACCAAGGACGGGACGGGCTCGTCCGGCGTTATCTCTTCCCATTCGCGGGATGCCGCTGCGCCTTCTGCTTCTTCAAGCTGCAGGTTGGTTCGCGCACTTGCGACTTCGGCGCGGCGACGCTGAACCTCAAGCTCGAAATCCTCCGGCTCAATTCTAAACAGGACCTCATCTTTGAGGAATGATCCGCCAGGGCGCATGACAGCGCTAAGCCAATCCACCCGGCCTTGAACCTGAGGCACGACTTGAACATCGACCTGGCTCTTGACAGCGCCGCTACCGATGATTTCTATGCGCCGGGTTTCTGGCTCTACGAAGATAGAGTTTACCAGCGGTGCAAATTCCTCGTCATCGCGCAGTTGGGGCGTGCGGTCAGCCGATGACAGCAGGCTTGATACAAGGATTGCAAAAAGGACGAAGGAGACAACGAGGGCCAGCTGCAGGCGCCCAATGTTTTCAGCCCGGTGGACGGGATCTGCGGCGTCTTTTGAAAAACGCGTCGAAAATGCATCAAGAATGCGTCTCATAAGCCTCAATATCCTTAGTGTTTGTTTTTACTGAGGCGCCGTTTACCGCTTGGGTCGGTGGGGCCACATCCAACCAATCACCCCCGAGTGCCAGCAAGAGGTTGATGCGCGCATTCCACTTGTTTTGCTGCTCAATTAAGAGCGTCTGCTCTGTCAGTTGCAGACGCCGCTGGGTTTCCAGCAGTGTCTCATACGCGCCGATGCCGCGCCGAAACCTGTCAAATGCGCTTGCTTCCGCCGCACGACCTTCGCGAAGTGTGCTTTCCAGTTGCACCAGCCGTCTGGCTGATTGGCGTTCGGCAGTGAGAGCGTCTTCCACCTCTTTGAAAGCCGTCAGGATGTTTCCTGCATAAACCGCTGCCTGCTCTTCGACCTGGGCTTTGCGCTGGCGCACAGTTGCGCGCCGCGCGCCACCATCAAAAAGAGGCTGGGCAATTTGCCCCATCAGGGAACCTGCAAGGCTTGTGACATCGAAGAGATTACCAACAGATCTACCAGCGGAGCTGAGCGTCCCGGTGAGGGTAAGGTTTGGATAGAGGTCGGCGATGGCAACGCCAACATTCTCTGTTGCGGCCTCAAGCCGGAATTCAGCTGCGCGCAGATCGGGTCGTCTGTCCAAAAGTGTCGCCGGGACACCCAGGGGCACGTCTTGGGGTGGAGGTACATTAGTAAGGCTCTTCAGGTTGGAGAGCGCGGACCCTGGAATTCTGCCCAAAAGGACCTGCAGGCTGGTGGTTGTCGCTGAGATGTCGTTCTCTAAAGACGGAATGTCGGCCAGCGCTGATGTGTAGTTTTCCCGGGCGGCATGCAGGTCGACAGCATTGGTGCGTTCAAGCCCGGCGCGATAGCGTCTTTCGACGGCCTTAAGCGTGGCGCGTCGACTTTCGGCAATCGCGCGTGTGGCGTCCAGGCGTCGCTGCAGGGTTGCAAGCGCGACCCGTGTTCTCACCAGAGTTGCAATCTGTGTATGGATCAACCCCTGCCAGTCCGCTTGCGCGGCGGCGAAACTTGCTGCCTGTGCGCGCTCGCTTCTCCTTAGACGTCCAAAAAGGTCGGCCTGCCAGGACAGGGTGGTGCCAACGGTGAAGTTGTTGGCGTAGGTCCTGTCTCCAGCTTGGTTGGTTGTAAATGATCTTGTGGCGCTTGGTCCAAGATCGAGGCTCGGCAGTCTTGTACCGGCGATGTTTTCCAGGCTGGCCTGCGCCTGCAGAACCCGAGCAGCTGATGCTGAGAGGTCCTTATTGTTGGTGAGCATTTCGGCAACGAGAGGGATCAGGGTTGGATCGCCAAGGCGTTCCCACCAGTGCGAGATGCTTTTTATCGCTGTGGCTGCCTGATCGGGTTCTGTGGCAAAATCTGCGCCGTCAGTGCTGTCTGACCCAAGACCTAAGATCTCAACCAGGCCCGTGCCGCGCTCATAGTCCGGTCCGAGCGTGCAGCCAGATAGGAGCAATGCAGCGCCTATGGATACCAGAGAGATGGATTTCATCAGTTCGAAAGCTTTCGCTGGGAAAAAAGAGCCGGAGTGCCGCAATCCTATACGTCATTATTGTACGTCTGAGATGTCGAATACGGTCACTTAAGGCGTTTATTTGCTGATCAAAGGGCTGTGATGAAATTTCCCTTGTTTTGCATGCCGCGTCAAAAATGACTGTCCGAGGTGGGATCTGGCCATGGTGGCTCCGGTGCTTCATACAGATACTTAATGGTATCTTATGGGCTCACCCGTCATGCCTGATGCCCAGCCCCAGTTTATGTGAGGGCGAATGGTCTCTATAGGGACGAATGGCCGCTTGGGTTGTCTGGCCGATTCAAAATATTCAGCTTTCGCTGCCGTGAGGCCAGACGCCATCGGCAATCATGGGGTGTGTGGCAAAAAGCTCAAACGCGCTTTGATTAACTAAAACGTAACTTTGATCCGGCGCGCCCCTGCTTTCTTTTGTACAATTTGCTCTATGGGGCGGCGCACATCAGGGATGCGCGGGCCCCTGGTTTGACAACCATCCAAGCGTGAAAAATGGATGTGGAGCGTGGGGGCGCCTGTGCGGAATTTCGCACTTTTGTTTATGTGTCTGCTGACAGTCGGCTGTGGCACGCTTGACCCTTCTGCAGGGCAGCTTGCCCCTGCGGCAGGCGCTGAGCTCAACGGGGCAGCTGTTGCGTCTGGTGGGTCTGGCTCCAGCATTATTTTTAGTTCGGTTTCGTTGGAGCGCATGAGCGTGCTGCCAGAGCCGACACCTGTCGACGACACGACGCTTCAAGCCGCGGCAGAGCCGTATCTTAACCGTGCGGTCTCACTGGAGGATTTGCGGACGCTTGGTACCGAGATGGAAGCGATATTCCGGGATGCTGGTTACCCTTATGTGCGGATTGTTCTTCCGCCACAGGAAATCATCGCAGGTGACGTTCGTTTCCAGGTGATTGAAGGGTGGGTTGAAGGGGTCTCTGTTCTGGGTTCCTCACCAATTGCCAAGGCCCAAACTGAAGCCCGACTTGCCGAGCTGGATGGCAAGGGCCCCCTCTCGCTAAATGATGTTGAGCGCGCGGTTGCCCAGCTCAACAGTGTGCCGGGGCTCGCGGCGCGGGTATCGATAGCGAGGGGCAAGCAGGGTCCAGGTGCCATGCGGCTCATTGCGGATGCAGAACGGCAGGGACCCCGGGTTTTGGTCAATATCCAGAATTTTGGATCGAAAAACCTTGGTCGGGAAGGCACGACATTGTTTGCGCATCTGCCCGGCTGGGCTCCCTATGGCGATGAGCTGGAGCTGGCTGCCTACAATACCTGGGAATCCGGTGAGCAGGTCAGTGGTCAGATTGCCTATTCACGAGGGCTGACAGCGAGCGGCCTTACGGCGCGGGCCTTTGGGTCTTACGCAGAGGCCGAACCGTCTGGTGCAGTGGCAACACTTGGGTCGACATCGGAGAGTGTGACCGGTGGCCTGGAGGTTGCCCATCCGCTCGTCCAACGTCGCGAAGAAACGCTGTCAGGCTTTATCGGATTGGAATTTGCCAATCTGAAGGGGGAGCTGTTTCAGGGTGCTGTGCCGTTGAGCAAGGATGAAACGCGCACGCTATATGCCGGTGTTGAGGGAGAGCTAACGTTGGATGAGTGGTCGTTCAACGGGCTTTTGGAAGTGCGCCAGGGCCTGCGCTTTTTTGACGCCAGCTCCCGTGGCGATGCAAACCTTGCGCGGTCAGAAGCCAATCCGTTTACGCGGGTTGTTTCTGGTGAGTTCAGAACACAAACCCCAGAGCTTTGGGGCATCAAGGCTGAGATTGACCTCAGGGGTCAATGGGCAAATGACCCATTGATGGCAATCGAAGAGTTCTCTTTTGGCAATTACACGGTCGGGCGCGGATATGATCCGGGTGCGGCGGCAGGTGATAGTGCAATTGCGGCTGCCGTAACATTGAGCGGCTTCAAGCAGCAGTTTTGGGATGATCGCATCGGCGCGGAATTGGTCGCGTTTTATGATGTGGGTCGCTATTGGAACGAAGATTCAACGGGAACACCCGCTCGCACATTGGCCTCTGCAGGAGGCGGTGTGCGCTTGCTGTTTAACAGCCGCGTCCGTGCGGATATCACCTATGCCCATCCATTGGACCAACCGAGAGGGCTGGGCGAAGTGCGCCCGGGCGGACGGGTTCTGTTCAACATTACAGCCGATGCTGTGCAGATTTTTGAAGACGCTGCCACATTCATAGGGGGCTTGAGTGAAGACCCGTCCCTTTAAGAGTGTTCTCCGAGGTGTCAACTCCTGCGCCATCGGAGCCGGTGTGCTCGGAATTTGCGCCTTTGCTCTGACGATAGGGGGCGCACAAGCAGAACCGACCGGCGGTACGCTGGTGAACAACTCCGCCCTGGTGAGGGGTGTCACGGGTGCTGATATTGCTAGCGCCGCAAACGGCCCGGGATTTGATGTCACTGTTACCCAAAACGCCGCGCGGGTTGTGATCGACTGGACAGATTTCAATATTGATGCGGCTGACGCGGTCCATTTTGATCAATTGGCCAGCAATTGGATTGCCGTCAACAGGGTGACAGGTGGTCTTGCAACACCAACTGCAATTAATGGCATGCTGACAGGGGCCGGCCAGATTTGGGTGCTCGACCCCTCTGGTGTGGCATTTGGTGCTGGCGCTGTTGTCGATGTTGGTGGCTTGCTCGCGACAACCAGTGCGTTGGATGGCGCGGCCTTTGTTGCCGCAGATCCAGCAACCGATACGTTCACTTTCACAGAGGACGGAACGGGTTCTGTCACCAATGCGGCAACCCTAAACGCGCAGGGTCTCATTGCTCTGGTTGCGCCTGTCGTTGAGAATTCCGGATCTTTGACATCGGACAATGGTGATGTGCTGCTTGGGGGCGCCAAGGCGTTTCGTCTTCGGTTTGCAGAGGCCGATCGCACACCATCAGGCGGTGGTGCTGTCTATCAGGAGCTGCTTGTTACCGACTTTATCATTGATACAGGTGTAGATAACGCGGCTTTGCCGACTGAGACTGTTCCGATCACTCAGACGGCGGCGGGTAGTTCCAGCGCGAGCAATATCATCATCTCAGCGGCGTCTGTTGGCGGCGGCGCCTTTTTGAATGTAGATGGTGTTGTCGAGGCGACCAATGTGGGGACTGGTTCGGGCTCGGTCATGCTGCTGGGCGGTGCGAATCTGGTGGGTGGCGTGGTTGCGGCGACTGGAACGGAAACTATCCGGACAGCAGATCTTGGTATAACGGCGACTGGTGCCCTTACGATCCAAGGCAGCTCTGTCTCAATGGCTTCGAGTGCCCAAAATATTGCGGTCGGCTCGGCAGCGATTGGTGCCGTCACAGGCGATGCCTCCCTCAACGATGCGATTGTTGCAAATGTTGGCGCTATCAATGTTGATGCGGCGAATGGGGATATTGATGCTGCAGCTCTGACTGCCGCGACCAGCATAAGCCTGTCTGGTCAGGATATTGATCTGACAGGTAAGGCGGATGCAACGACCACGGCGATGCTGACCGCGACAGTGGGAGATATCTCATCTGTCGGGACGCTGGATGTTGAAGGGTCTGCTGTGACCCTGACCGGCAATGCTCTCGGGGGGACGGGTGTGAGCCTCACCTCAACAGGTGGGGCTGTCTCAGCGGGTGCCGTTACCGGAACAACGGGCGATGTTGGTATCTCCGCCACGGGTGGGAATGCGACGCTTG
>JAJFGY010000111.1 GCA_021775935.1 Alphaproteobacteria bacterium
ATAGGCTCTGCCGCACATGCCGTAATTGCCCGCGCCATATGACCCGCCAATCACCACGGTGATCTTGGGAACCTGCGCTGTCGCCACCGCGGTAACAAGCTTCGCACCGTCTTTGGCAATGCCTCCTGCTTCATACTCACGGCCCACCATAAAACCCGCAATGTTCTGCAGGAACAAGAGCGGCACCCGGCGCTGACAACAGAGCTCGATGAAGTGAGCCCCTTTGAGGGCAGATTCTGAGAAGAGAATGCCATTGTTCGCGACAATGCCCACCGGCATCCCATGAATATGCGCAAACCCTGTGACAAGGGTCTCTCCGTAAAGAGGTTTGAACTCATCAAAGTCTGAGCCATCGACGAGCCGCGCAATCACTTCGCGCACATCGTACTGGACGGCAAGAGAGGATGGCACGATCCCATCAAGCTCTGCCGGGTCATAGAGCGGCTCTCTTGGGTCTTGAATCTTAATATCGATAACTTTACGGCGATTGAGCGTGCCCGCGATCTGGCGCATCAAGGCTAGCGCGTGATCATCATCAAGCGCGTAATGGTCCGTCACACCGCTGGTGCGCGAATGCACATCAGCGCCCCCCAGGTCCTCAGCGGTGACAATCTCACCGGTCGCTGCTTTTACCAAAGGTGGCCCGCCAAGGAAGATAGTGCCCTGCTCCCGCACGATGATGTTTTCATCCGACATCGCAGGCACATAAGCTCCGCCCGCAGTACACGACCCCATCACAATGGAAAGCTGAGGGATGCCTTTTGCAGACATGTTGGCCTGATTGAAAAAGATCCGGCCAAAATGCTCTCTGTCAGGAAAAATATCCGCCTGGTTCGGCAGGTTCGCGCCACCTGAATCCACCAGATAGATACACGGGAGATTGTTCTCCAACGCAACCTCTTGCGCGCGCAGATGCTTTTTCACGGTCTCAGGATAGTAGGTCCCGCCTTTGATCGTCGCGTCGTTGCAGACGATGACACATTCCTGCTCAGCGACCCGCCCGATGCCGGTGATCATACCTGCGCCGTGAATCTCGCCCCCATGCATACCGTGAGCGGCCATCGGGGAGAGCTCAAGAAATGGCGTTCCGGGGTCAAGCAGGTCATATACCCGTTCACGAGGGAGTTTCTTGCCGCGCGATACATGGCGCGTGCGCGATCGCTCATCACCACCAACTGCGTGTTTTTCGCGTTGTGCTGTCAGGTCCGCAACAATCTCTGCCATTGCAGCCTGGTTCTGTTTGAACCGCTCATCCCGCGTCGAAATTTTGGTCTTCAGAACGGCCATGCGCCGCGCACTCCCTACGATATTTTTGTTATGTGTCCCGGAGAATAAGCAGCCCGCCCTCAATGCCAAGCGCTTTCTTAGGCTTATTGGTAGCAGAGATAGTCTAATAATTTCAGCTGCTTAGTGAGATAGCCTCACAAAATGATTCAAGCTGCGGGCCGTTCCAATGCCACGGCTGTTGCTTCACCGCCCCCAATGCAGAGCGACGCCACGCCCTTTGTGACGCCCTTCTGAGCCATTGCATTCAAAAGCGTCACGATGATCCGCGTGCCAGAGGTGCCAATCGGGTGTCCCAAAGCGCACGCACCGCCATAAATGTTGACTCGCTCATGATCCAGATCCAGCTCCTGCATCGCCGCCATCGCCACAACAGCAAACGCTTCGTTGATCTCATAGAGATCCACCTCCGCAGAGGTCCATCCAACCTGATCCAGCAGTTTACCAATCGCGCCGACAGGCGCGGTCGTGAACCAGGCTGGCGCTTGGGCGTGGCCCGCCTGCCCTCTCAAGATCGCAAGTGGAGCCAGACCTCTCCGGTCTGCTTCAGAGCGCCGCATCATCACAAGAGCTGCTGCCCCGTCGGAGATCGACGAAGAATTCGCTGCCGTGACGGACCCATCCGGTGCAAAGGCAGGCTTCAACGTCGGGATTTTGTCGGGGCGCGCCGAAAGAGGTTGCTCATCTTGTTCGACGAGAGTCTCACCCTTCCGACCCTTGATGGTCACAGGGACAATCTCTGGCGCAAAACTGCCATCCTCGGTCGCAGCTTTCGCCCGAGCGAGCGACGTCAATGCATATTCGTCCTGGGCTTCGCGAGAAAACTGATAGTGCTGCGCCGTATCTTCCGCATAGGTGCCCATCAAACGGCCTTCATAGGCATCCTCAAGCCCGTCGAGAAACATATGATCCTTTGCAGCGCCATGGCCAAGGCGCATACCACCGCGCGCGTTGGGCAAGAGATAGGGCGCATTGCTCATGCTCTCCATCCCACCTGCTACCACAACTTTCGCGCGGTCCATCGCAAGAGCATCCGCCGCAAGCATCACGGTTTTCATGCCAGAGCCACAAACTTTATTGATCGTTGTTGCTGGCACGCTGTTCTCAAGCCCACCGCGGAGCGCCGCCTGCCGCGCAGGCGCTTGCCCCACCCCTGCAGGAAGAACGCAGCCCATAAAGACCTCATCAACCTCGCCCGCACCAAGAGATGCCCGGTCCACAGCACCTGAGAGTGCGCGCGCGCCAAGCTCGGGTCCTGAGACGCCTGACAAAACACCCTGAAACCCGCCGAGCGCGGTCCGCGCCGCACTCACAATTACGATTGGGTCTTTTCCATTATCACTCATGGATATCTTCCTCACAAATTTTCGCGCCTGCGATGATCACGCAGTTTCGTTGAAAAGCTCACGCCCGATAAGCATGCGGCGAATTTCACTCGTGCCCGCACCGATCTCGTAGAGTTTCGCATCACGCAGCAGGCGGCCTGTTTCATATTCATTGATGTAGCCATTTCCACCAAGCGTTTGAATAGCCTCAAGCGCCATCCAGGTCGCCTTCTCAGCTGAATAGAGGATCGCGCCAGCTGCATCCTTCCGGGCCGTCTCGTCCCTGTCGCACGCCTTCGCCACCGCATACACATACGCCTTGCAGGCATTCATCGTCGTGTACATGTCCGCCATCTTCCCCTGCATCAACTGGAACATGCCGATTGGCGTATCGAATTGCTTCCGCTCATGAATGTAAGGAAGCACCACATCCATCGCGGCCTGCATAATGCCCAGAGGCCCACCGGAAAGAACCGTGCGCTCATAGTCCAGCCCGCTCATGAGGACCCGCACACCATTGTTCAAGCCACCCATAATATTCTCTTCAGGCACGGCGCAGTCTTCAAAAACCAGCTCACAGGTGCTTGAGCCCCGCATGCCCAGCTTGTCGAGCTTCTGCGCTGTGGAAAACCCCTCAAAGCCGCGTTCAATCAAAAAAGCTGTGATGCCCTTCGGGCCTGCATCAGGCTCCGTTTTCGCATAAACAACAAGTGTGTCCGCATCCGGACCATTGGTGATCCACATCTTGCTGCCATTCAGAATGTAGTGATCACCTTTCTTTTCAGCCTTCAACTTCATGGACACAACATCAGAACCGGCGCCTGGTTCACTCATGGCGAGTGAGCCAACATGCTCTCCGCTCATCAGCTTTGGCAGGTACTTTTCTTTTTGTTCCGGCGTCGCCCATCGGCGAATTTGGTTCACACAAAGGTTGGAATGGGCCCCATAAGAAAGACCGACCGACGCTGACCCTCGAGATATTTCTTCCATCACCACGGTATGCGCCAGATAGCCCAATCCCGAACCGCCGTCAGCCTCTTCAACGGTTAGCCCCAACAGTCCGAGCTCACCCAGCTGTGGCCAAAGATCGCGAGGGAACTCATTCGTGGCATCAATCTCTGCTGCCCGCGGCGCAATCTTATCTGCCGTAAAAGAGCGAACTGTGTCACGGATCATGTCCACAGTTTCACCAAGGTCAAAATTGAGGGTCGGATAATCATTCGGGATCATGAGAAACGCGCTTTCTTAAGGACGGTAAATACTCACCAGATCAGAGACGGTGAAGACAGTGTAGACACCAGGGCCCGTCGCACCGCCTATGGCAAACAAGCTCCCACCAGCAGCAGTCACCGAAGCGCCGTGGCGCGGCGTCGCCAACGGCTCTGCGCTGTCCCAAGCCGTCCCTGCCTCATTTAGAATATTGTGTTCGGAAAACGTTCGAGGAGGCGACACTTGTTCTCCACCAACGACATGAATACGACCATCAAGAACAGCCGCTCCAATTCCCGCTCGTGCTTCCGGCAGCGCTGGACCCCGCCGCCACTTGCCTGACGCAGGGTCGAGAATGTCCACACGAGACGAGGGCGAGCCATTGGGGTTTCGACCGCCCAGTGCGTAAATCTCACCCGCCAGGACAGTGAGCGCCAGTGCAGATCTCTCCGCAGGCAGCTTAGAGGACAAAACCGACCAATCATCACTCATCGGGTCGAACACAAAAACACGGTTGGCTTGGGGCCCTACGCCGCCCATAACATAGAGCTTACCATTTACGCCGACCATCTCATGCCACGCACGCGGACCTGGCATGTCGGGACCCCGCACCCAAACACCCACCGCCGGATCAAAAAGATAGAGAGCAGCATTGTCAGGGCCTGGGCTGTCGGCGGTATAGCCACCGCTCAGATATAGGCGACCATTAATTGACGTCATCGCCGCCTGCTGCAATCCAAGAGGCAGTGCGGGAAGCGCGCGCCATATGTCTCCAATCGTGTCATAGGCGTCAACCGAGGAGACAGGCTTACTGATCCCGGTGCCGCCCGCGATGTAAATTTCTTCACCAAGCAACGCCGATGCGGCAAACGCCCGGCCTGTTGTACTTGGAGCCCCTTCTCGCCATTCCCCAGCGGTAGCAGACCCCGCAAACAGAAGCGGCAGAGCAAAAAATATCCAAAATCTAAACACGTTACGCATGAGTTACCTTTCCTAGAAACTCACCCCTACTAAAAAACCCCTACAACAGCACCAGGGCGGCCAGGCCCAAAAACGCAAAGAACCCAACAACATCAGTGACCGTTGTCACAAACACGCTAGAGGCAACAGCTGGGTCAATGCCAAACTTGTCGAGGCCCAAAGGAACAAGAATTCCAGCAAGGCCGGCAACAATCATATTGATGACCATTGCAGCTGCAAGCACGCCTCCCAGGAAGGGGTCCTGAAACCAAAAACCGCCGATCAGTCCCATCAAGATAGCAAACAATATGCCGTTGAAAAATCCAACGAGAACTTCACGTGTGACAATCCGCCTCGTATTGATTGGGACAAGATCACGTGTGGCAAGTGCGCGGACTGCAACCGTCATAGTCTGAGTTCCCGCATTCCCGCCCATAGACGCAACGATCGGCATAAGCACGGCAAGCGCCACCATCGATTGGATCGTCCCTTCGAAAAGGGCAATGACGACGGATGCCAGGATCGCGGTAAGCAAATTGACAAAGAGCCAAGAGAAACGATTGCGTGTCGTCTCAACAACCGTATCGGTGACACTCTCCTCCGACACGATACCACCCAGACGACGAATATCTTCGCTGGCTTCATCTGCAATGACTTCGACCACGTCATCCACCGTGACCACACCAGCAAGCCGTTCATTCTCATCAACGACCGCAGCCGAGATCAGGTCATATTTCTCAAACTGGCGGGCAACATCTTCCTGGTCCATATCAACAGGCACCAGGGTTTGCTCGACATCCATGATGTCTTCGATTGGCACCGGCCGCTTGGTGCGCATGACCCTCGACAGCGGGATGGTGCCAATAGGTCGATAGGACGGATCTACAACGAAGATCTCGTAGAACTCATCGGGTAGATCTTGTGCCTCACGAAGATAGTCGATCGTCTGCCCCACATCCCAAAAGGGCGGCACCGCGACAAGGTCACGCTGCATGATCCGACCGGCACTATCCTCGGGATATTCAAGGGAGCGTTCAATCGCCGCCCGGTCCTCAGCAGGCATTTGATCAAGCACTTCACGCTGATCATCAGCGGACATGTCTTCAAGGATGTAAACCGCGTCATCGGAATCCATCTCTTGAACCGCGGCGGCAATATCTTCTGGTGCCATCAACTCTATGACATCGTCGCGAACAGCTTCTTCGAGCTCACTCAACACATCGGGTTCAAGATCAGCACCAAGAGCCTGCACAAGGGCGCGCAACTCATCAGACCGCACAAGTTCCAGAAGCTCTGCCTGATCGGCCGGGCGAAGAGGCATCACCAGGGCGCGCACCTGATCCACATCGCCCCGGTCCAGCGCACGCACAATGTCGCCAACAAATGCCGGCGTCAGCGGGGTGTCCCACTCATCGACCTGGCCAGCGAGGTGCGCGCTATCTGTCACTCGAGAAAATTCCCCTAAAAAAAATGAAACCGGGCGGACTGATGCGATGACCAAAGGCGGAAGCGCCTCTGATTCACCCTTTAAGGCAGTGTGCGCGAAACAGCAGGCATAAGCTACCGCGCGCCCAAACGGAGCGTCAAAAATCCACAAAAAAAGCCAGGGCGAACCCCAGCTTTTTGTCAGTCATGGTGCGGACGAGAAGACTCGAACTTCCACGGGTTTTACCCCACAGCGACCTCAACGCTGCGCGTCTACCAATTCCGCCACGTCCGCAAATCACAT
>JAJFGY010000112.1 GCA_021775935.1 Alphaproteobacteria bacterium
ATCCTCATGAACAATGCAGGCGCTGGGCTCAACCCCGGAAAACCATGGGAAAATGCTGAAGCGTGGAAAACACTTCTGAACGTCAACCTTTGGGGTGTGATCCACGGTGTTCAGGCATTTGTCCCTGCGATGATAGAGGCAGAAAAACCTGGTCTGATAATCAACACAGGTTCAAAACAGGGCATCACCCGCCCGCCGGGCAACTCTGCCTATAATCTATCCAAGGCAGGTGTCATCGCGTACACAGAAACGCTCGCCCATGAGCTGCGCCAAATTAAAGGCTGCCCGCTGTCCGCGCACCTGCTCATCCCCGGCTTCACCTATACGGGTATGATTTCGCAGTTCCTGCCAGAAAAACCGGCGGCCGCCTGGACATCAGAGCAGGTCGTCGACTTCATGCTGCAGCACCTGGAGACGAACGACTTCTACATTCTCTGCCCCGACAATGACGTCAGCCGAGAAATGGATGAACGGCGGATCCAATGGAATGCCGACGACCTGATCAAAAATCGCCCCGCCCTGTCGCGATGGCATAGCGACTATGCCGACGCCTTTTCCGAATTCATGAAGAAATAGCGGTTGAACATGGCGGGCTGGACTGCCGGTGCTCAGACCAGACCATCATCGTCGAATAATGGGTCTTCATCCAATTCCTGTTCCAGGGCCTCAACACGGTCACCTGCCTTTTCGGGGTTGAAGACCTTTGCGACATGAAACAACGCGTCGCCCTGGTTCACCACCGGCACGTTGGTGCGCCCGATGATAATACCGGCAGACCGCGCTGTAATTTCTGTATCCGCCTCGCCAAAGGGATCGGCAATAGCGCCAATCACCTGATCTTTCTCCACACTGTCGCCAATGGTTCTCGTCGCGCGGAAAATGCCTCCTTCAGCTGCCCGCAGCCAATGGCTGGAGCGAGAGATGACGCTTTTGGTTTTTCGTGCCTTGCCACTTTTGGCAGACAACATACCCAGATGTTTCATTACCCCTAGAACGCCTTTGACACCTGCACGGATGGCAAACTCGTCAAAACGCAATGCTTCTCCAGCTTCATAAAGCAGAACATTGACGCCGGCCTCCTGCGCAGCGCCACGAAGGGAACCGTCTCTCAAATTAGAATGCAAAATGACTGGAGCGCCAAACGCGTGCGCCAGCTCCAGGCACCCTTCTTCCTCAATGTCCGCCCGGATCTGTGGCAGATTGGTTCGATGAAGCGCGCCGGTGTGCAAATCAAGGCCAACGTCTGATCGGTGCACGATTTCCGTCATGAAGATATGAGCGAGACGTCCCGCCAGCGACCCGCCGGGTGCGCCTGGAAAGGACCGGTTGAGGTCACGCCGGTCCGGCAGATATCTGGTATGACTGATAAAGCCATAGCCATTCACGATGGGGATCAGCATAACGGTCCCCATCAGGCTGCGAAGCGCGGTGCCCTGAATAAGCCGGCGGATCACTTCAACACCTTGAACCTCATCCCCATGAATGGCCGCAGACACGAAAAGAGTCGGTCCATCGCGGCGTCCATGAATGACATGAACCGGCAAGCTCATCGGCGTATGGTTCGACAAAGCGCCGAGCGGTATGTCGATGGTCTTACGTGTGCCTGCAGCAATCGAGTGACCGCAAATCTCAAATGCCGCCCTCACCATTAACCTCGACCTTTTGTTTTGGTTCGATTGGGGCGCGCATTCTTTTCAACAAACTCGATGATCTGAGACGCCACATCAATGCCGGTCGCTTTTTCCACGCCCTCAAGCCCCGGCGACGAGTTTACCTCCATAACAACGGGCCCGTCCTTTGAGCGCAGCAAATCGACCCCGCAGACATTAAGCCCCATGACCTTCGCGGCGCTCACCGCTGTTGCCCGCTCCTTGGGAGAAATCTTGATAGGTTTCGCTGACCCACCCTGGTGCAGATTGGAGCGGAAATCGCCTTCCTTCCCTTTTCGCATCATTGCAGCCACGACCCGGTCACCGACAACAAGACATCTAATGTCTTCATTGTTGGCTTCAGCGACAAATTGCTGAACCAGAATGTTTGCCCGCAATCCACCAAATGCCTGAATAATGCTTTCAGCACCTGTTTTGGTTTCACCCATCACGACACCGACGCCCTGGGTTCCTTCCAGAAGTTTGATGATCACAGGTGCACCACCCAGCATGTCCAGAATGTCATCTGGTTCACTCGTCCGGTGCGCAAACACGGTCGGTGGCAAACCAACCCCCTTGCGCGCCAGCAATTGCAGGCTTCTCAGCTTGTCCCGCGAGCGACTGATTGCAACAGACTCATTGACGGGATAGACGCCCATGACCTCAAACTGCCGGAGGACCGCTGTCCCAAAAAAAGTCGCCGACACCCCGATACGCGGGATCACCGCATCAAATCCGTCAAGCGTATCGCCTTCGTAGTGAATGGCGGGCTTCGCAGAGGTAATATTGATGTAACACCGCATATGATTGACGATATGCATGTCGTGCCCACGTTCTGCGCCAGCTTCCACCAGGCGTTTATGCGAGTAGAGATCGGGGTTACGGCAGAGAAGCGCGATTTTCATGAGCGGGTTCCAATTCTAGGAAAGTGAAGGGTCATATTCTGACCGCGATGTAGGCAGCTGGGCGCAATAAGACCGGCCCGGATCAACGATGAAATGTCCTCGTACGGCCTGACGGCCAATCAGCATTCGAAACCCCAGCTCATCCCTGTTTGTCAGCGTGAGCTCGATGGTAAAAACTTCTCGACCTATCTCGGCCGCTGTTTCAATGACATAACGGCGTTCCTTGTGACCGGTAGAACTCGTAATCTCACGTTCTTCCAGTATGGGCGCTTCGCACCGGATCTCCGGCTTTCTGCGATGCTGCTCTGGATGGATGTAGAATTCGACATAGGGCACATCGTTTTTTGTAAACGGTTTGATCCGAAACGCGTGGAGCGCAGACGTTCGCGCGCCAGTATCAATCTTCGCTTTGATAGGTGGCGTACCAAAGGCAGGCAGACCGACCCATTCCCGCCATCCAATCACAGGCTTATCGCGTGGGTCCCGCCCGCGCTTTACAGTTTTACTGGAGCGTTGCTTTTTCATGTTCTTCACCGTCTTCAAAACTGGCCTCTCCAAGACGGCGATAGCTCGCAAAAGTTTTTACGCTCGCAAGCGCATAGAAGGTTTCCAGGTTCAGAAAGACCAAACCCAGCTCAAATAGTTCCTCGCTGAGTTCCTCAATGTAGCGTTCCGAGAGCTTGTTTCGTCCAGCAACCTTCCGAAGTATTTTTGGCGAGATGCGGTATCGACCGGAGGGCTTTCCCCCAAAAGGCTTTTCATAAAGCTCGGCGAGTTTTCGCGCGACGGCTCCGGTCGATGGACGCATAGCAAATATCCTTTTTGATGCCCAACACAGAAAATATGGATAAAAATTCCCTATAGCAAGTTTTTTTTATCTATAGGCAATATTTTGTTACTTTTTGACATCGCCCAGCCTCCCTGCGCGAAACAGAGCTATTCAGGGCGGCACAAAGCTAGAGGGCCCGCAAACAAAAGGGCGCCACACCCCTGTGCAGCGCCCTTTCAAAATCTGTAACGACCGATCGTTCGTGATCAAAAGCCCAGAAGGCGGGCATAGCGATCCCGGTGATAAGCCGGATTGCCGTAAAGCCCTTCCAGCAGGCGGGCGCGTTTCAAATAGAGGCCCGCATCGAACTCGTCCGTCATACCGATACCGCCATGGATCTGGATGAGCTGATTGGACATCTCGTGCATGAAGTCACCAACTTTTGCTTTTGACAGCGAACAGGCCTTCGCCACGCTGTTGCTCTGGCTGTCAATTTCCTGCAAAGCGGCCTCACCGCAAGACCGGGCCAGCTCCATTGCAGCAAAAAGTTCTGCGGCCCGATGGCCCAATGCCTGGAACGATCCGATAACCGCCCCGAACTGCTTCCGGGTTTTCAGATAGTCGAGCGTCATGGCGAAGGCCTGTGCACCAACGCCAAGCATTTCCGCTCCAAGCCCTGCCCGTGCGCGGTCCAGAATTTCATCCAACACTTCACCGGCCTGATCCGCTGGTCCCATAAGCGCGGAGGACGGCACCTCCACGCTCTCAAACTGAACTTCCGCATACCCTCGACTGTCCATCGTCTTCATCTGCGTCCGGCTGAGACCCGCAGTCTCTGCAGGCACAATGAACAGCGATAGGCCTGCCGCATCACCTGCTTTGCCACTTGAGCGCGCGGCGACAATAAAGTGCGTGGCGGCCATGCCTTCGAGCACGAGGGTTTTTGATCCGCTCAGCACATAGCCATCACCCTTTGCCTCAGCCTTTAAGGCAGTGCGCAAGGGCGTGTGTCGCGGTCCTTCATCAATGGCAAGCGTGAAAATCGCACTGCCATCAACAATCTTCGGAAGATATTCCGATTTGTGAGCATCCGTCCCCGCCAACACCAGGGCTGAAGCGCCAACATAGGCAGACGCGAACAAAGGCGACGCGGTGAGCTGTTTTCCAAGCTCTTCCAATACAATGCCAAAAGTCAGATAGCCGAGGTCTGAGCCACCATATTCCTCAGGAACAAGAATGCCAGTCCACCCCATGTCCACCATGGCCGACCATGTCGGTTGAGCGAAAGCCTGCTCTGGCCCTTCATTCCGCATAGCGCGAAACTTTGCGACCGGGGTTTCAGCGCTCGCCCAAGAGGCAGCCTGATCTTTGATGAGTGTTTGTTCTTCTGTAAGTGCAGCCATGATTATTTTCCCTGGTCTCGCCCGTTAGCCCTGTTGGGTTGTTTCTGGGAGACCCAGAATATTCTTTGAGATGATGTTGTTTTGAATTTCAGCGGAGCCGCCATAGATAGACATGGCTTTGCCGAACAACCAGTCCCGCACGCTCTGCAACTCGTCATCGGTGAACTGGTTTCCCTCCCATCCAACGCCCTGATGGCCCATCATTTCCAGCGTCAGCTCCGCCTTGGTCTGTGCAACACGGGTCATGGAGTTTTTGAGGATCGAGGCGGCGGCACTCACATTCACCTTGCCTCTGGCTTCTGCCGTAATACGCGACACAGTGAGCTTATGGGCTTCCCCATCCATCAGGTTTCGCACCAATCGCAAGCGAAGATCCGGGTCAGCCAGTCTGCCATCCTCTTCCGTTCCCACATAGCGCTTGGCCTGCTCCTGCAACGGTTCAGCGTCGACCTTTGGCGCACCGGGCGACGACGTCTGACTTTGCCGCTCATGCTGCAGCAAGCGCTTTACAACGCTCCACCCATCATTCAGGTCGCCCAGCAAGTCAGTCTTTTCCGCACGCGCATCGTTAAAGAACGTCTCGCAGAAGGGCGACGACCCAGCGATGAGTTTAATCGGCCGCGTCTCGACACCTGGCTGGTCCATTGGCAACATGACAAAGCTAATGCCGTCGCGTTTTTTCGCTTTCGGGTCAGTCCGCACAACCGCACCACACCAGTGAGAAATGTGCGCACCGGAGGTCCAGATCTTCTGACCATTCAGGATAAAGGCATCACCCTCGTCTACTGCCTTGGTGGCGAGCGATGCGAGATCGGACCCTGCATTTGGCTCAGACAGACCCAGACACCAGCGCACCTCCCCACTGGCTATCCCTGGCAGATGCTTTGCCTTCTGCTCATCGGTCCCATATTCAAGAATGGTTGGGCCCACCATCGTGACCCCCATACCGGTCATGGGAGGGATGGGGTTAAACGCCCCGGCCTTTGCAATTTCCTGACGAATGACTTTCGCTTCCGGATCGCTCAAGCCAGCGCCGCCATATTCCTTCGGCCAGGTCGGTGTGCCCCAGCCTTTATCACCGAGCTTTTTCTGCCACGCGCTAAAATCAGCACCCACGCCCTTCGTCGAAGGACTTTCCGACATAATGTCCAGCCCCTTCAGGGTTGAGGGAAAGTTGGCCTGCACCCAATCGGATACCTCTGTGCGAAACCCATCAAGGTTGTTTGTTTCGGTCATCTTGCGTCCCTCTGTCATCGACACTGCATGCATTTTGACAGACACAATAACGCCCTCTCGCAAAAAGAGTAGCACCGTTGAGAAGCCGCGCTTACCGCTGCGTCAAATCAGGGGGGCGGGTAAACTGGGATGGCCTAATCCCGACTCACGGCCTGAAAAGACAGCTGCCCTGCCGGAACAATGCTGCACACTCCCCCGGAATGCCGGTACACTTTCTCAAACAAATTTGAGGAGCAGACACATGCCGAACTATGTGGAAAACAAGGTCATCATTGTCACGGGAGCCGGCGGTGGTTTCGGGCGGCTGATATGTCAGAAAGCAGGAGCGCTGGGCGCAAAGCTTGTCTGCGCCGACATTGATGAAGCTGCACTTGCTGAAACTGTCAGCTTGGTCACATCGACAGGAGGCACCGCCTCGGCTGTGCCCACCGACGTGACCAACCTCGCCCAGATGAAAGCGCTGGCGGCACACGCAGTGGCTAAACACAGCGCCATCGACGTGATGATCAACAATGCGGGCATCATGCCGCTCTCGTTTTTCTCCGACCACGAAGCAGCCTCAGATGCCTGGTCACGCTGCATTGATATCAACATCAAGGGCGTACTGAATGGCATCACGGCGGCCTACGATCAAATGATGACCCAAGGCCGCGGCCATGTGGTGAACCTCTCTTCCATCTACGGCAATTTCCCGGTCGTTGGCGCTGCGGTTTATGGCGCGACCAAGTCAGCGGTAAACTTCCTCTCAGAGTCGCTCCGCGTTGAAGCGCAAGGCAAGATCAAAGTCACCATTGTCAAACCAACCGGCGTGCCGGCGACCGGCCTTGGGTCTGGCGTGATCAATGATGAAGCCATTGTCGGCATTCTCGGTCAAAACGCCCCCTCCTATCTTGGAACACTCATGGCGCTGGCCGAGGGCAAAGTTGAACCCGGACAGCTTGATCCCGAACAACCTGGATATGCAGCGCTCGACCCGGGCTACATCGCCGACGCCATCATCACCGCTATAGATCAACCCTGGGGGGTCTCCCTCGGCGACATCACTGTGCGCGCCACGGGCGATGGCTACATCCTCTAAGCAGCAACACCCAAAACACAACATACGAACAGGAAAGCTTAATGCAGATAGATGACACGACAGCCGCCATTGTCACCGGCGGTGCCTCAGGCCTTGGACAGGCAAGCGCGACGGCCCTCAGAGCTGCAGGCATCAAGGTTGCGATCTTTGATGTAAACGAAGAAAAGGGAAAAGAAGTCGCCGCATCCATCGGCGCAGTGTTCTGCAAAGTCGACATTACCGACGAGGAAAATGTTATTGCGGGATTTGAGGAAGCCCGCGCCACCAACGGCCAGGAACGCGTTTGCGTTCATTGCGCCCAAATTTCACGCGGACGCATGAAGACGGTCGGACGCAATCGCGAGACAGGCGAACTCACCCGCTACCCGACCGAGAATTATGAATTCTCCATCCAGGGCATTCTTGTTGCGAGCTACCGCATCGCATCTCTTTCCGCCTTGGGAATGGCCGCCCTTGAGCCACTGGAAGATGGCGAGCGCGGTGTGATTACTCTCACCTCCTCTGCGGCTGCGCAAGATGCTCAGGTCGGTCAGATCGGTTATGGCTCCGGCAAAGCTGGCGTCAACGGCCTGGTTCTTCCCATGGCTCGAGACCTGATGGACCTTGGCATTCGCGTGAACTCGATTATGCCGGGCATTTTCGCCACCCCACCCATGCTCGGCGCCCCGCCAAAGGTCTTGAACACCCTGGCTGCGTCCGTGCCCTTCCCCAAGCGTCTGGGCAAACCGGAGGAGTTTGGCAGCCTGGTGATGGAACTGGTGCGCAACAGCTACTTTAACGGCCAAGCGCTCCGCCTTGATGGCGCAATCCGCATGCCACCGCGCTAAAGAAGAAAAGGGAAGCCTCGCCAAAATCCATGGACCTGAGGCTTCCCAACTTCTCTCAATCAAACCGCAGACACTTCAGTCGGCGGTTTCAGTTGCTAACTGCCTTTGTGCCCTGCTGCCAACGAACGCTTTGTACATAAAGAGCGCAAACGTTACGACCCCAACGCTCAACACGACGTCTCCGGGCACACGCATCCACACAAAGGTATGCATGATGTCGCTTTGCACAAATTCTGCCGAACGTGCATAGGCATAGCCGTGCTTGACGCTCGCATAGGTCTGCCAGATGCCCTGCGGCAACAAAGACAGAAATGTCATCATCGCAAGACCTGCATTCAGCGTCCAGAACGGGATGCCGCGTCACCCAAGTGACAGGAGGCATCCCGTTCACACATCACAATGCAATGCGGTGCTTATTCGCCCGTGAGTGAGCGATGCAGCTTGTTCATGCCACCGATCCAGCGGTCATAATCGTCTGTCTTGCGGCGCATATAGCCCAGCACTTCCTTGTGCGGGAGAATGCAGAACGTGTTGTTTGCAAGCCCCTCCATCACAGCTTCGGCAAGTTCATCCGGTTCCATCATGCCATCCGTTGCTGCAGCCTGCGTGCTGGCGCTAGCATTCGCCGTCATCGCCGTTCGCACTGCCTGCGGGCAGAGAATGGAAACGCCAATGCCCTGATGCTTGTACGTAAGCGCGAGCCACTCACCAAAACCAACCGCGGCATGTTTGGTCACACCATAGGCAACCGACCCAATCTGATTGAGCAGGCCAGCGGCCGATGCTGTGTTGAGAAAATAGCCACTGCCCCGTTCAACCATAAGCGGCGCCAGATGCCGCGCTGCATAAACATGGGACATTACATTCACATCCCAAGAAAGCGTCCATTCATCATTGGAAGACGCAAGATCACGCCCCGCCCCGATGCCTGCATTTGAACAGAAGAGATCGATGGGACCAATATCCGCCTCGGTCTTGTCAATGACCGCTTTGATGTCTTCTTCCTTGCTGACATCAGCCTGCATCGCGGTACCACCAAACTCAGCAGCCGTGGCCTTCGCACCATCGAGGTTGATATCTACCGAGACGATGTGTTTTGCGCCTGCGGCGTAAAATCGCTTCACCAAAGCCACACCAATGCCGCTCGCCGCACCGGTGACCACAATAATCTTGCCTTTAACGTCCAAGGGTTTCTCCCCGTGTTCTGGTTGTGATTGGAATTCCGATGTCCGCAATGTAGCAGCCTCGCCATCAAGAGACACGTCAAATCCGTGAAGCGAACGGCCTGTTCCCTTGGGGAAATGAGAGGCCCATTGGTCGCCCCCCGACAACGCGATAAGCTCCCCAAAACATTGAAACAGGGAGAATGACGTGAGCGACCTGGTTACACGACACGACAAAGACGGCATCGCAACACTCACCATCAATCGGCCGGATAAACTGAACGCCCTCAATGTCGCTGTGTTTCAGGCTTTGGAAGCTCATATCGACGCTCTGGAGACACAGACGGAGACAGTTGGCTGCGTCGTCCTGCGCGGCGGCGGCCGCTGCTTCTCAGCCGGGCATGACCTCAAAGACATTGAGGCTGGTGAAAAGCTTCCCCGCCCCAACTTTCAGGCTCATGTGATCGAACGATTGGCAAACCTGCCCCAGCCGGTCATCTCTGCTGTTCACAGTCATTGTTATACCGGGGCGCTGGAACTTGCCCTTGCAGGCGACATTATGCTGGCATCTGAAAACGCCAAATTTGCTGACACCCATGCAAAGTGGGCATTGACCCCGGTCTGGGGCATGAGCCAGCGCCTGCCCCGCCGAGTGGGCAAGGTGAAGGCCACCGAAATGATGTTTACCGCCAAGACCTATTCAGGCCGGGAGGCAGAAACCATGGGTCTCTGTAACCTCTGTTATACTGACGAGACGTTCGACGCATCGGTTGAGGCGTTCTGCACTGAGATGCTCGCCAATTCCTGGTTTTCTCTTCGCGCCAACAAGAAGCTTCTGTGTGAAACCGATGGACTGCCGCTTGATGCGGGTCTTGCGCACGAAATCTACCAAAGCCAGGGTGTCGGGCCTGACATGGCCGAACGCATCGGAGGCTTTGGGAAGAAGTGACGGACCTCACGCAATTCACCGATGAAGTTCGCTCCTTCATCTCCGACAATCTGACGCCGGACCTAAAACGTGCGGGTCAACTCTGCGCGGGTATTTATGCAGATCAACCTGTCGCACTGGAATGGCATCGCATTCTCCACAAGAAGGGATGGTCTGTTCCCAGCTGGCCGCTGGAGCATGGCGGAACAGGTTGGAGCCTGGAGCAACACGCCATCTTCCAACGAGAATTGATCCTGGCCTCAGCGCCCGTAGTCACCCCCAACGCCACCCGCATGGTAGGCCCCGTGGTCATTGCCTACGGCACGGAAGAACAGAAAACGCAATATTTGCCACGCATTCGCAGTGGGGAGGACTGGTGGGCACAAGGCTATTCAGAACCTGGCTCCGGATCAGACCTCGCCTCGCTCCAATGCAAGGCAGAGCGTGACGGCGATCAATATGTCATCAATGGCACCAAAATCTGGACGACCCACGCCCAATGGTCGAACAAAATCTTCTGCCTTGTGCGCACTGACAACAGTGGCAAGCAACAAGAAGGCATCACCTTCCTCTTGTTCGACATTGATCTTCCCGGTATCGAAATCAGACCCCTCATCTCGATCTCCGGCGACCATGAGTTCAATCAGGTCTTCTTTGAAAATGTCCGAGTACCGGTCTCCGGTCTGTTGGGTCAGGAGAATGATGGCTGGACCGTCGCCAAGTACCTTTTGCAACATGAGCGCGGCGGCAGCTATGGCCCGGGCCTCAAAACCCGGCTGGATCTGTTGAAATCATTTGCCAGCGAAGAGGCAAACGGAAATGCACTGCCCCTCATGGCGGACAGCAGTTTTGCCAGCAAGATCGCCGCCACAGAGATCGAACTCTCAGTTCTGGAGAGCTTTGAGCAGAAAGTGTTTTCCGCCGTAAGCAGTGGTCAGCCTGTCGGGGCAATTTCCTCTGCCATCAAAGTGCGGGGAACCGAAATGCGCCAGCGCGTGACGGAACTGGTTGTCGAAGCAGTTGGGTATTATGGCCTGCCCTATCAGCCTGAAGCCCGCGCCTTCGAAACCAACATACCGCCTATCGGCTCAACGCTCGCTGCAACCGCCTTACCGCAATATTTGAACGACCGGGCCGCCACCATCTATGCCGGCTCAAACGAGATCCAGCGCAACATCATGACAAAAGCGGTGTTGGGGCTCTAGTGGACAACCTTCGCGTCCCAACGAGCTACCCCTCAACCCTCACGAAAATCGAGCTCAATCGTCACACCATTTGGATCGCTGAAGAAAAGCTGCCTGAGCCCCAGTCCCTCAATGTCGTTGGCGAATACCTCTATCGACAAATCCTTTAGCCGCGCCACCGTCTCATCATACCCCGTCGCTTCAAGGGCAAAATGATCGAGGGATGCTTCGGGAGCATGGCCACGCTCTCCGTCCGTACCGACCAGATGAACGATCGCCCGTCCTTCTGAATAGAGCCAATGTCCGGGAAATGGAAAATCGGGCCGGGCTCCTTCTTCCAACGCCAAAACATCCACGAAAAACTGGCGCGTTTCCGCCAGCCTGCTCGTCGTAATATTTATGTGGTCCAGCTGCTTGACGGCCATAACATTCTCCTTCCCTGAGTTAGCGACCATCAATATAGATTCCAGTCGTTTGTTCTACGACAAGAAAAAGCCGACCTCGCAAGCGAGGCCGGCTCTCCGATGTCCGGGTTAGCTGGATGCGCACAAGCCCCCACTTAGCGCATCACGCCCACCGCGCGGACGTCAGGCTAGTTGGACCAGTACCACTGCCAGGACCAGTCAAAGCTTCCACCAGAATCGCCGCCGCCTGAACAGGCATAGGCAGGCTCAGCAGTGAGCATCAGCGCACCTGCACCCGCCAAAACGGCGAACAGGGCACCCAAAACCATCATACGTGTTTGTTTCATTTCAAGGCTCCGTAGCAAAGAACTGTCCCTCTTTGGGACGGGATGAATGTCTCCCCCTCTCTCTCGCAGGAGACGTGCCAGTCTGCTCCCACCGCCCAAAACCATCATATTTGCGTTGAATGAGTGCTTTCAGTGCTCATTAACAAATTCCGGCGCAGGTTTGCACTCAGTCCAATTATGAAGGGAACGAGGGGCACCAAAGCGAGGCATCACCATGTTGTGGCAAGACGCAAACCCCGGGCACGCGACAGACTCACTTCATACAACCGACCTCAGCAAAATTCCGCGCGAAGCGTGGAATGATGTTCAGGAAACCGCAACTCTGGCGTGGCGAGCCTGGGTCGACCTGTTCCCCAATGAGGTTTTGTGGGACCCATTTGGTGCCGCCCTTGCGCTCAGCGTGATTGTCGCGCTGATCATCTGGTTGATAAAAATCAGGCCGGGGTAAGCAGTGACACCACACATAAAAAAGGGCCGCGCAATGCGCAGCCCCTCATGTCAACGAAACCTGTGATCCTTTTTCTCGGCCGAACCTGCACTCAGTCTTGACGACCGATTGTGCTCAAATCCTGTGGCGATGAATAACCGGAATCTTTCAGAGCACCACTCTGCTCTGCCCGATCAAACGCTTCCATAATGCCAGCAAAGCGGGCCTCAACGGCAGGCCGCATATCCGGGTGCGTGAAGATGTAGAGCTCATTCCCGCGAACAGCTTCAAGAACCCGCTCCCCAACTCTGTCAGGGTCCAGCCCATTCAGAACAAACTCAGCTGCAGCACCAGCAACAGCCTCATTTTCTTCAATAGCCTCGCCATACTCAGCCTGGCGCGCTCTGCCGGATTCGTGAATACGGGTTTTCACAAACCCCGGACACAACACAGAAACCCCAATATCGTGCTCTTCCAACTGGCCGCGCCACCCCTCAGACATCGCGACAACAGCGAACTTTGTGGCGTTGTAAGGTTCCATACCGGGTGGTGACACCATGCCAGCCATCGAGGCTGTGTTAACAAAGTGTCCGCCTTCGCCTTGCGCACGCATGATAGGCGTAAACACATCAGTCCCGATCACCACGCCCTTCAGGTTCACATCAACCACCCAGTCCCAGTCACTGGGCCGAACGTCTTCGATAGGCCCACCAGCGCCGACACCGGCATTGTTGCAAACAACATGCACCTTACCAAATTCAGCGATAGCCTTGTCTGCTGCTGCCTGCATAGATGTGCGAGACACAACATCACACTCCACGCCAATGGCTTTAATCTGGCGCTCACGCAGATCCGCTAGTGCGGTCTGAAGTGCTTCGGGATCAATGTCTGCCAGAACAATGTTCATACCGGCCCGGCCAAATGACCGCGCCATAGAAAGACCAATGCCGCTCGCGCCACCAGTGATGAAGGCTGTCCGCCCTTCTACTTTTTTCATTAAGCTGCTTTCTCGCTATAGGTGTCGAGCGCATCAAAATCGGCGAGCAGTTTTTGCCCGTTCTCTTTTGAAAGAAGACGCTCCTTGATGGTCTCATAACTTTGTTCTTTGGAAAGGTCGTAGGTGGTTTCGCCATGCCAGACCACCATCTTCTCCCAGACAGGGTCGATCATATCTTTCCCGGCGATTGTGCCGCCATCAACAGTTTTGAACGTGAAGCTGCGCATCTCGGAAATCACTGTTTGCAGATATCCCACATGCACGGACTCATCAATCCGAATACGCTCCACCATCGTCGCCGCCTGATCAGCCTCGGCGGCATTGTTGAAAATTTCGCGATCGCGCATGAGCGCAACAGAATGCGCGAAAAAGGCTTCTGCGCGCACTTCAATCATCAACACATTCATCAAGAGCGACAGGATGCCTTCATGGCCCTCTGGAAGCTGCGGCATCTGGCGACCCTGTTCAGGACGGCCAATGGAGTCAGGAGGTTCCACCAGCGGATAAGCATCTTTGCCAAAAACGAGATCACGCGAGGCAAACCACATGGCGTCATGCGCACCATATTCAGGCTTGTCAGGGTCACCGCCTTCATCTGCACCATGAGCATAGAGCAGGCCCTTGTTCAGATGGCCTGTCGCCGTCTCGGAGATATCTTCGACAATCACGTCCTGAAAGTCAGGCGCCTCCACTGTGCACAAGATCTGACCTCGCGCTTCAATAATGCCTGTCACCGTCAGTGAGTTCCAAAACGACTCCCCGTACCCATTATTGATCAACAGCTTTTGCTGGGCGAGATTGGGATAGTTTCCACGGTGAAGCAGATCACCCGTCGCCTCGACCAGGTCCCATCCCTTGTTTTGAAGAGCGCGCTGCCAGGCACGAATGGCAGGCCAACGGTTGAGAGTCTTAGGAGAGATGTACGTGCCGGCCTCATCAAAGCCCCCATGAAGTAAATAACCAACTTCACGGTGTTCACGCGCGTAAGGATGATCCGCCATCAACTCATCACGTGTGTATACAAGCTTGTCCATTATTTCCTCCTGAAGCAGGGCCACCGCTTCCCATGTCACAAATTAGTCAGACCGAGATGATCAGTCGGTAAGCATTCGAATCATCGCCTGTGTCAATTTCTCAAGCACTTCTTCCTTGGTCGTCTCAGCACGCGCGCCATAGGATCCCACCTGCCTGATCATGCCAAGCAGCACATGGCCGGCGAATAGCGGATCAATATCTGCTGCAACTTCACCCTTTGCCTGCCACTCTTTGACATTGTCCCCCCATTGCTCGGCCCATCGCTGGTCCGGCATAGGCATATCCATCTCCTCTGTGGCGAGAACATTAATGTCTGTCATCGCCGCCGCGAGCACGCCTGGGTTTTCCTCTGAATAGTTGAAGATGACACTCAGGATCTCGTGGACACCTTCTTTGAGCGTCTGTGCTTCGTGCGTGTGATGTTGTTCGCCAAACATCTCAAGCTCTTTCGACGCTTCTTCAGCAAAGGCCAGGAAACATTCCAGCTTGTCGGCAAAATGCAGATAGAACGTGCCATGCCCGACACCCGCCGCTTTCGAAATGTCCTGCGGACGCGTGCCGTGATATCCCCGCTCCACAAAAAGCTGGCGTGCTGCAGCCAGAATCCGGCGACGGCTTTCCAGCCGACGTTTGGACGGCGCAGGGACCGAACCTTCGTCAATCGTCAGGGTTGTGGTATCGGTATCGTCAGGTGCATGATTATTTGTCATTGCCGGAGTGTTCGCTGAATCTGACAATTTGTCAACTCACGATCCGAACTTTCTAAGCACACCCTAATCCTGAAGACGGGTAAAGACGAAAGTCGACGCATCCGACAATTTGGGCCGGAACACATAGCCCTCTTCGTTAAACGCTTTAAGCCCTTCAGGCTGATCAATCCGGTGCCGCACCATGTAGGCGGCCATCATTCCCCGAGCCTTTTTTGCATGAAACGAAATGATCTTCGCCACCCCTGCGGTCTCCTCTTTGAAGACAGGCGTAATGATGGCAGGCCGGAGAACTGCCTGATCCACGGATTTGAAATATTCCATGGACGCGCAATTTATCAGCGCCTGGGCACCTCCGGCTCGCTCGCTGTCTTCGTTCAACAACTCCGCAATCTGTGAACCCCAGAATGCATACAAGTCACGTCCCCGAGCGTTTTTGAGCTTTGTGCCCATTTCTAGCCTGTGCGCCTTAATCAGATCCATCGGTTTCAGCAGGCCGTAGAGGCCCGAAAGGATGCGGAAATGGTCCTGAGCGTAAGCCAGATCCTCTTCGCTAAACCGGGTCACATCCAGGCCCCTATACGTGTCACCCGCATAGGCAAACACAGCGGGTTTTGCACCGCACTCAGCGTCCGACGCCTCAAAAGTCTGGAACCGTTCATACGTGAGGTCTGCCAGAGCATCTGAGAGATGCATCAGCTTTTTGAACTCAGCCCGCGTCCGTTGTTTCGCCACAGACCCAATCTCCGCCGTGTCCGCCAGTAGTCTTGGATGACTGACAGGAAGCGGTGGCTCGAACGGGTCGAAATTGAGGGCTTTGGCAGGGGAGACAACAGCAAGCATGGATGAGAACAAAACTCTTGGAGGTAAAGGGAACGCCCGCACCCTCCCCCGACACTCAAGCTACGTCAACGATTCTCGCAGATTTCGGGGCGACCAAGGCCATGGCATAACGCCAACGTGATGGAATGATGCCTTTCTCTCGCCCAAGACCCTGCTAACCTTCCCCAACCTAGGGGAGGATCAAACAATGAAACCATCAATGATCATGCGCACCGCACTGTTCGCAGGCCTTATAAGCGTCTTCGGCGCAGGCGTTGTCTTTGCTGCAGCAGACCTCTCACCAGCGGAAATTCAAGCAGCAGAAGATGACTTCAAACAAGCGGTCTCGCTAGTAGAAGAACAAAAATATGAAGAGGCCATCCCTGTCCTGATGGGTATCTACAATGGCGATATCGGGGCCGACTCCGATACGCTCAACTATCTTGGCTTTGCCCATCGTAAGCTTGGGCACAATGAAGACGCGCTCCGCTATTATGAAGAAGCGCTTGAGTTGGAACCGGAACATCTCGGGGCCAACGAGTATCTGGGCGAGCTCTTCATCCAAACCGGCGAACTGGATAAGGCCAGCACCCAGCTCGAAATCCTCACCAAGCTGTGCGGCTCATGTGAAGAGTCCGAGATGCTCGCCGAAGCGATCTCGCAGGCTCAGGCGGGTGATCAGCATTCGTCCTTGCGGTGGTAAGCGCTACTCAGCGGCTTGTCGGGCACCGGCATGAAGGAGCCGCCATAGCTTTTGCGGTGTCACCGGCATATCGATCCGCGTGACACCGTGAGACTTCAAGGCATCCAGCATGGCTGAGATGAACGCAGCAGGCGCACCCACGGTTCCGGCCTCCCCAGCCCCTTTGACCCCCATGGCATTTGAAGTCGCAGGGATTTCATTGTACGAGAAGTCAAACATCGGCATGTCGTCGGCTCGCGGCATCCAATAGTCCTGGAATGACCCTGTAAGCAGCTGGCCGCTTTCTTCGTCATAAACCGTGTTTTCACCCATTGCCTGACCAAGCCCCTGCACAATCCCACCATGCACCTGACCGGCAACAATCAGCGGGTTAAGCACCGTGCCGAAGTCATCGACAACCGTGTAGCGAACAATCTCAAACTCGCCTGTGTCCGCGTCCACTTCCACTTCGCAAATGTGAGCGCCATTTGGATAGGAGTTCCCGGCTTCATCATATTCGCCATCAGCGCTGAACTCACCAATGTCGGCTTGTGTCTCGGCAATCTTCGCAACGGTGAAAAGGTCTATGCGTTTATCAGTTCCGACCACGGCAAAGACGGGTTCCCCGTCACTGCCCCGAAACTCGACATCCACGACAGCAGCTTCCAGTTCATTCGCGGCAAGCTCACGCCCTTTTTCGATCAATGTATCAGACGCAACGCCAAGGGCGCCGGTCGCCATATAAACTGCCTTGGAACCACCAGTGCCAGCGCCGCCAGGAAGATTTTCGCTATCGCCCGCATGGACTTTAATTTTCTCAACGTCCACGCCCAGACGTCCCGACACATACTGCGTCCAGACCGTCTCATGCCCCTGACCGTTGGACTGTTGGCCCGTATAAACATGGACCATGTCAGCCTTCGCATCGACTTCCAGCCGCGCGAATTCCGTCATTCCAGCAGCCGTCCGTTCCACGTAATAGGCAAGACCAATCCCGGCAATTTTGCCGCGCGAGGCAGCTGCCGTCCGACGTGCTTCAAAATCAGCGAAGTCAGATTTCTCCAAAGCGTCGGTCAAATTGCGATCGAAATCTCCAGAGTCAAACGGCAGCGATGGCTTCTGCTTGTAGGGCATGTCAGCAGCAGGAATAAAATTCCGGCGACGCAGTTCATCTGGCCCGATACCAAGCTCGCGCGCGGCAGCATCCATCAAACGCTCAATCACATAAGAAGCTTCTGGACGCCCGGCACCGCGATAGGCATCGACGGGCACCGTGTTCGTCATTACCGCTTTCACACGGTTATAGAGGGCCGGCACCTTATAAACCCCGACATGCATGCCGCGTGGCGCAAGTGTCGGAATGAAGGCCGCAAATTGGCTTTGGTAAGCACCTAGATTGGCGGTCGTGCGCACATCAACCCCCAGGATTTTTCCATCAGCATCGAGAAACAGTTCAGCTGCCGTCACATGGTCACGACCTTGCGTGTCCGACAGGAATGACTCACTGCGGTCTCCCGTCCACTTGACCGGCCTGCCCAACTGCTTTGCTGCAAAGAGAACCATTGGATACTCATTGTAGACAAAGGCCTTCATGCCGAAGCCACCACCGACGTCATTGGAAATCACGCGTAGTTTTTCATTCGGAATATTGAGGCATATTTTGGCGAGGTTTCCCCGCATGCCGTGCACACCCTGACTACCTGCATGGAGCGTGTACTTGTCTTCCCCAGCATCATACGTGCCGAGCGCCGCGCGCGGTTCCATCGCATTTACGACGATCCTGTTATTGATCAGCTCAACCCGGGTGACATGCGCCGCAGCCGCTTTGGCGTCAACAGAGGCAGCTTCATCACCCCATTCCCAGTCATAAACGATGTTCGAGCCATGCTCGTCCCAGATGGCGGGAGCATCGGGCTCCGCCGCCTTGGCCGTATCCACAACGATAGGCAGCTCGTCATAATCGACCATTACAAGCTCAGCCGCGTCCTTCGCCAGGGCTTCACTTGTTGCCACGACAAGCGCAACAGGCTCGCCTGCATAGCGCACACGATCACGTGCAAGGATAGGCCGGGTCGTTTTAAACATAGACGACCCGTCGCGGTTTTTCACAGCCGCATAAGCCGTATTGGGCACTTCGCCATAACCTTCCGCGTCTAGATCAGCAATCGTATAAACACCGAGCACACCGTCTGCGGCTTTGGCGTCTGCACTGTCAATCTCTCCCAATTTTGCGTGAGCATAAGGCGAACGCACCAACACAGCATAAGCTTGACCGGGAAGGGACACGTCGTCGGTATACAGGCCATGGCCGGTGATCAGGCGGTCGTCTTCGACCCGGGTCATTGGTTGTCCGACACCAAATTTCATGTGGAAGCGCTCCTGGAGCGTTTTCAGGAAGGGCGCCACATTTCTTCTTGGCGCCTATCCGTCTGAAAACACGTAAATTTAAAAAATCTAGAACCGGGCTGCATTCGACTGAAATATGAACGGCTCTAGGGGAAAACATCATGTTGAAACGGGTAGCAAAAACGCAATGGGGCCGCGCCGGAAAACCCGCCGCAGCCGCCATCGCTATCCGTATATGTTAATCCCGATAGGAAGGATCAACCCGATCGATGGTTCTGAGCAGCGCCGGCCAGGCCAAATCGCCAATGCCATTGGCATCCTGGAAGCGGGCTTGGCCTGCCACAACATCAATCACTTCTTGCGAGGGTGGTTGAACACCTTCACGCCCACCGGCAAGAGCTTTGATCTGCATGGTGCAGGACCGCTCCAGGAAGAAGAGACGCAGGAACGCATCTGCACAGGTCGCGCCACAGGTCAGAAGACCGTGATTGCGCAGGATCATGGAATGCTTGTCGCCAAGGTCAGCGATCAGGCGTTCGCGCTCATCATGGTTGAGCGCAATGCCTTCATAATCGTGATAGGCGAGATCCGACATAACGACCATCGATGTTTGCGAGAGTGGCAACAGCCCCTCCTTCTGGGCCGAGACAGCCACGCCATCATCTGAATGAGTATGGATCACCGCGTGTGCGTCCTGGCCTGCGGCATGAACGGCGCTGTGGATCGTGAACCCGGCCGGGTTAATCATATAAGGCGTGTCCATCATGATGTTGCCATCAAGATCGACCTTCACCAGGCTCGAGGCCGTAATCTCATCAAATGTCATGCCATAGGGATTAATCAGAAAATGATCTTCCGCATCGGGCACACGGGCCGAAATGTGGGTGTAGATCAGGTCTGACCAACCGTAATGCGCAACCAAACGATAGGTTGCTGCAAGATCAACGCGTGCCTGCCACTCAGCATCCGAGACGTGCTCGCGAACGGATGTGATGGTCATGTCTTCAGCTACGGACATGGGATTCTCCTCCAAAAAAACTGTTGGGCACAGATTGAGCCACGACCCCGCCTCTGTCAAATGACGCTCAAGCAGAAACCCCTACTCAGCCGCCGCCCG
>JAJFGY010000113.1 GCA_021775935.1 Alphaproteobacteria bacterium
TCGCGATGTCGAAACCATGACGCTGGAACATTATCCCGGCATGGCAGAAAAGGCACTTGGCGAACTAGAAGCCGAAGCACACAGGCGTTGGCCTCTTCAGGCATGCACCATTGTTCATCGCGTCGGTCCTCTGAGACCCGGTGACCAGATTGTTCTGGTAATCACTGCCTCGGCCCACCGTCAGGCAGCCTTTGAAGCAGCAGAATTCCTCATGGACTGGCTCAAAACCAAGGCTCCCTTTTGGAAGAAGGAATCCGGGCCGACCGGCGACAGTTGGGTATCCTCACGCAGCACAGACGAAGACGCCGCCCAAAGGTGGACGGCGTCGCCGAAATCAAAATAGCAAACGGGTGTTACGCAGCACTGACCTTGGGTTGCACCTCTGCCGAATAATCGTCCATCAGTGTTTGCGTAATGGTCGATGGGGTGAACGTGTGAGGTCCAATCTCCGCAACCGCGGTAACTTCAACGGCAGTCCCGGTGATGAAACACTCGCTGAAATCATTCAACTCTTCAGGCTTGATGTGTCGCTCAATGATTTCGTAACCGCGCTTACGCGCCAAATCCATCACCGTGCGCCGGGTGATCCCGTCAAGGAAGCAATCCGGTGTCGGTGTGTGTAAGACACCGTCTTTGACGAAGAACACGTTGGCGCCAGTCATTTCAGCGACATAGCCTCGATAGTCCATCATCAAAGCATCGGCATATCCTTTTGCCTCAGCTGCATGCTTGGAAATGGTGCAAATCATATAAAGACCGGCAGCTTTGGAATCACACGGAGCTGTTTCGGGCGATGGACGGCGGTATTCCGCAATATCTGCACGAATGCCCTTCAACCGCAGCGCCGGGTCGAAATAGGACGGCCATTCCCAACATGCAGCGGCAACATGGATTTTATTCTGCTGGGCAGAGACTGCCATCATCTCGCTCCCGCGCCAGGCGACAGGACGAACATAGCCATCCACGATCCCTTGAGCAGCGACAGCTTTCCGGCACGCGTCGTCAATTTCCTCTATGCTGTAGGGAATCTCAAACCCGAGAATCTCAGCCGATTTGAAGAGTCGTTCGGTATGTTCACGCAGTTTGAAAATTTCGCCGCCATAGACCCGCTCGCCTTCGAACACGCAGCTGGCATAGTGAAGCCCGTGGGTCAGGACATGAACTTTGGCGTCCGTCCACGGCACAAGTTCGCCGTTAAACCAGAGAGAGCCTTCCCGTTGATCAAATGGAATATCCGCCATGAGCCTGGATCCTGATTGTTTCCCGACCGATCTGTTCGAAGCGCGATCTTATGGTCGGCCAGCGTCTTTCAACCACATCAATCTGCTGCCTAGAAAAATTGCAGCAAGACCGTTCTTTGGGTCAAAATACTGGCACCAAGGTCGCAAAAACGCCAGATGGGTTCATTTCTGTCGTAAATTCGAGTTTGAAAGTAACTATGTGATCGAGATATGTCAACATGGCTGACATAAAATTATCTACCCAAGCCCCTGGCTCATACAGTTCAGCTCCAGAATCTGCGGACGAACAAGCTGAAAAAGAGGCGCTGGTCCAAGCGATTGAGCTCCTTTTTTTCGCTTATAGAGACTTTGTGAGCGACCCTGACGCTATCTTGGAAGCGGACGGGCTTGGCCGCGCCCACCATAGGGTTGTCCATTTTGTGGGACGCAACCCGGGCATCACCGTCGCTGAGCTGTTGGGTATATTACGGATAACCAAGCAAAGCCTCGCACGGGTACTTCGCGAACTCATTGAACGTGGCTTGATTGAGCAAAAGACTGGCACCCGCGATCGGCGACAGCGCCATCTTCATCTCACGCCGCAAGGCGCCGGATTGGAACGCCGCCTCGCTGTCCCTCAGCATGCTCGGGTCGCCAAAGCGATCGCCGATGCCGGACCCGACGCTGCCGAGACCTGGAAAAAAATCCTGATAAACCTCGTCAATGAAGACGAACGCGCGGCTGTCGAAACGTTGATCACCAATGGTGAGGTGCTTTAATGTCGCTTGCAACACCCGAGGGGCCCACGACTTCCTTCACCGAGGAAACACCTCATATCCTTGTCGTTGATGATGATCGGCGTATCCGGGAGCTTCTAAAAAAGTATCTCAGTGAGAACGGGTACCGCATATCAACGGCGGAAAGTGCAGCGGAAGCACGCGCACGCATGGAAGGAATGGCATTTGATCTCCTTGTTCTCGACGTGATGATGCCAGGAGAAAACGGCCTCGACCTTACTAAGTCGCTCCGTCTGGATTCCTCCATCCCTATCCTGCTGCTGACCGCACGGGCAGAAACAGAACATCGCATTGAAGGGCTGGAAGGCGGTGCAGACGACTACCTACCCAAACCTTTCGAGCCGCGGGAATTACTACTTCGTATTGGCACCATTCTGCGACGGACCGTTCCAGAAAAAACCGATACCAGCCAGGTACGCCTGGGCCCAAGCCGGTTCGACCGGGAACGGGGAGAATTGTGGCGCGAGGGCAACCTGGTTCGCCTGACAGATCGCGAGGTGCAGATGATGCACCTTTTTGCGAGCAGGCCGAATGAAACCCTCTCCAGAACGCTTCTGCGCAGTGATGAAGCAGGTACTGAGCGCGCGATTGATGTGCAGATAAACCGTTTGCGTCGAAAAATAGAACGCGATCCCAAGAATCCGATTTATCTCCAAACTATTCGCGGACTGGGATACGTTTTGAAACCTGATTGAGCCCATATGCCGACAATTTACCAGACACAAAACTGTACGGATTGAAACCGGATGAGTGGCGTTGAATTTCAAAGTGATCCGCAAGCTCCCCCCGCGCATCGTGCGGGCGGCACTGAGACTCCGAGCACGCCCCCTCAGGGCTTGAGCATTCATCCCTTCCGGTTGCTCAAAAAAATCATGCCGCGCGGCCTCTATGGAAGATCACTGATCATCATTGTCGCCCCTATGGTGCTGCTGCAGGTGGTTGTCAGTTACGTTTTCTTAGAACGGCACTGGCAAATGGTGACCGAAAAACTATCAAGTGCCGTTATCAGCGACATTGCACTCCTGCTCGAAGCAAAGGCAGCTTTTCCCGAAAGTGAACAAAGCGCACCTCAATTGACAGCACTCGCCTGGGAACAGTTGGAAATGAGTGTGTCCTTCAGGCCGGGCGAACGTTTGCCCACGGAGGTTCCAGAATCTGGATTTTCGTTGCTCGATCAATCTCTGCAGAGTGAATTAGAACAGCGCGTTGCCCGACCTTATTGGTTGGATACGGTCTCTTATCCAGAATATGTCGATATCCGCATTCAATTGCCTGACGGCGTGATGCGCGTTCTGCCACTGCGCAGCCGTGTCTACGCGACCAACTCCCATATTTTCCTGGTTTGGATGGGCGGCGCATCCCTCCTTCTGATTGCGATTGCCATCCTCTTTTTGAGGAACCAGATCCGACCGATCGAGAGGTTGGCCGTTGCCGCCGAAAGCTTTGGCAAAGGTCGCAGTTCACGTGCTTTCAAACCATCTGGCGCATTGGAAGTGCGCCGTGCGGCCGCCGCCTTCCTTGACATGCGTGACCGCATTCAGCGCCAAATTGACCAACGCACAGCAATGCTCGCAGGTGTAAGCCATGATTTGCGCACCCCCCTCACCCGGTTCAAGCTGCAAATCGCCATTCTGGGTGATGGTCCCGACATTGACGACTTAAAATCCGATGTCCGAGATATGGAGCACATGCTCGAAGACTATCTGGCATTTGCCAAAGGCGAAGAAGGCGAAGCAACCCAGATCGTCGATCTCGCAGAGCTTCTCAATGAGGTACGCTTAGACGGTCAACGCCATGGGCACCCGATTGCTATTGAAACAGAGACCGGCATTGCTTTGCCGCTGCGTCGGTCCGCTTTCAAACGATGCCTGACCAATCTCATTGACAATGCAACCCGCAGTGCAGACACCGTCCGCCTGACTCTCACTTCGACGAAAAAGAGTGTCACGATATTTATCGACGACAATGGAGAGGGCATTCCAGAGGATCAATTGGAAGAGGTCTTCAGACCCTTTCATCGGCTGGACACAGCGCGCAATCTGGACAATGCAGGTACGGGGCTCGGGCTCGCCATCGCACGAGATGTCGCAAGATCTCATGGCGGAGAAATCACCCTGTCACGAAGTCCACTCGGCGGCCTGCGTGCAGAAATCACTCTGCCGCACTAGCGCTCGGCCAGACAGTCTCAGCAACATCCGTGTCGCCCCACAAGGCGACTGATTGTTGAAGACGTTTATCCAGTTCCGACATGGTCTTGCCGAGCCCTGGCTCGTCTTCGCGCCAGACCCGAAAGGCTGCGAGCCAGACAAGGCCAAGAGCACGCGCACGAACCGCACCGTAAACCCCGCCTGAATCAATTGAAGCCGCCTCAAGCATCCAGTGCATCGACCGCAAAGCAGGTCTTGCGCCGGCCAGAAGACCAAAAGGATCTAGCGTCAGATCATTAGAGATGCTCCGCACAGCCTTTTTGTGGTTTTGAAGTTCATCGAAACGCAACATGAGCACATCAAAAAGTCGGTCTTTTGGCTGCTCCCCTTCCTGATCGTCTGGATCGACAGCTCGGAGCACCCGCACGTCGGTACGACGGGAGAAAGCAGAGAGAATTGATCGCTTGCCAGAAAACTGCCCGTGTAAATCAGAGAGTGGCACATGCGCCTGTTGTGCCACGTCTGAGAGGCTGACATGAGCCCACCCCTCCTCAGCCGCGAGCCGAAGAGCACTATCAATAATTTTGTCTTCGATCGATTTTCGCGGAGCCACGGATCGTCTCGTTTCTGCAACATCATGAACTGAGAAGCATAATACAAAAAGACAAAGAACAGTTTGTTACTTTGACAGTTCCCGTGAGCGATCCCGCGCGGCAGTCATTGCTTCCCGCATAAGCTGCGCAAGTCCAGCTGACCCAAGCACTACATCCAGGGCCGCGGCAGTCGTTCCCCCAGGCGATGTCACATTTTTGCGCAGTGTTGCGGCATCTTCCGGCGAAACATCCAACATCTTGCCTGCACCGGCGACAGTCATTCGGGCCAATTGTGCCGAAAGTTTTGGGTCGAGACCTAATGCCTCTCCGGCGGCTGCCATCGTCTCCGCAAGCGCAAAGACATAAGCCGGGCCGCTGCCTGAGAGTGCTGTCACCGCATCCATCTGGTTTTCTTGATGCAACCAGACGACATCGCCAACTGTCTCCAACAAGCCTTCACAGACCGCGCGATCCTCCGTCGTCACAAGATCATTTCCAAAGACAGCCGTAATGCCCTTACCGACGGACGCAGGTGTGTTGGGCATAGCGCGCACGATCGCAGCGCCTCCCCCCAACAATTCATCCAACCGCCCAAGATCCACCCCAGCAGCAATCGACAGAAAGAGCGTGCCCGGACGCACAAGCAGCCGCAAATCCGGCAAAACGGTATCCATGATCTGAGGTTTGACAGCCAGAACCACAATCCGAGGCGCCACTCCCATCTCGTCTAGCGGACGGTTGAGACGCAATCCTTTTTCAGCAACCAGTTGAGCAATCTCGGCAGGCGGTGTTGGGTCACGCAGAAAAACGCTCTCAGGGGCCAGGCCCTGGTCCAGCCAACCAGATAGGAGAGCTCCCCCCATTTTTCCGGCACCAACAAGCACCAGCGGATCGTTGAAACGCAGCATCTCTTCACTCACTCACCAGGGTTGCGCAAAACGGTTCTACCCGTTTGGTAGGTCCTAGGCGGACCCGACTGTCTCAAACATCGCAGCAGCAATCGCTTCTTCCGGACTACGTCCGGCCCAGATCACGAAGTTGAACGCTGGGTAGTAGCGGTCACAGGCTTCCATCGCGAGATGCAGAAGCGCTTCGCACTGTTCCGGTGTTGCTGCAGCCCCACCACATAAGAGCAGTGTGTCACGAAATAAGATGGTTCCATCATCTGACCACATGTCGAAATGCCCAGACCAGAGCTGCTCATTGATCAAACCAAGGAGGTCGCGAACGGCGAGGCGCTTTTCTGGTGGCACCCGCATATCAAGGGCGCTTGCCATATGAAGTCCGCAAAAGTCATCGCGCCAATTCAACGAAATCTGATAATCCCGCCACTCTCCGACAAGCGCCAGATTAAGCTCTTGCTCGTGGCACCGGTCGAAAGCCCAATTCCGGCCATCTGCGACTTGTTCCAGAAGATCGAGTGGATTTGCATCGATATAATCTGCGGGCACCATCGTCGCCTTCATCTCAAGCCCCCATCTACCGCTTCGCATCGATCAGGTGTCCGAAATGTCTATATCTTGTGGACAAATCACCCTGAAACACCACCAAAAGTGCCTGATCAAGTGAGTCGGCGCAAGCGCTCGCAAGGCTCCGAACAGAAAAAACATGTGGAAAAAGAGAGACCTACAAGTCCCCCAAAATCATCATGGCGCAGTTCTGTGTACTCAGCTCTGAGAGGATGCCGCAGCCTCGAGCGCTTCGATACGTGCCTTCAATGCATCGTTTTCTTCCCGAGCACGCGCTGCCATTGCCTGAACGGCATCAAATTCATCACGGGACACGAGGTCCAGATCGGCAATCAGACGCTCTGCCTGGCCTTTGACGATCGCTTCAATTTCCTGCCGCAAGCCCTGCGCAGCGCCCGCAGCTGAAGTGAACAGCTTTGCAACGTCATCAAGTAGGCGATTGTCATACTGGGTCATTTAGGCTCTCCGATTTCTTGCGCAATTATACGCCAGCTACGAGGTTTTGTCAGCCTGAAGCGCGTTTTGCCGCTGCTTGCGACCACATGTCTCGTCATCTTGCTCGGTGTCCACCTGCTTGACATAAAGCGCCCCAAAGCGACACTTACCGCCTTGTTTCTCAGCCCTGTTCAGACGACTGAAAGAGTGCCCGTGCCCTTCCCCGAAATTGACCCTATCCTCTTCCAAATCGGCCCCTTTGCCATCAGATGGTACGCCCTTGCCTACATTGCAGGGCTCCTGTTGGGGTGGCGCTATCTTATGCGCCTGGCTGTCACAGATCGGATCTGGGGGGGCAAGCCTCCCTTCTCAAAGGACCAGGCGGACGATCTTCTGTTGTGGGCCGCCCTCGGCGTGATCCTCGGAGGCCGTCTCGGGTACGTGCTGTTCTACAACCCAGCGTTCTATTTCTCCAATCCCGGCGACATTATCGCTGTGTGGAATGGCGGCATGTCCTTCCACGGTGGTTTCCTCGGCGTGGTATTAGCGATCTACCTCTTCGCCCGCAAACACAAGATACCTCTTTGGTCACTAGCAGACGGCGCCGCAGCCGTTGCCCCCATTGGGATCTTGTTTGGGCGGTTGGCGAACTTCATCAATAGTGAACTTTGGGGCCGCACAACGGACGCACCGTGGGGAGTTGTTTTCCCCACAGGTGGTCCTCTGCCGCGTCACCCAAGCCAGCTCTATGAAGGGCTCCTAGAAGGCGTACTCTTGTTCCTGATCTTGAGATACCTCACCCACCACACAAAGGCTTTGTCGCGGCCAGGCATCATTGCGGGCACATTTTTTGTGGGATATGGCCTGTCGCGCATTTTTGTCGAATTTTTCCGAGAGCCCGATGCCCATATCGGCTACCTGCTGGGGCCCATCACGCAGGGTATGGTGCTCACAGTTCCGATGATCCTGATGGGGCTCGGCATTATCTGGTGGGCACAAACACAAGAACCACCCCGTACGTCCAAGAAAGCAAAGTAAGAAGGGTAAGAGTGTGCCCCCTCTTGAAACCCACATCGTTGATCTCATCAATCAGGGCGGTCCCATCCCGCTGGACGCCTTCATGGACATCGCCCTTGGTCACCCGGAATACGGCTACTACCGCACCCGTGATCCGCTTGGGCAGCGGGGTGACTTCGTTACTGCGCCTGAAATCTCGCAAATGTTTGGGGAACTTATCGGCCTGTGGTGTATCGACATGTGGCAAAAGCTTGGATCACCACCCTCGTTCAACCTGATCGAATTTGGACCAGGCCGGGGCACGCTGATGGCAGACGCCTTGCGGGCTACCAAAATAGTTCCAGCATTCGCTACGGCAGCCAATGTCACCTTCGTCGAAACAAGCCCCACATTGCGCGCAGAACAAAAGAAACACGTTCCGGACGCGCGTTGGATAGACCACAGCTCCGATTTGCCGCCAGGTCCAAGCCTCATCATCGCCAACGAGTTTTTTGATGCTCTGCCCATTCGCCAGTTTCAAAAAACCGTCAACGGCTGGATAGAACGCTGCATTAGGCTCTCCGCATCGTCGACAGACAGCAAGCCAGATTTTGAGTTCTGCTTGTCTGACAAGGTTTGTGACCCAACGCTGCTTTCCTCAACAGTTCGCGGAGCACCCGACGGATCAATCGCCGAGATATGCCCTCTCGGTCAACAGATCGCCAGGGACCTTGCCG
>JAJFGY010000114.1 GCA_021775935.1 Alphaproteobacteria bacterium
ACGTCAATCGCTTCGATTGAAAGGCGCAACGCCCTTACCAAGAGTGGAAAGCCCATCACCGCGGCCACAATCGCGGCGCCTTGCCAGGTAAAGACCAGCCGAATGCCAAACTGATCATTGAGCCAGCTTCCTAGCGGGCCATTGACGCCCAACAGAACGAGCAGCAGATAGCCCGTTGCAACCGGCGGCACAACGAGAGGAAGATGAACCAGGCCATCAAGCAGGAGTTTTCCGGGGAATGTCTTGCGCGCAAGCAACCAGGCGATTGCAAAACCAAAAGGCAGCGAAACTGCAACGCCTGTCACCGCCACTTTGAGAGACAGGACGAGTGCAATCCATTCAGCGTCTGTGAGTTCCAACATCACTCAGCCGATACCCGACTAAATCCGTATTCTGCAAAGACTGCGGCAGCCGCATACGACTGCAGATAGTCATAGAATGATTTTGCGGCAGTGTTAGGTGTTTTTCCGACCAGAGCGACGGGATAGACAATCTCAATGCCGTCTACGGCCGGGATTGTTCCTGCGACACGGACATTTTCAGCACCATACGCGTCAGTTCTATAGACAATGCCTCCCTTTGCTTCTCCGCGTGCAACCCAGGCAAGTGCTGCCCGCACAGACGCTGCACGTACCGTTTGCTCGGCGTCCAATGTCGCCAGACCGTAATGCTTGAGCATAGCGCTTGCATAGCGTCCAGCGGGCACGGCCGCAGGATCACCTATGGCCAATTTTTCTTCACCAAGGAAAGCCAACACGCTCGCTTTGTCACGAATGTCCAGTTGTACGGATCTCTCACTCGCAGGGACGATGATCACAAGCTGATTGCCAAGGAGATCAATTCTGTTTTGAGCGCGAACCAGGCCGGTATTTTGGATCCAATCCATCCATTCTGTATTTGCCGAAAGGTAGAGATCCGCTGGAGCACCTGCTTCAATTTGTCGGGCGAGGGTTCCAGATGCCGCGAATATAGTGCTCACAGAACACGCACTCTCTCGTTCATAGGCGGAGGCAACTTTCTCCAATGCATCCGTCATGCTGGCCGCTGCGAAAATGGAGATCGGCTCACAGGCCCCTCCGTCTGCGCGCGCAGGGACTGACATACTTGCGAGGAGAACGGCCGCCGCAATCAGCTTTAGCATTATGCGCTCGCCCTTAGCCGATTGAGACCTGCATCAAGATCGGCGATCAAATCGTTCGGGTCTTCCAATCCCGCGTGAAGGCGTAGGAGCGGTCCTTCGGGTGCCCAGGTGGTCGCTGTTCTGTTTTCTGCCGGTGCCGCCGGGATGATGAGGCTTTCATATCCGCCCCAGGAATAGCCCATCCCAAATAATTCCATGTCATCAAGCATGGCCGCAACTGCGGCATCGCTTGCGGGGTTAAGCACAATGCTGAAAAGACCCGAGGCGCCGCTAAAGTCTCGTTTCCAAATCTCGTGGCCTGGATCTGTCGACAGAGCAGGGTGCAAAACACGGGAAACTTCCGGCCGATCCTGAAGCCATTTAGCCAGCAGGAGGCCTGTTTCCATATGTTTGTTTAGCCGGACTGAGAGTGTTCTGAGGCCGCGAAGCGCCAGATAGATGTCGTCAGGACCCGCCGTGATGCCGATTGCGCCGTGATTCTTGATTGTCGCCCGCCAGGCTTTTTCGTTGGTGGTGATCGTGCCCATCATCACATCGGAATGTCCGACAATGTATTTTGTGGCCGCCTGGATAGAAATATCAGCCCCTAACTCGAAGGGCTGACAAAAAAGAGGTGATGCCCAGGTGTTGTCCACTATCAGAAGCGCGCCTGCGTCATGGGCTGCTTTCGCCAGCGCCGGGATGTCCTGCATCTCAAAAGTTTGTGAGCCTGGAGCTTCGGCGAAAACCACTGTGGTTTCCGGCCTGAGCAGGCCGGCAATTCCTGCACCAATCGTTGGGTCGTAATATTCAACGTGGATTGCATAGCGTTTCAGTACAATGTCGCAAAAGGCGCGTGTTGGCCCGTAAACGCTGTCAGTCACCAATACATGGTCGCCGGCTTTCAGGTGTGCAAGCAGCGCAATAGAACAGGCAGAGAGGCCTGAAGGTGTGACGAGAGAGCGATATCCCCCCTCCAGTTCCGCAACGGCATCTTGAAAGGCGAATGTGGTTGGGGTGCCCCGACGTCCATACGTGACGTCTGCGTCGCGGGCGTAAAGTGCCTCTACTGTTGGATAAAGAATGGTCGATGCGTGGTAGACCGGGGGATTGATAACCCCATGATTATTATGTGGATCTCTCCCGGTTGTGACGATTGTTGTATCTGTGTGCTTCTTTTTGCTCATATGCCCGTCACTCTTGGTCTTTGGTGCCGGTGCTTGTAGTGTCGCCGCCGACTTCGTTGTAAGAATAGAGGCTGGCGCTCATAAGCAAAAGGGCTATGGGGGCTGAAGTCTGAGTTGAATTTTGCGGTGGGCGCGTCAAAGGGGAGAAATTATGGACAATCGGCTTTTGCCAGCGGGGGCCGCACTGGTCGTCGGGCTTGTGGCGGGATTTCTGCTATATCCGTCATTTGGCGACACAGCGACGGACACCCCCAATGTAGATGCATCAGATGGCGCTGAACCAACACCTGCAGCGCCGGCATCGCTTCCTGTCGTCGAAAACAGATCGACGCTCGATCTCGTGCGCGAACGTGGTTATGTGCGCTGCGGTGTCAGCCAGGGTCTCCCTGGTTTTTCCAATCCAAATGACTCCGGCGATTGGAGTGGCATTGATGTGGATATCTGCCGCGCGGTTGCCGCTGCCGTGTTTGGTGACGCAGGAAAATCTCGGTTTACCCCACTTTCAGCCAAAGAACGGTTCACCGCCCTGCAATCAGGCGAAATTGATGTTCTCACGCGGAACACCACCTGGTCTTTGACGCGCGATACCGCGCTCGGTCTCGATTTCGTTGGCGTCAACTATTACGATGGTCAGGGCTTTATGGTGCGCAAAGAGCTTGGTGTGAAAAGCGTGATGGAGCTGGACGGCGCGGTGGTTTGCACCAACACCGGCACGACCACGGAACTGAACGTCGCTGACTTCTTCCGCTCCAACGGCTTGGCCTATTCCATCGTGGCGTTTGAAAAATCCGACGAAGTTGTAGCTGCTTATGATGCTGGTCGGTGCGATGCGTTCACGACAGATGCTTCGGGCCTTTACTCAGAACGGCTGAAACTTGCAGATCTGAATGATCACGTTGTGCTTCCCGAAATCATTTCTAAAGAGCCGCTCGGTCCGGCTGTGCGGCAGGGGGATGACCAATGGGCTGACATTGTCCGCTGGTCACTTTTTGCAATGGTCGAGGCAGAAGAACTTGGGATTACGTCTGAGAATGCGCGCGACATGAAGACCTCCCAAAACCCTCCTGTGCGACGACTTTTGGGCGTTGAGGGGGCGTTTGGACAGAACCTCGGCATTCCCAATGACTGGGCATTTAAGATCATCACGCAGGTTGGCAACTACGGTCAGTCATTTGAGCGCGGTGTTGGCGAGAACACACCCTTGGGCATTCCGCGCGGATTGAATGCGCTCTGGACAGACGGTGGTTTGCAATACTCACCGCCGGTGCGCTGACCTCAAACTCGTGAGCTCTCCGAAAGACCCACAGTCGACAGTTGCGACCCAGCCTTGGAATAATCCAAAGCTGCGATCGTTTGCTGCCCAGACCCTCGTTTTGGCTCTTGTTGGGGCATTCGTGTGGATCGTTGTCGATAACACAATTACCAATCTGCAACGGCTGAACATTGCGTCGGGGTTTGGGTTTCTGGAGAACCCCGCGGGATTTGGGATCGCCCTGACACTGGTGGAATATAGCGAGCAATCCAGTTACGGCCGCGCACTGCTGGTCGGTTTTCTGAATACTCTGCTTGTTGCTGTGATCGGAATTGTGCTCGCGACGATCATCGGGTTTACGCTTGGCGTGGCTCGATTGTCGTCGAACTGGCTGATTGCAAAAATCGCGACCGTTTATATTGAGATCGTTCGGAACGTACCGCTGCTTTTGCAAATCTTCTTCTGGTATTTCGCGGTATTGCGCGCACTTCCGTTACCGCGGGACAGTGTCTCTCTTTTTGATGTGATGTTTCTCAATAATCGCGGTGTCTTTGTTCCGTCGCTCCTTCTGGAGGGCAGTGGCCTTGTACTGTTGATTTCTGCTGCACTTGGCGGCGTTGCCGCGTGGCTGATCGTGCGATTATCAAAAAAGCGGCGCGCGGAGACAGGTGAAAGCCTGAAAGGAGCTCAGCTTGCGCCACTCCTTGTGTTTGTCGTCCCGGTTCTTGTTTTCCTCGTCTCGGGTATGGGCCTGAAAGCTGAGGTCCCCAGCCTTCGCGGGTTTGGCTTTAGAGGCGGCTGGTCACTGATCCCGGAGTTTGTCTCGCTGCTGCTTGCTCTCTCCATCTATACAGCTGCCTTTATCGCTGAAAACGTGCGCTCAGGGATACTTGCTGTATCAAAGGGGCAGACTGAAGCGGCGCGCGCACTTGGTTTAAAACCTTCACCCATCCTCCGGCTGGTGATTATTCCTCAAGCGCTGCGGGTGATTATTCCGCCTCTTACCAGCCAGTATCTGAACCTCACCAAAAACTCATCCCTGGCGGTTGCGATTGCCTATCCAGATTTGGTGTCAGTGTTTTCCGGAACCGTGCTCAACCAGACCGGGCAGGCCGTCGAAGTGATCGCAATCACGATGACGATTTATCTCAGTCTCAGCCTGTTCACCTCGTTTGTGATGAATTGGTATAACCGCCACATGGCTTTGGTGGAGCGCTAGACAATGAGTGATCATTTCGTCCGCACAACCCATGCACCAGCCAAACCCGCCCCCCGAATTCAGATCGGCTGGGTAAGGTGGGCGCGCGAAAATCTTTTCTCATCGTTGCTGAACAGCCTGCTCACCGTCATTGCGGTCGTACTTCTTGTCGTCATGTTGCCGCCGTTTCTCGATTGGGCATTCTTTAGTGCTGTTTTCTCAGCTGTTGACGGCTCTGCCTGTCGGGTCGACGGAGCGGGGGCCTGTTGGGCATTTGTTGAAGCGAAATTCGGCCAGTTTCTTTTTGGACGGTATCCGGATGCCGAAAAGTGGCGGGTCGTTCTCACTCTCATTCTCGGAATTGCCGGGCTTGCACCGCTGCTTATTCCCAATCGTCTGCCGCGGCAATGGTTGGTCGCCTATCTGCTGGTTCCTTTTCCCATTCTGGCATTTGTGCTGTTGTCTGGGGGCTTCTTTGGGCTGGAGAAGGTTGAGACCAGCGACTGGGGCGGGCTGATGGTCACATTGGTGGTCGCCCTTACCGGTATTGCCGCGTCCCTTCCACTGGGCGTGCTGCTTGCTCTCGGGCGACGCTCTGAGATGCCCGTCATCCGAATGTTTTGCGTCATCTTTATTGAATTCTGGCGTGGCGTCCCGCTGATCACAGTTCTGTTCATGTCGAGCGTCATGTTGCCGCTCTTCCTGCCAGAGGGCATGAGCTTTGACAAATTGCTTCGGGCATTGATTGGCGTGGCTCTGTTCTCCTCGGCCTATATGGCAGAAGTAGTCAGAGGCGGGTTGGCTGCGGTTCCCGCAGGGCAGTATGAGGCTGGGAAGGCGCTTGGACTTACCTATTGGCAGTCGATGAACCGCATCGTTCTCCCACAAGCGCTGACCACCGTGATCCCAGGGATCGTCAATAATTTCATCGGTCTCTTCAAGGACACAACATTGGTGCTGGTGATTGGTCTGTTCGACCTCCTGGGCATTGTTCAATCAAACTCCACCGATCCAACCTGGTTGTCTCCACAGACGGCCACGACTGGCTATGTTTTTGCTGCCTTCGTCTTCTGGATTTTCTGCTTTGGCATGTCGCGATATTCCGTCTTCATGGAACGCCGCCTCGAAGCAGGCGCGCAACGTTAGGACCGCTTTATGGACGCCCAAAAGAAAACCATGATCGAAATCGATCACATCAATAAGTGGTTCGGCGACTTTCATGTTCTGAAAGACATTTCGCTCAGCGTGCGTGAGAGTGAACGGCTTGTTGTGGTGGGTCCATCTGGGTCAGGAAAATCGACCCTCATTCGGTGCATTAATCGGCTGGAAGCACACAATGAAGGCCGGATCGTTGTTGATGGCATTGAGCTAACGGAGGACTTAAAGCGCATTGATGAAGTGCGCCGGGAAGTCGGCATGGTCTTTCAGCAGTTCAACCTGTTTCCGCATATGACGGTGCTGGAAAATTGCACGCTGGCACCTGTTTGGGTGCGCAAGCTGCCTCAAAAAGAAGCCGATGAGTTGGCGATGTCATTTCTCGAGCGTGTGCGCATTCCCGAGCAAGCGTTGAAATATCCAGGGCAATTGAGCGGCGGGCAGCAGCAACGGGTGGCTATCGCGCGGGCCCTTTGTATGAACCCGAAAATCATGTTGTTTGATGAACCCACATCCGCGCTTGATCCGGAGATGATCAAGGAAGTGCTCGACGTGATGGTGGATCTTGCCGATGGGGGCATGACCATGATCTGTGTGACCCATGAAATGGGTTTTGCCAAGCGTGTTGCAGACCGGGTCATTTTCATGGATGAGGGAGAGATTATTGAAATCAAACCGCCGCAGGAATTTTTCGAGAGTCCGGAACATGAAAGAACAAAACTGTTCCTGTCACAAATTCTCGACAATTAGACGTCTGGTTCTTCCAGTTCGATTTCTTCCTGGCCACAGGGTGTGAAACCATTCCGCTGATAAAGCGGCAGCGCGGTTGGATGGTCCATGGTGCAGGTTTGGACCGTTAGTTTTTGTGGCCTGTGCATCCAGGCCACATCAATGGTCTCGCAAAGTAGGAAACGCCCCAAGCCCAGACCGATAAAGTCCGGCATGATGCCGAGGAATGAGAGATCGGCCGTTGGCAGATTGCGCAGATCAAGCTCAGAGAAGCCTGCCGGTGCACCGTTCACATAGAGCACAAAGATGTAGACTTGGTCGTCGTGGATGATTGCCTGAAGATCTTGATCACTTAAGGCTTTGCGGTTCACCCAGAAATAGTCGTTGCCGACTGTGTGGTAGAGATAGCGATAGAAGTGAAGAGGCGGCTTTTCTGCCCGCATGAAAGCGAATTTTCCCCGCGGCGTTGGGCAACTGAGATCGGGCTCGCGCAGCATCTCCAGATGCGTGACTGTGGTCCTTACCTTGCGGCCCATTGCTTCGCCTCCCTCACAACCAAGACGCTAACCTTTTTCGATGGTTGAGCCTTTGCTTGCGGCCCATTCAGACCAGGACCCATCATACAGCGCGACGTCCTTATGTCCTAGAACGGTGAGCGCCAGGTACGGAACGGCAGCTGTGACGCCTGATCCACATGTTGTGACAATCGGTCTGCTGAGGTCCACACCAACACTTTCAAACGCGGATCGCAGGTCTTTTTCGGGTCTAAGTGTTCCGTCGTCGGCGAGCAATTCGTTGAAGGGGAGAGACAGGCTGCCGGGCATGTGTCCAGACGAGAGCTCCGGGCGTGGTTCCGGATCTTGACCGGTAAAGCGTCCACGGCTGCGCGCATCAATCACCTGTTCGCGCTCAGTTTCCAGATTGTGTTTCATGTCCTCAATGTCACGAATGATGAGCTTGTTTGGTCGGGCAGTGTGGTGGCGTGGAGCAGGGTTCTCATGCTCCCTGGCAACTGAACGTTCCTCAGCCTTCCACTTTGACAGGCCCCCATCAAGGACAGAGACATTCTCATGTCCCATGGCTTTAAACATCCACCAGATGCGCGCTGCGCTGAACAATCCCATCCCGTCATAGGCGATCACATGATGGCCATCTCCTATCCCCAGGTGCTTAACCCGCGAAGAAAACTTCTCTGGTGCCGGAAGCATGTGGGGGAAGGGGCTTGCGGTATCACTCACGTCATCCAAATCGAAAAAGACAGCACCAGGAATATGTCCGTCCAAATATTCCTGCTTTGCGTCGCGGCCCATCATCGGGAGATACCAGGAACCATCGACAATGCGCATATCTGGAGCGGATAGCTGATCTGCCAACCAATCTGTCGTGACGAGCGGCGGGATTGATTGAGACATAAGATCGATCCTTCTAGAGCCAGGAGGGAACGGGCAGGCCTTGTTCTTTCAGGAACGTCGGATTGAACGTTTTGCTCTGATACCTGGTGCCATAGTCGCAGAGGATCGTGACAATGGTGTGTCCGGGGCCCATTTCCTTGGCCAATCGGATTGCGCCTGCGATGTTGATGCCGCTGGAGCCACCGAGGCAAAGACCTTCATCGCTCAGGAGGTCGAAACAAATGGGCAATGCTTCAGCGTCCGGAATTTGGAACGGGTGATCGATTGGCGCATCGACAAGATTGGCGGTGATCCGCCCCTGGCCAATGCCCTCTGTGATCGAGCCGCCTTCAGCTTTTAATTCGCCGTTTTTGTAGAAGTTGTAAAGCGCAGCGCCCATTGGATCGGCAAGGCCGATTTGAACATCCTTGTTGCGCTCCTTGAGGGCCATGCCTGTGCCTGCAAGCGTGCCGCCGGTACCAACAGCACAAATGAAGCCATCCACTTTGCCATCTGTCTGGTTCCAGATCTCAGGGCCAGTTGTTTCGATATGCGCAAGACGGTTAGCCACGTTGTCGAACTGGTTTGCCCAGATGGCCCCGTTGGGTTCTTTCGCCGCAAGTTCTTCAGCCAAACGACCGGAATATTTCACGTAATTGTTGGGGTCTTTGTAGGGGACTGCGGGGACTTCGATGAGTTCCGCGCCGCACAGGCGAAGCATGTCCTTCTTTTCTTGAGACTGGGTCTCAGGGATGACAATGACTGAGCGAAAGCCCAGAGCGTTGCCGACGAGCGCAAGACCAATGCCGGTGTTGCCAGCAGTACCTTCGACAATCACGCCGCCGGGTTTGAGATCCCCGCGCGCGACGGCGTCCTGAATAATGTAAAGCGCCGCGCGGTCTTTTACGGACTGGCCAGGGTTCAGGAATTCGCATTTTCCCAGAATGTCACAGCCGGTTTCTTCAGATGCCTTTTTGAGGCGGATCATTGGCGTGTTGCCGATTGCATCCACCAGGCCGTTTTTGATGTCCATGAAGGGTTCCGGTCCTTTTCTTCAGTCGTTTCTTAGTCGGATTCTTGGCTGAATCCGCAGAATCCAGCGTTGCGTGGTTATAGCAAAGATGGGCATGGCTGGTTTGCGACCAAGGCTGGAAAACAGATTTTTTTGACAAAAAGCTCTTGCCTTCTTTCATCTAACCCTTATTTAATTATTTCATTAAATAAAGATTGGAAACCAGGATGAAACTACATCTATTCAGCGGTAGCGGTTTTGCGTGGCGGATCCAGCTGGCCTGTGAGCTCAAGGGCATTCCATACGATGCAGCCTATATGCAGCCGTCCCAGGAAAACCTGAAAGCACCAGCATTTGTGGAGCTGAGCCCCAGGGGCAAAGTTCCCGCAATCGAAGATGGAGCCTTAGCGCTATCAGAATCGCTGGCGATCATGGCCTACCTGGATGCCGTGCACCCAGAAAGACCTCTCTTTGGCACAACAGCGGAGGAGACAGGCCGCATCTGGCAGAAGTGTCTCGACTTTGATCTCTATGTCTCAGCGGACTTCATTCCCAATATCATTGCTCCGATCTTGCAGGGTCGCGCCTTAGATGAGAGCGACCATGTGAAACGGGGCGCGGAAATTGCCCACACTGAACTCGCAAAAATTGAAGCAGATGTGGCTGCGTCAGGCTGGATCGTCGGAGACAATGTGAGTGCGGCAGACGTCACGCTTTATACGATGATTGAACCGGTCCTCCGGTTTGGCACGAAGCCAGAAGTTCTAAAACTCAACCTTGGCTTCGATACATTTGCTGGACGTTATCCCAAGCTGCAGAACTGGCGACAGAAAATCCAGGACCTGCCTGAATATGAGGCGACATATCCGGTCTACTGGCGGGAAGTGGATCAACAGATGGCAGCGGCAAGCTAAGCAAACGACAGCAGGAGAATTCCATGACACATCACAAGACCGTCTCACGGAACGAATGGATAGAGGCTCGGCGCGATCTTTTGAACGAAGAAAAGGCATTTGCCAAAGCACGGGATACTCTTGCTGCAAAACGCCGAGCTCTCCCCTGGAACAAAGTTGATAAAAGTTACACGTTCGGCACCGAAGAAGGCACAAAGACGCTCGCTCAGTTGTTTGAGGGAAAAAGCCAACTCATCATTCAACACTTCATGTTTGGACCTGATTGGGCGGAGGGGTGTCCCTCATGTTCCTTCTGGTCTGACAACTTCAACCAGACCGTTCCACACCTTGCCGCGCGCGATGTTGCCTTCGCGGTTGTCTCTCGTGCGCCAGTTGAGAAACTCACTGCCTATCGGAAGCGATTGGGTTGGACGTTCCCCTGGGTGTCTTCGCTTGGCAATGACTTTAATTTTGATTATGACGTGTCGTTTGACCCAGAGCGAAAACCGGATGAAAGCGTCTATTACAATTACCGAGACACAACCTTCCCATCTTCCGAAGCGCCGGGCATAAGCGTGTTCATCCAAGATGAAGACGGGGCGATCTTTCACACATATTCGGCGTTTGCACGGGGACTTGAAGACTTTAACGGGACTTATCGGTTGCTGGATGCAACACCAAAAGGCCGGGATGAGGATGAATTATCCTATCCCATGGAATGGGTTCGCAGGCGCGATCAATACTAGAGCGGCGTTACTTTAGCTTCGTTTTGTGACGGGCCAGCCAGTTTAAAGCGATGAGCGTTTTCCCATCGATGATCCTGCCGTCGTCACAGGCGGCGAGGGCGTCGGTGAAAGAGACGACGATGGCCCGGATATCTTCATGTTCGTGAGCGAGACCAAAATACCCGCCTGCCTCTGAAAGATCAGCGCTCGCCGCATAGAGGTGCATGCGTTCGCCATACCCGCCAGGCGAGGAATAATTGGTTGAGATGTGGACGAGCGCCCCGACATCGCACCCGGCCTCTTCTTTTGCTTCCCGGCGAGCGGTTTCTTCTGGCGCATCGTCGCCATCGATCAGCCCGGCAACAATCTCAACCAACCACGTGGCCTCGCCATAGCGCAGTCCACAGGTGCGAAACTGCTCGGTTAGAAGGACCGTGTCACACTTCGGGTCATAGAGAAGCACGGCTGCAACCTCTCCAATTGTGTAGAGGTCACGATCTATTTCCTCAGACCAGGTATTGTCAAAGCGACGGTGTTTGAGGTGATAGCGCTCCAGCGTGCCCCAGCCTTGTCCCAGAACATCGCGTTTGAGAACTTCAATATCGTTGGTATTGCGTTGCGTGAGTGAAAGCGTGGAACTCATGAAACCTCCGTGTCTGACAGAGATCGCAGTCTAGCTGCATCTGTCTCAACACCAAGGAAAGAAACTAGGGCCGCGCCAGTGTGTGAGTGTCTCTGCGTGGTCCTGACCGAACTCAGTCCTGCCCCTCCAGGAAAGCCAAGCCTGGTAGCGACGGGTTTGCTTGTGTCTTTTGGAGGAGGGTGCGCTTTTCGCCTCGGACGAGGCTAGCGCCAACTCATTTATGATCTAAAGATCGGCATAAAACTTGTCATAGACTGCCTGAAACTTCTCTGGCGTGATCGGTTTGACCAAATAATCCTGGACAAAACTGTAAGCAAAAGCATCCGCCTTATCCTGCGCATGATTTGATGAGGAAAACATCAAGACAATCATATAGTCGGGATCTTGCCCCTTATTTTCGATATTGCTCCGTATTGCTTCCAGGACCTCAAATCCGGTTAGACCGGGCATGTTAATGTCCAGCAAGACGAGGATGGGTGGCGGCGTGATGGCAATGTCGCTCTCTCTCTTACCGTCGTCCTCAATCGCTTGAAGAAAACTAGCACCATCGACGTATTCGACTACGTTGGCGTCAAAGTCCGTGCGGCCAAGAATTCGCTTGGTAATGTAGCGATCTGTTTCGTCATCATCGACGATCACGACAGGAATTTTCATGTCACCCATCTATCAACTCACCTGAAACCATTATTTCTTTTTGATTGTTTCTGTGCGGCAAAGCAATTGTGAAGATGCTGCCTTCACCTGAACTACTTACCTCAACTCTGCCTCCCAGGCGGTCGGCATTTTTTTTGACTAAGGCCAGCCCAACACCGCTTCCTGCTTCACCGGTACGAGGACCCCTCTTGAAAAGTCCGAATATTTTGGTGAGGTGCTCATCTGGTATGCCAATGCCATTGTCTTTTACGGAGAGGTAAAACTGGTCTCCAGTGTCCCATGTCTTGACTTCCACGAGCACATCATCGGTTGACGACTTTTTGTACTTGATCGCGTTTGATAAAAGGTTCTCAAGAATGATGTAAAGGCGTGCTGGTTGGGTGTGGAAGGGTTCTTTGTGCATAAAATCTGTTGCCAGGTATACAGGCAAGGATTTGTCGCTTACGAGAGTTTGCCAGACCTCGTCAACGACTTCCGAAACAGTGAGCTCAGAAAGTTCGCTCTCGAGCGAGTCTGATTTTGCGAGTGCAAGCAAGTCTTCAATGCGAATAGCAAGCCGTTGCGCGAGCTCTTGTGCCCTTACTACATTCGCACCCACCTCATCGAGATTGCCATCTCGCAGGTCTTCTTCCACGAACTGAAGTGTACCCGCAATTGACGCAAGCGGTGCCTTAAGGTCGTGTGACGCGCTGTAAGCAAACTCCGATAGCTCAACGTTTAGCTTCGAAAGCTCCTCATTTTTTTCTCGAATTAGGGATTCAGTTTTCTTTCGTTCTGTGATGTCGATGATTGTTGCCATGACCATCGGCCCTTCTGGGGCGTCGATTGGATTTAACCCGATTTCAACTGGAACTTCTGCACCGTCCTTGGTGAGCCCATAAAGATCGCGTCCAGCCCCCATAGAACGTCGGTCTCTCGTATTCTGGTAACTTACTCGGTAGACCTTGTGCTTTCTGCCAAAGCGGGCTGGAACGAGTTTCTCGATTGGTTGTCCGAGAAGTTCGTCTGCTTGGTAGCCAAACAAATTAAGTGTTTGTTGGTTGATGAGATCAATCTTGCCGTGTTCATTCACCATGACCATAGCGCTTGTTGCCGCATCAATCGCTTGGCGAACTTTAAGTTCGTTTGCTTTGCGTTCACGGATGTCGATTACTGACACCATGATCATTGAATAGTCACCTGCAAGGTTCGGTTCCAGACCGATCTCAACGGGAATCATATCTCCGTTTTTTTTGACGCCAAAGAGATCTCGTCCAGTCCCCATGCTGCGGCTTGTTGGAACTTCGAAGAAAGCGTTTCGCAATTCTGGGTGATAGCTTCTCACATCGGTCGGCACGAGGACATCAATCGATTGTCCTTGAAGCTCACCTTCGTCATAGCCAAAGAGAGCGTCAGACCGACGATTTGAAAGCACGATCAAACCGTCTTGTGACACCAACATTAGGGGCGTCGGACAGGTTTCCAGTGCCATCCTGTATTCTTTGTGTATTTCCATGGGAAAGAACCACAGCTCCTTTGGTGTCGCAAACTGAACCTACACCTCAGGGATTGCTAAACCCCTTCATTATTGGCGGATGGTGTGTAGTGAGACCGAGAGGGCACAAAGCGCAAAAAAACGGCCGGAACAAAAGTTCCGACCGTTTCAAATTGGCTCCCCGGGCCGGACTCGAACCAGCGACAAGTCGGTTAACAGCCGACTGCTCTACCAACTGAGCTACCGGGGATCAGATTGGCGGACATACCCGTCAATGAGC
>JAJFGY010000115.1 GCA_021775935.1 Alphaproteobacteria bacterium
GTGACCTCGACAGCGACGCTGCTCTCAGCCTCATGATCCAGAGAGACACCGTCTTTGAGCTTGAGCTCTCCGCCCACCACTTCAAAGCGGGCATCATCCACTGCATAAGAGTGGCTATCGCCCGCATCCACATCTGTGGTCGACAGGGTTCCGACAACCGCACCGGCGGCATTCTCGTCCACTGAGGCGTTTGAGAGAGCAATGTCAGAAGGCCCTTCGTTCACATCACCGACAGCAATGGAGAAGGTCTCGGAATAGGTGGCACCAGACGCATCGGTCGTGGTGACCTCGACAGCGACGCTGCTCTCAGCCTCATGATCCAGAGAGACACCGTCTTTGAGCTTGAGCTCTCCGCCCACCACTTCAAAGCGGGCATCATCCACGGCATAAGAGTGGCTATCTCCTGCATCCACATCGGTGGTGCTGAGCGTGCCGACAACAGCCCCGGCTGCGTTCTCGTCCACAGAGGCATTCGACAGCGCAATATCGCTTGGTCCCTCGTTCACATCACCAACGGTCAGACTGAATTCCTGCGTGTAGGAGAGCCCGGCTTCATCGGTGACGGTAACCGTCAAGTCAACTGATGCCTCTGTCTCATGGTCTAAACTCAAGCCAGGCCTGAGTTTCAAAACGCCTTCGACAACCTCGAACCGCGCGTCACTCACTTCATAGGTGTGCTCACCGGTGTCGCCAGCATCGTTTGTGCTTAAAACACCAACAACAGCGCCTGCAGCATTTTCATCAAACGATGTATTGCTGAGCTCAATGCCATCTGGCGCCACATTAAATGCTGATGGTGGAAGCTCAGGTTCAACGAATAGCGAGCCGTCACCTGCTGAGCTTCCAGAGCCAGCGCCGTTGGAGACATCCGCGCCGTCCATTTGAGCCGTCTTCATATCCATCGCCACCCGATCCATCTCGGGTTCATCCATCAAGGATTCTACACCTGGTGACTGACTGCTTGGCTGACTTGCTGCTTCGCCGTTTGCTTTGGCTGAATTGACTGGCGCCGCCTCAAGCGCAGCGCGATCGGAATTCCCTGCATCTCCGGAGAGGCCACTATTCGTATCACCTGCATTAGAAGCACCCTGGGCATCACCATCGGCAGCACCAACACCGCCAACAGTCCCGCCTTGGGTGTTCTCAGCCTCGCCCCGTTCGATGCCCATATGGATGTTTGGGTTGGTGACGTCGTCTGCTGCACGAACGCTTTCGAGTCCGGTCAGGTCTGCTTCCGTCTCGTCGCGGCGCTTTTCATTGGAGGTAGATCCATCAAATACAAACAGATCATCACTTGTTGATCCGTTGCCGCTTTTAACGTCAGCTCCGTCTTCACGGTTCGTTTCGTCAGCCATGCTCTACCTTCCTACGCCACTTAAAAGGCGGTTGAACCTGCTTCGGTTCATCGCACGAACTCCAAAGCGAGATCGCAATGCAGTCCTTTAGTTGCTACCAAATTTGCGATGCAGAACTTAATCCGGCGTCAAAAAGCCTGGTTAACGAAGCGTTACCCCTCCTGAGAACGATTTCATGGCCGCTAAATGTCTCCGAAACCATGCAAACCCTTGAAATTTTTGGTAAAATGGGAATCGAAATTGGCGAAGTTCTGCGGAAAATTTCGCTAAAGCAAAAAATTAACCAAAAAACAAATTGTTCAGCGGATTCTAGGGAGACTCTCGCGGATTCGTCCGCTTCCATCGGCCCGGGACATACAAGCTGGCATGAGTAAACAAGATCTTTCAGTTGAGCTGCGCGCCAAATTCCAATCGTCGCTCGCCTCGCTTCGAGTGTTTGTCACTGGAGGACGCGACGAACGCTTTGCCGGCTTCACCGCAAAGGGCGCTAGCCCTCTTAGCCCCCCCATTCTGATTGGCTCGATCTCAATCAATTTTTTCGCGCTGGCGACACCCCTGGCTATGCTCCAGGTTTATGACCGGATCATTCCCAATCAGGCCATTGAAACATTGACGATCATGGTGCTGGGTCTGGTTGGCATCATGTGCATTGACGCCGTGTTTCGATATTCCAGGTCCTGCCTGGTTATCTGGTATGCCGCTCAACTCGATCATGCGCTAAACGTCACTCTGGTTGACCGATTTCTGGAGACGCCTTCTCAGGAGTTTGAAAAGGAAACACCCGGTGGCTACATGGACAAGCTTGGTGCCCTGGAAACCATTCGCGATTTCGAAGGCGGTCAATCACGACTTCTTATGCTTGATCTGCCCTTTGTTGGTGTCTTTCTCGCTCTGATCTGGATTATCGGCGGCTCTCTGGTTTTGGTTCCCATTGCCTTGTTCGCAGTGCTTGTCGTTGTCACCGCTATCAGCGGGAGCGCTCTTCGGAAGGTGTTGAGTGACCGCTGGGCTTTTGATGACCGCCGCTACAGCTTTGTCGTGGAAACACTCAATGGCATTCCCGCGATCAAGAGCATGGCGATGGAGCCCCAAATTTTGCGGCGCTATGAACGGCTCTTGCGCACAGGGGCATCGGCCACCTATCGCACGATTGAACTTGGCGGCGTAGCGCAGTCATTCGGCGCTGTTTTTTCTGGCGTTACCATGGTTTCCGTTGTGTCCGTCGGGGCGCTCCTGGTGATCGACGGCAGTTTGACAATGGGGTCACTCGCCGCGTGCACTCTCTTATCAGGTCGCACCATTCAACCGTTATTAAAGGGTCTAAGCCTTTGGACCCAACTTCAAAGTGTCGATGTTGCCCGGGAGAAGGCCGCCAGCCTTCTTGACCTCCCTGGGGGGCAAGCTCACGCAAACGAAAACGACATTCCCGCACTTGCTGGTCAGATTGACTTTAAAAACGTCACCTTCCGATACGGCCAGGACCTTCCAGATGTGGTGAAACAGATCAACGCCAAATTCAAAGCCGGTGAGATGGTCTCCATTACAGGAATTGATAATTCCGGCAAATCAACCCTCGTGCGTCTCATAACTGGCGAAGCCCAACCTACTGAGGGCCAGGTAATGATTGACGGTATGGAGGTTACAGGCCCCCATCAAAAGGCGCTGTCCAACTGGGTTGCTTACATCCCACCCAATCCGGTGCTTTTCCAGGGAACCATCCTTGAGAATCTTGCGATGTTCCGCACAGGTGAGGCGATTGATAATGCCCGTCTTGCAGCCCGCGCCATCGGCCTGGAAGAAGATATTCACCGCCTCCCTGAAGGCTATGACACAAGGGTCAACCAGGGTATCGCCGAGCAGCTTCCCGGCGGCTTCCTGCAGCGTATGACAATCGCGCGGGCCCTTGCGATGAAACCTCAAGTGCTCCTCTTTGACGAAGCAAACAATACACTTGACCAAAAAGGGGATCAGAAAGTTCTAAAAGCCCTGCAAGTCTTGAAGGGGGGGCCGACAATTATCGCTGTGACCCATCGACCTTCGCTTATGCGCATTGCCGATCGACATTTCGAAATGAAAGAGGGTGCACTGGTCGAAAATATAGAGAGCACCGAGGCGGCGGTTGAAACACCGCAGCCCGCTCCCCTTGCAACGGAGCAAGCGTCATGAGTGCAACATATGCGGCAGATGCACCAGGGGCCAGTTCACCTGGCGCTCCTTCTTCACCAATCCCCAACGGCCGGCCGCTCCTCTCTTCTCTTCTCCATGGCGGCAATATGGACCAGTTTGTGGGCAGCTCGACGGCTGGGTCCTGCCTTATGCCCCTTCTGGACAAACTAGGCTGGCGCGGAGAAGCCCGCCATCTGGCCGAAGCACTACCGCATTTCATTGATGATCTTGATTTTGACGACGTGCGGACGATCCTCGCAAACTTAAACTATGGCACAACAGCTCTTCCTATGCGGCTTTGTGACCTTCGTCCAAGCCAACTCCCCTGTCTCTTCTCGACCGACGGACAGCATATCGGTGTCATCTATTCTCGTGATGGAGACACGCTCTCCATCTTCGACGGGGAAACGAAGACAGAAGGCACGATCGATGCCGGACGCACGAAAGGAACGGCGTATCTCGTCAATCAGGAAGATGCGATTGAGAGCAGCCCGGCGCAAAAAGCGGCCGATAGTTGGATCTGGAATGTAGTTGGGCGGTTTAAGAAACTGATCGTGCAGACCTTCGCGATCAGCTTCATCACCAATATCACGGCTCTGATGGTTCCGATTTTCATCATGGGTGTTTATGACCGCGTTATCGGCACGCGGTCTGCTGAAACACTTGCCTATTTCGTTGCAGGGATCTTGCTCATCATTGGCGTGGAGGCCGCTCTTCGTATTATTCGCGGCCGCGCGCTTGCTTACCTTGGTGCCCGTATTGATGCATTGGTTGGTGGAGCATCGTTTCAACAATTGCTCAATATGCCAGTATCAATGACTGAGAGCGCGCCTGTTGCCACACAGCTCAATCGTCTAAGACAGTTTGAAGGCGTCCGGGAGATTTTCACTGGGCCGCTGGCTGCTGCGGCATTCGATCTTCCGTTTGTTATTGTCTTCCTCGCGGCCATTTTCGTCATCGCGGGTTCCATCGGCTGGGTGCCGGTCGCGCTCATCTGTGCCTTCACGGTTTTCGGATTGGTGATGGCGCCCATTATGAAGAAGGCAATGGCTGAATCCGGAGAAATTCGGAACACACGTCAAAACTTCCTGATTGAGCTGGTCAGCAAACAGCGCACCTTGAAACAGTGTGCTGCAGAAGACATCTGGCGGAACCGGTTTTACAGCATCTCTGAACGTGCATCGGTTGCCAATGCACGCACTGCCCGGATTAACATGTTCATTCAGACCGTCGCTCAAACTCTGATGACAATCTCCGGGGTCGCTACGCTGGCAATCGGAACGCTTTATGCGATGCAGGGCGATCTCACCATTGGGGCACTTATCGCGACAATGGCATTTGTCTGGCGGGTACTCGGCCCAATTCAATCTATCTTCCTGAGTTTCAGCCGCATCAGTCAGGTTAGCCAGAGCCTCAGACAAATCGATGGGTTGATGAAACTGCCTTTGGAGCGCAGCAGCGGCAAGCTCCCGTCATTCTTTCGAGAATTCAAAGGTGGGATTGCGCTCAACAATATTTCGCTTCGTTTTTCAGCAGGGTCGGAACCTGCATTGATGGGCGCTGCCCTGACAGTTGCCCCTGGCGAGTTCATTGCGATCAATGGGTCAAATGGTGCTGGCAAATCCACCCTCTTGAAAGTCATTGCCGGTCTTTACAAACCTCAAGCTGGATCTGTTTCCCTTGATGGTCTGGACATTCGTCAGCTTGACGCCGGCGAGATGCGAAACTCCATTGCCTACCTGCCGCAGAACGCGACGTTCTTTTACGGAACCATTGCGCAAAACCTTCGCCTGGCAGACCCGACAGCAAGTGACAAGGATATCGACCAAGCACTTTCGGATGCAGGGCTTGGCGACTATGTCGCCTCGTTGCCTGAGGGTGCCAATTCGCGCTTCTCCCAGGAGGATTTTGCGAACCTTGCAGGTGGCGTGCGGCAAAGGCTCAACCTTGCGCGCGCATACGTCAAAAATGCTCCCATGCTCTTGCTAGATGAACCCGCTTTTGGCCTTGATGACGCTGCAGATGAGGCACTGGTCAACAAACTGATGGCGCTCAAAGGCAAGTCGACCATATTGATGGTCACCCACAGGCCGAGCCATATGAGACTGGCAGATCGTTTGGTCTACCTGGATCAAGGACGGGTGGCTCTTGATGGACCACCTGGTGCCGTTTTGGACCGCCTCAACGGCTAAAATTAAGCCGCTCTTAAGGTTGTTCAGGCACAGTTGCCAAGGGTTTCACCAGTATCTCCGCCGGTTTTTTGGATCTGCGGATCGCTGACCTAGATCAATAGTCTGGTTCATGAGTAGAAGGGTTCTGCCGGTGGCAAACGAAAAGAAAGAAAATTCAAAGAAAGCTAGCCGGGCGGCTGTGCTTTCAAAGAAGCTCGCCCTGCCGCTGACACTTGAGGAATCTGGTCCCCCTCGGTTTTATCAACATCTGATGATTGTCGGGGGTGCGTTTCTCGCACTCGCTATCCTTTGGGGATCTATCACCGAAATCAGAGAACTTGCGCGCGCAAATGGCGAAGTGACCCCGGCCGGTCGCGTGCAGCTGGTGCAACACTTGGAGGGCGGCATTGTCGCTGAGGTTCTTGTCAATGAAGGCGAGATCGTAGATCAGGGACAGCCCATCGCGCGGCTTCAACCGATCGCAGCGGAGGGTGACCTTGGTCAGTTGACCGCGCGACAAATCGCGTTGAAGCTCAAAATCGAACGACTGAGCGCCAGTATAGATGCCCGTCCCATGGACCCGGCATTGGCGGAACTTGATCAAAATTTCTACGCAAATGAGCTCGCTCTTTTGGAGTCATCTCTTACCGCCGCTGACCGACAACGCGAAGGGTTCCTTTCGCGCATTGAGCAGCGACAGAGTGATGTTGACTCTCTTACAGAACAACGCGAGAGCTTGAAGGAGCAAGTTGAGCTAATCCTTGAGCAGGTCAATCTGCGCGAGGGTCTTTTGGAGAAGGGCCTGGTCTCACGGATTTCATATCTCGAAACAAAACGAACCTACGAGCAGACCCGCGTTCAACTCATCTCTACGGCTGGAAATCTCGCCGCAGCGCGCGAATCCCTTCGCGAGGAGGAATTTGGCCTTGAGGAACTTGACGCCACACTGACTAATGATGCTCTGTCAGAACGGTCAACGGCGACTGCTGAATTGGACGAAACACGCAGCGCCATTCGTAAGCTGACAGACCGCGTCGAACGGCTGACGGTCTTTGCGCCCGTGAGAGGCATTGTTCAAGACCTGCCCGCAAAAACAATTGGCGAAGTGATTGAACCCGGCGGCCTTATTGCACAAGTCGTTCCCCTGGATGATGAGCTGGTTGCCGAAGTGCGCGTTCTGCCAACAGACATTGGACATATTCAGATCGGCTATCCCGCCAAGGTCAAGATTACGACGTATGACGCCGCGCGGTTCGGAGACATTGATGGCGAAGTTCGCCGGATCTCTGCCTCTACCTTCCGGGACGAAAAAGACGAACCCTATTACAAAGTTGTCATTGCCTTGTCGAAAGCACATGTGGGCCTTGGGGCAACCAACCACGCGATCTTGCCCGGCATGGTCGTCAATGCGGAGATTATCACGGGCTCCAAATCGCTGGTGCGCTATCTCCTGAAGCCTGTCTTCCGCTCACTCGACATCGCCTTCTCTGAACGCTGACGTCTTTTCCATTGGTTCTCCAATCATGTCCGAATCTGGCGAGTAATTTCCGCCGTATCTGACTATGCTGTCGGCATGGAACATTGCCCGACATCCCACTTGCCGGCGCCGGACGCCTGTTACGCCGCGATCAAAGCGCGTGATAGCCGTTTTGACGGACGCTTCTTTACCGGCGTCACCTCAACGGGCATTTATTGTCGTCCTGTCTGTCCGGCTCGGCTGCCGAAGCGGGAGAACTGCACGTTCTGGCCGTCCGCGGCAGCAGCGGAGCAGGCTGGATTTCGGGCCTGCCTCAGGTGTCGCCCGGAAGCGGCACCCGGCACCCCTGCCGCACAAGGGTCGGCGGCTACGGTCTCACGCGCCCTGCGTCTGATTGGCGAAGGTGCCCTTGATACGGGCAGCGTGTGCCAGCTGGCGGACCGTCTGGGGCTTGGCGAACGCCACGTCCGCCGGCTTTTCAACACGCATCTGGGGGCCAATCCAGAGGCTGTTGCCGCCACGCGGCGGCTGCTTCTCGCCAATCAATTATTGCGTGATACCAACCTTGCAGTTGCCGATATCGCTTTTGCGTCAGGCTTCTCGAGCTTGCGTCGGTTCAACGACGCGTTTTCGAAACGATATGGTGAACCTCCGACGGCCATTCGTCGAGCCGCACGTAAGAAGGGTCATGGGGCGACCAATAGTGACAATGCCCTTCCCTTTGATCTGCGGTTGCGTCTTGGTTTTCGTCCGCCTTTCGACTGGAAGATGATCCTGGATTATTTTCAGTTGCGGGCCATCCCTGGCGTTGAAGCGATTGAAGGAAACCGATACCGGCGCACGGTGCGTCTTGCTGATAGTCATGCTTTCATTGAAGCAGAGCCGGATAAGACCCGTGACATTCTGTGGGTCCGGGTGATGAGCGACGCGCCTTTTGCGCTCGCTGATCTGGTTATGCGGCTCCGGCGGCTATTTGATCTTGATGCTGAACCCCACGCCATTGGTGCGCATTTTTCAGAGGATGGTCTCATTGGACCGATGGTCAGGGAGCGCCCCGGCCTGCGTATTCCCGGCGCTTTTGATGGGTTTGAGCTCGCGATCCGGGCAATACTCGGCCAACAAGTGTCTGTGAAAGGGGCAACAACGATTGCCGGGCGACTTGTCGAAACTTACGGCGATGAAGTCCTGCCGCCAGGACCAGACTGGCCTTCATTTCTATTCCCAGAGCCGCAAACACTCATCAGAGATGATCTTGGCAAACTGGGCATGCCCCGCGCCCGCGGCGACACACTCTGCCGGGTTGCAGAGGCTGTTGCGGGCGGCGCCGTTACTCTACATCCGGGGGTCAACATTGCCGACATGGTCGCGGCACTGACAGCACTGAAAGGTATCGGCGATTGGACGGCTTCCTATGTTGCCCTTCGAGCGCTTGGTGATCCCGATGCGTTTCCTTCCGGCGACTTGGGGCTGCAAAAAGCCGCGGCACCAAACGCAGAACGATTGAGTGCAAAAAAACTTGAAACCCTCGCTGAAAACTGGCGGCCCTGGCGGGGCTATGCCGCCCTTCATCTCTGGTCGAGCCTCTGAACTTTTTCGTCGCATTATCCGGCATTGAACCCGACACACTTCATCCGGAAATGCTCTTAGAAAGACAAACCGATGCCCAAATCCACCACCCCTCTTGTGATTGCAACCCTTGAAACACCCATCGGCCCAGTCCGTGTAGGCGCACATGCTGACGGTCTTGCGCGGGTCTTATTCGACAAACAAAAAGACGAAGTCCTGCCGGAGGACCCAGCACCTTCCGACGCCGCCCGGGCCCATCTGGCAGCTGCCCTTGATGCCCTGCGCGCATATTTTGCTGGGGAGCGACAAACCTTCGAAGACCTTACCCTGGCGCCAGCCGGAACAGACTTTCAACTCAGCGTCTGGCGGGCTCTTCTGGACATCGGTCATGGTGACACGTGCGCCTACCGCGATATCGCCATCAAAATTGGCAACCCAAAAGCAGTTCGTGCTGTCGGGCTCGCCAATGGCAAAAACCCCATCCCCGTTATTGTGCCCTGTCACAGGGTGATCGGTGCGAACGGAACGCTGACAGGTTTTGGCGGAGGCCTGCCCTCAAAAAAATGGCTGCTAGAGCATGAAGGTGCGCTCGCAGGGACGCTCATTTAGCGATAAGGTTGACCTCTGAATCACTTTTGGAGAGTTTCCTCACATGCTTGATCTTCAGTTTAACGGCCTTTTTGGACTGCTTATTCTGATTGCAGACATCTATGCGATCGTGAAAACCGTGCAGAGCAACGCAGAGACGCTCACCAAAGTATTGTGGATCGTTGTGATCCTCTTCCTGCCGCTGCTCGGCGTTATCCTCTGGTACTTCTTCGGCCCCCGCGGGTAATCAGCTTAGGTACCGCGTGAGATCAGGCGCCTCGGCTTTATCAAGCCGGGGAATAATGGCGATTGGCACCTTCTCCGCGAAGCGCGCCATCACTTCTGCCGTTTCCTCAACAGGAACCGGGTTCACCTCAGACGTAGAGATAACAATGACGGCTGGCGTGAGGTTTCGCGCTTTGAGGCACTCTAGCGCTGTCAGAGTGTGGCTGATGGTCCCAAGATAAGACCCCACAACCAGGATCACCTTCAGCTCACCCTTCTCCTTTAGCGCCGCCATCCAATCCGCCATGGTTGCAGTCGCATTGATGGGAACCAGCACGCCGCCAGCCCCCTCAACCAGCACATAGTCTTTGTCTTTCGGCGAGAGGCAGAATTCGACCAGGTCCGCGAGGTCAAGATTCTGGCCTGCCCGCGCAGCCGCCATATCAGGTGATAGTGGCGGATCAAAGCGCCAGGGCGTGATCGCGGCGACGGATGCCTCGCTGACCTTCTCTGCCATTGCTGAGAGCATGCGACCTGAATCCGTTTGCTCCAGAGGCACACCTTCAAGGCCACTCAACACTGGCTTTAGCGCTGCGACCTTATTGCCCTTGGCGATAAGCTGACGGATCAGGATTTCACTGATCACTGTCTTGCCAATATCAGTGCCCGAGGCAGTTACAAACAGGTGGGTCATTCAGCAGCCCTTTTATCCAACACGCGCGTTCGGACCAATTCCGCAAGGCGGTCAATATCAGCGTCCTTGTGGAGAGCGGTAAAAGTGAACCGCAACCGCGCTGTACCGTCAGGAACAGTTGGGGGACGGATCGCGGTTACCAGAAACCCTTGTTCTTCCAAAAACGCCGACGCGTTCAAAGTTGTTTCCGGGTCGCTCAGCACCAACGGCACAATGGGGCTCTGGGCTTCTGGCAAATTGAGCGCACGGGTAAAACGTTGTGCCTTTTCTACCGGCAGTGCCGCATATCCCGGTTCCGTTTCGATTATGTCGAGGGCGGCGATTGCAGCTGCGGCACTCGCAGGTGGAAGCCCGGTAGAATAGATGAGCGTGCGGGCTCTGGTGCGCAGCAGATCGATCACCGGCTGGCTGGCACAGATGTACCCACCATAAGACCCAATTGCTTTGGACAGCGTTCCCATCTGCAAGGGCACATCCGCTTTGGCACCTGCCGCAAAACTCGATCCGCGCCCCTCTGCGATCACGCCAATGCCGTGAGCATCATCTGTCATCAACCAAGCATCGTGTGTCTTGGCAATATCTGCCATCTCAGGGACAGGTGCTAAGTCACCATCCATGGAAAAGACGCCGTCGGTCACGATGAGGCAGTTATTGGCGCCCGCGCGATGGGTCTTAAGCAGTTCGCGGAGATGGGCCATATCATTATGGCGGAAGCGAAATGCGGTTGCGCCTGAGAGTTGCGTTCCCGATAGAAGGCAAGAATGCGATAGCTCGTCAGCCAGGATGAGATCGCCCGGCTTCATCAATGTCGGAATGATCCCGAGGTTCGCGAGATACCCTGACCCGAATACCAAACAATCATCCGTCTGTTTCAGCTGTGCCAGACGGCGTTCCAATTCCGCAAAGATGGAATGGTTGCCGGTTACGAGGCGTGACGCGCCAGCGCTTGCGCCCCATTCGTCCAGCGCCGATTTGGCAGCGGCAATCACGCGGGGGTCGTGTGCAAGGTTCAAATAGTCGTTGCAGCAGAAGGAGATTAGCGTCCGGCCGCCACGTTCGACATAAGCCCCTGCTTTGCGGTCGGTTTCTTTTAGCCGTCGGCGCAGGCTCCCTGCCTCCAGCTCAGCCAGCTTTCTGAGCGCCATGTCGTTTAGTGAACTCATTTAGCCGCTATCACCTTTTTCTCAGAATTCCGGGCTTTTCGACCGTTTTCCCGACGGCACCCTTGGCCTCCAAAATCGGCGGCAAACCTGCGCTTTGGACCCTTCAGAGTCAACCATTGCAGCCCGTTTACCCTCACACACCTCTTGCTTGCAAATGGGCCCGTTCTGCCTATGCTCACGGTCAAAATCCGCCCCAAAGCCCGTCTTGAAACAGGGAAAAGTTCATGAACATCCAAACGCCCGTGTCTGAGCAAGCTGCCGCTCCACAAGCCACAGCGCAGGGGGCCACGGCCCTTCGCCATGATTGGTCTCGCGAAGAGATAGAGGCTTTGTTCGCTCTTCCCTTTAATGATCTGATTTTTCGGGCGCAAACCGTCCACCGGGAATGGTTCGACCCGAACGAAGTGCAAAAAAGCATGCTCCTGTCGGTGAAGACGGGTGGTTGTCCTGAGGATTGCGGGTATTGCTCTCAGAGCTCCAAATATGACACGGGCCTCAGCGCATCGAAACTGATGGAAGTGGAAAAAGTTCTGGCCGGGGCACGCCGCGCCAAAGAAGCGGGCGCATCGCGCTACTGCATGGGTGCTGCGTGGCGGGAACCAAAAGAACGAGACATGCCCGCCATCGTCGCCATGATCGAAGGTGTGCGCGAGATGGGCATGGAAACCTGCATGACACTTGGCATGCTGAGCCCTGAGCAAACCATCCAGCTCAAAGACGCTGGGCTTGATTATTACAACCACAATATTGATACGTCGGAAGAATTCTATCCTTCAATCATCACGACACGGACATTCCAGGACCGCATCGACACGCTGGAACGCGTCCGCGAAGCGGGTATCAATGTTTGTTCCGGTGGTATTCTGGGTCTGGGCGAAGAACGCCAGGATCGTGCAGGCATGCTGATGGCTCTCGGCAATCTCACCGAGCATCCACAGTCTGTGCCGATCAATATGTTGATCCCGATTGAGGGAACGCCTCTTGGGGAGAACGCAAAGATTGACGCCATTGAGTTCGTGCGGACCATCGCTGTCGCACGCATCATGATGCCCATGTCCATCGTGCGACTATCGGCAGGGCGGGAATGGATGTCAGACGAAACGCAAGCGCTTTGCTTCCTTGCAGGCGCAAACTCCATCTTTGTCGGCGATGAACTTCTGACGACGAAGAACCCCGGTCAGGACAAGGATGAAGCGCTGTTCGACAAGCTTGGACTTGAGCCTATGCCTGCGCATCGGTGTCCCTCAGAAGTCTGAGCTGCCTCTGCGATCTAGAGCCAAGACAAAGCCCTGTTGAGATAGTCCTGCGCTCCCTCTGGCGCCCGATCGCCGTGCACCATACCCACTGCCTTGATCGACGGCCCTACCCATTGGCCGTCACAATTCAACCCGATGATGACGCATCGCTCCGTCTCCGCGCCTGAAACTTGATCCTAATTCCATTTAGGTATTGCGCGGTTGGCTAGCCGCCGCGACATTGCCGGTCCCACATATTTCATGAGGTTGTCCATGGCCAGCTTTCCCCCACCAAATCCCGCCTACCCTAGCCCCCCACAATGGCTGGAGGAAAGTGCGCGCCACGTCTGGCTCCCCTATGCACAGATGCAGACCGTGCCGATGACCCTGCCTGCGGTCAAAACCGAGGGGGTACGGATCACGCTTGACGATGGTCGGGAGCTCATCGATGGCGTGTCATCCTGGTGGACAGCAGCCCACGGATATAATCACCCCCATATTCGCCAAGCGGTGGCAAAACAACTTGAGCAGATGCCGCACATCATGCTCGGCGGTTTTGCCCATGAGCAAGCCTTCCGGTTGGCAAAGAGGCTCGCGGACATTTTGCCGGGCGACCTCAATCACACCTTCTTTTCAGAATCGGGATCTGTTTCTGTCGAAATCGCGATGAAAATCGCCATTCAGTACTGGATCAATCAGGGCGTGAACGGACGTCATCATTTCGTCAGTTTTCGCGGCGGCTATCATGGAGACACGCTGGGCACCATGGCGGTCTGCGACCCCGACGAGGGCATGCACTCCCTCTTCAAAGGTGTGATCCCGGAACACTTGCTGACGGAGATCCCGCGCGGCGCGGACGGCGAAGAGGCCTTCGACAAATTCCTTGAACAACACGCCCATGAAGTTGCCGCCATTGTGATGGAGCCGCTCGTTCAAGGCGCAGGTGGTATGATTTTTCATCCACCTGAAACTCTCCAAATTATTCGGCGCTGCTGCGATCGGCATGATGTTCTCATGATCGTGGACGAGATTTTCACAGGGTTTGGCCGCACCGGCACCCTGTTTGCCTGTCACCAGGCTGATATCGTTCCAGATATTATGACCCTGTCGAAAGCCCTAACCGGCGGCACGATGGCGCTTGCGACAACAACTGCACGCGCCCATGTGTTCGACGCTTTTCTGAGCGATGATCCAGGAAAAGCACTGATGCACGGCCCCACCTACACCGGCAATCCTCTCGCCTGTGCGGCTGCTAACGCTGCGCTTGATCTTTTCGACATGGAACCGCGCCTGGAACAAGCCACGCGGATTGAGGCGCAACTCAAGCGAGAGCTTGAGCCCGCACGGAGCGTTGCCGGTGTGCAGGATGTGCGCGTACTCGGTGCAATCGGCGTCATTGAGGTTGATGACCTGAAGGATACGGAATGGCTAAAACGTCGCTTTATCGAAGAGGGTGTCTGGGTTCGTCCGTTTGCGAACATCATCTACACCACGCCCCCTTTGGTCATTGAGGAAGCAGATCTCAACCGACTGACAAGTGCCATGCTGCGGGTACTGTCAGAATGGGAACAAAAATAACCATTTTAGATCCTGAATTTGGCCAGAAACGGGCTTTTCCATGCGCTTGGCTGTATCAGGCCTATTGAGGCCCCTCTGGGTAAAAGTTAATCTGACCTCAAGCTGATTCGCGGGAATCAGCGGCTTTTTGCGTCTTACTGAGCCTTAGGTCATGACGGGACCCTAAGACCGGGCGCGCTGAGATTTCGGTCTCGATAATAAACCCGTCAGTAAACAGGGGTACATGCGTGATGTACGTAATTGCGTTCGCGTCTCAAAAGGGCGGTTCAGGCAAAACCACCCTGGCCGGGCATATCGCGGTCGAAGCGGAACGGACGGGCCTTGGTCCCGTCGTGTTGATGGATACGGATCCGCAAGGGAGCCTATCCCAGTGGTGGAATGTCCGAGAAGCTGAGACACCAGCCTTCGTTCGGACAACAGCAAATGGCTTGGCGTCTGATTTGGCGGCGCTGCGCGAAGCAGGAACAGGGTTGGTTGTGATCGACACGCCTCCAGCAATTACATCGACCATCGGCCAGGTTATTGCCGAGGCGGACCTGGTTGTCATTCCGACACGCCCGAGCCCCCATGACCTGCGCGCTGCCGGGGCGACTGTTCAGATATGTGAAGACGTCGATAAACCGCTTGTCTTTGCCATCAATGGGGCAAGCCCGCGTGCACGTATCACCACCGAAGCAGCCATCGCGCTGTCGCACCATGGTGCGGTTTCGCCTGCGATCGTGCACCAACGTATTGATTTTGCGTCAGCCATGATTGACGGGCGGACTGTTATGGAACTTGGCGGCTCTTCCCGGTCACCAGGTGAGATCTCAGAGCTATGGGGTTTTTTACGGAACCGCCTTACCGGCGAGACCGCGTCTCCTCTCCTGTCGGCTTCTGAAACGAAAACAACCAAGGAACCTCTCTCGCCTATGAGCGAAGGGTCTTCCCTAAGAGGCGCTGCCTAAATGTCCAAGAAGCCTGCCCCGCTGACAAGCGATCTCCTGGTTCGGAAGGGAGATGCAACGCCTTCATCAATCGACCCACAGGATCGTGCGACGGCACCGGAAGCCCCCACACCGCCAGCTGAGGAACCTGCAGCTCCTGTAATGCCCGAACCTGAAATTGTTCTTGCGGCTGATGCTGAAGAAGAGGAGACGCAAGGGTCGCGGCGCAGACTCGCTATTGTGTTGGCACTCGTGGCAGTGGTTACGGCAGGCGTGTTGGCCATTAACATGTTTGGCGATGACGAAATCGCGTCCGTTGCACCCCTTACCGATGGAACAGATGTCGCAGCGGTTGAAGCACCCAGCGTGGCACCGATCATCACGCCGCCAGGACCTCAATCAGAAGGGGCTCCCCAACCACCTGCTACGCCTGAGCTGCGGTTAGATCCCGTTGAGACACCAATCGCTGAAACGACCCCAGCTGAACCCGTTGTAGAAGAGGCCGCCTTGCCGGCGCCAACGCCTAATCCTGAAGCGACGGACGTCCCGGCCACTGTTGTGCCTGCACCTGTCGCCCCGCCACGGGAGGCCGCAACCATCACGCCGCCTGCGACTGTTACGCCTCCGGCTCCGGTCGTTGACGCTGTTGCACCGCCCGCAGCGCCTGCACTTGCAAGACCCGGTCAATATCTGGTCCAGCTACTCTCCGTTCGCTCAGAAGCGGCCGCCAAAACAGCCTGGACCAACCTACAATCTTCCCATAGTGACCTTCTGGGCGGTGAGACGCTCAATATCGAGGCCGCAGACCTGGGTGATCGGGGTACGTTCTACCGTGTCCGCTTTGGTGCTTTTGATGCAAAAGCAGATGCCGGCGCGGTTTGCAAAGAGCTAAAAGCTCAGGGCCAGGACTGCCTTGTGAAGCGCGCCAACTAGGTTCAGGCGGCTTTGTCGGCCTGAGCCGCTGCTTCGACATATCTCATAGTTTTTCGCAGCGCCTGCTTGATGTCAGATGGTGCAATTGCAAGGTGCGCAGCAGCGGCCTCCGCACTGCTGGTGTCAAAGCGATAATCGTTGATAAACGCAAGCGTCTCTGCAGGTGTACCCAACCGTTTTTCAAACCCACTCTTCAATATGGCGCGCAATGCCCAGATGGGCAGGTGTCGTGTTGGTGCTTTCACTCCTAACTCATCGGCAATGATGGCGATCATCTCTCTTAAGGGCGGTGTGCCCTGGTTCAGCAGAACATAGTCTGTGCTGGGTTCGGTTTCGCTCATTGGAACCCGGGCTGAAAATTCTGCGACATAGTTGATGGGCACCAAAGGCGTCCAGTCCTGTGGCGTTCCCGGAACAGCACTCAAGGTGCCCCGCTTTAACCCATCGATCAGGCCTTCTATCCCGAAGACCTGATGAATTTCCCCTGTCTCAGCAGACCCAATAACCGTTGCGGGATTAAGAATCGTAACAGGAAGTCCTTCAAAAGCGGCGCGGCGCACGAGATAGTCTGCCTCAAGTTTGGATGCCTCATAGGCCCCAACCTGCTTGTAGAGACGGCGAAGCGGTCGCTTGATGTTGGCGTTACCGCCAGCGAGGGCTGCCGGATCAAAGCTAATAGACGCCCGGTGACGCGGGGATGTCACGAGGTAGCCAGAGATATGCACAAAGCGCTCAAGCGCGTTTTGCGCTTTTGCCCATTCGATCATCTCCCGCACGGCGGTCGCATTCACCCGCTTGGCAAAGTCAGGGGAGAGGCCCCAAGCCATTGCCGCTGCAAAGCTATAGATATGTGTGATGCCGTCGAGATGATCTCGAAGCGAGGGCTGATGGAGGAAATCGGCCGACGCCAAATCACCTTCCACCAACATCAACCGCGCCGGATCACCGTCATGGTCGGCAATCCATGCCAACAGGTCTTTGGAACGCGCCCCGGCATTGCGCAGAGGCGCTACGATTGTCGCGCCATCGCGTGTCAGCGCCGCAGCCGTCCAACGACCGATCAAGCCGCTTATACCAGTCATCAAAATTTTCTTTGTCATGTGTTCAGACTTTCAATAGAGGGGCTAGATCCGCCGCCACATCGTTTAGGGGTGTTACGTCTCGTGTGGTTTTTGCCAACAGAAGCGCCCCCTCGATTGACGACAAGGTGAGCCGGGCGAGACGGGGGGCCCGATCCGTCGCAACCCCGAGACGCACGAACGAGTCGGTGATTAGAGTGAGCCAATCGACATAGGCTTCAGCGCATTTTTTCTGCAGCAGCGGTGTGGCGCTCGTTGCTTCCAGAGCAACGGTCGACACCGGGCACCCTTTGGAAAAATCAGAGGCAACCAACTCGCCTGCAAACAGGCCAGCAGTCTTCATGATCACAGCGTCGGGGCTTGTTGCGCCCGCCAAACCCTGATGCAGGATCGCCTTTACCACCTCAGCCCCCGCCGACACAGCAGCAGCAGCAAGCTCTTCTTTGCCGCCAGGGAAATGAAAATAGAGAGACCCCCTTGGCTGGCCGCTCTCTCGGACGATCTGATTGAGGCCCGTCGCAGCAAACCCCTGCTCCTGCAGCAGCCGTGTGGTCGTTTCAACGAGCGCCTGCCGGGTGCGCGCACCCTTCGTTTGACGTTGGTCCTGTTTCTCAATCGCCGCTGTTTGCATCGCTTAATCTCCTTGTTCTTCTATATATGTAGATCGGTCTACTTTTGCAAGTCTTTTGCAAAAAGGATATCGAAAGACGCAGAAACGTTGGTGATTTCACGCGGCTCAGGTAGGGTCCGCCCATCAAAATTGGAGATTAGATATGGTTCAGGCAGTAATTTGGGATTTTGGCGGCGTCCTCACCTCCAGTCCTTTTGAGGCGTTCAACCGGTTTGAAGCCGAGCGGGGCCTGCCCGCGGACTTTATCCGCAAGGTCAATTCAACCAACCCAGACACCAATGCCTGGGCGCTCTTTGAACGCAGCGACATCACCCTGGACGCGTTTGACGAGAAGTTCGCGGAAGAAGCTAAAGCGCTCGGCGGCACTGTGAGAGGGCGCGAAGTCGTGTCTCTTCTATCTGGCGATATTCGACCAGAGATGGTGACCGCGCTGAAGCGGTGCAAAGAAAAGTTCACCGTTGGGTGCATCACCAATAATGTGAGTGCGGGCGAAGGGGCTGGGATGGCGCGCAGCGAAGAGAAAGCTGCTGCTGTCGCGGACGTGATGAAACTCTTCGACCATGTTATCGAAAGTTCCAAGATCGGCATTCGCAAGCCGGATCCCCGCATCTACGAAATGGCCTGCGAGACATTGAAGGTGGATGCCGCGCAATCTGTCTATCTGGACGATCTGGGAATTAACCTGAAGCCCGCCAAGGCATTGGGCATGACGACGATCAAAGTTCTCAACGCCGAGCAAGCGCTTCAGGAGCTGGAAGCCGCCGTAGGTTTTTCTCTGCGTTAGAGCGTTTCCAGTTGAAGTTGATGCACTTCAACGCCAAAGATCCGGGGCGGAACCGCGACACAATAAGGGATTGGAGCGGATCACCTGATTTAATCAAAGCATGAACCGCTCTAAGACAAGCCAGTTCCAGCAAAAAAGGCCGCCCCCAGCATTTAGGAGACGGCCTTTTCTATGTTCAGAACAAGGGCTCAGCCCCCGTATATCATCCCTTGGCTGCTGCCTTCGCCGCTTCCGTGTCTGCAGCGCTTAAGCCCAGTTCGCGAGCAACATGGTTCACCAAATGCTCTTCGAACTTGTGCAAACTTCCGTCTGCCAGTGCGACCGACCACAGCATCTTCAGAAGGTCTTTCTTTTCTCCCTCATCGAAGCTGTTTGCCACAATGTTGATGAAAGCCATGTTGGAATAGTTTGCTTTTTGACGCTGTTCAGCCACGTCAACCAAGTCGTTGGCGGCTTCATCAGTCAATCCGAATTGGTCTTTCACGACGCGCGTAATCGTTGCGCGCTCACCGTCGTCAAAGTCTCGGTCCAGGCGCGCCGCTTCCACCATTAGTGCAGCAGCAGCAACCTGCTTCGCATCACCACTTGCGACTGTTGCCACGGGTGGTTTTTTTGGCCCGTCTTGTAAAAGGCTCAGAATTTTATCGAGCATATGTGCCTCCGGTCTTCCCTGTAATGTGGGCCGTCATCTGCCCAGCGCATCCGTTATCTGAAACTATAACGCCGCCGAGAGATCTTGTCCCTCGACGGCGTTGTTTTTGTTGTTCCCAACGCCTTAGTGCGCGAGAGCGCCGGACGGCGCCTTCACAGGACGTTTCCGCGGGAAGATCATGTCCAGCACCACCGCAATAGCTGGCAGCGTCGTGATCGCCATGATCATGTTGATTGAGAACATGAAGGTCAGCAGGAGACCCATATCCGCCTGGAATTTCAGGGCAGAGAAGGTCCAAGTCGACACGCCAACCGCCATGGTAATCGCGGTGAACACCACGGCCATGCCTGTTTCAAAGAGTGTCTGCTTGTAGCTGTCGGTAATGTTCAAACCTTCCGCAAGGTGGAACTGAACGCGGTTGTAGATGTAGAACGCGTAGTCCACACCCAGACCCACGGCCAACACCATCACCGGCAGCGTCGCCACGGTAAGCCCGATCTGGAGGACTTCCATGAACCAGTAGCCGAAGAAGGTCGCAAAGGTGAGCGGAATGGTACATGCAATCGTCGCACGCCAGTCACGATAGGTCAGAACAACCAGGATCACGATCGCAACATAAACCCAGAGCATCATTGGGAGCTCTGATGTTTCGATCTCCTGGTTCACGGCTGCCTGAACACCCATGTTGCCAGAAGCCAGTCGGATCTTGACGTCGTCACGTGCATTCGCCGCACGCCACTCAATCACTTCGTGGACCGCCCGTTCGATCGTTGTTGCCTTCGCATCTTCCAGGAAGATCAGAAGGGACATGACAGAACAGTTCTGATTGAGCAGACCTGTTGAAGGTGGAACGGGACCGACCGCCTGCACCAGCGCAAACTGGTTACGCGGCAGAGCGCGCCATTTGAGGTTGCCCTCGTTCCAACCTGCTGAAGAGTTCTTCACAGCATACGGAAGGGAGATTGCGAGAGATACGCCCTCAACGTTTTCCATGTGCCATGTAAACCGGTTCAGGTACCGCATCTGGTCGTACTTGATACACGCTTCTGTCGGCGTTTCCGTCACAACAGTCAGCAGGTTCAGCCCAAGCGAGAACTTGTCCGCAATGGTCGTGCTGTCGACATTGTAGCGCGCATCAGGATGCAACTCAGCAGAACCGGGATGCAATGCGCCCACATGGCGGTCTTGGCTCTCAATCACAGCAGCGATGAAGAGGCCGGTTGAAACTATAAGCGTCACAACGGCGGTCTTGGGGTTCGCAATGTTGCCGAGCACACGCATGATTTTCAGGCGCGTAT
>JAJFGY010000116.1 GCA_021775935.1 Alphaproteobacteria bacterium
AGCTGCCGAAGCCCGCTTTAAGGGCGAGGATGACGGCTTTATCTACAGCCGGTTTGCCAATCCGACAGTTCGGATGTTTGAGGAGCGCATGATCGCTCTTGAAGGTGCAGAAGATGCACGGGCGACAGCGACCGGCATGGCAGCGGTTACCGCAGCAATGCTGTGCCAGCTCTCCACCGGCGATCATGTGGTCGCAGCCAAAGCCCTGTTTGGTTCCTGTCGCTACATTGTCGAGGAACTTCTTCCCCGCTTTGGCGTGGAGAGCACCCTGATTGAGGGCACAGACCTTGCTCAATGGGAGGCTGCCGTCCGTCCCAATACGAAGGTTTTCTTCCTGGAAACCCCCTCCAACCCAACCCTGGAGATTATCGACCTGAAGGGCGTTTCGGACATCGCCCATAAGGCCGGTGCGCGGGTTGTCGTGGACAATGTCTTTGCAACGCCTGTGCTCCAGCGGCCAATGGAATATGGCGCAGATGTCGTCGTCTATTCTGCGACCAAACATATTGATGGGCAGGGACGGTGCCTTGGTGGGATCGTTCTTGCGGACCAGGAATTCATCACAGATCATCTGGCAAACTTCCTCCGCCAAACTGGTCCATCACTCAGCCCGTTTAACGCCTGGGTGATGCTGAAAAGCCTAGAGACACTTGATCTGCGGGTGCGCGAACATTGCCGCAATGCGCGCTCCGTGGCACAGGCCCTTGAAAGCAGCGCAAAGGTGCAGCGGACCATCTATCCCGGACTGAAAAGCCACCCGCAATACAAGCTGGCAATGGAGCAAATGGATCTGGGGGGCAACATTGTTGCTTTTGAGCTTGAGGGAGGCAAAGAGGCCGCGTTCAGATTCGCCAATGCGCTAAAGATCGTCTCTATCTCCAACAATCTGGGTGATTCCAAGAGCCTGATCACACATCCGGCGACCACCACCCATCAGAGACTGGATGAGACGGCCCGGGCGGAACTTGGAATAACCGAGGGACTTTTGCGCCTTTCTGTCGGCTTAGAAGACCCTGCAGACCTTGTGGATGACCTCACCCATGCCCTTAGTGTGTCATAGTTAATCAACTAGCTCTTGTTTGTTTCTAATTCGTTAGGCATATGAACGAAACGCAACACCTTGGTAACCCCTGGTTAGGTTACCCCCGCCTAATCTGGGGATCCCCTCAGGAGAGCGTCAATGAGATCCGATTTTGTAAATAGTGCAGAGCAGCAGTCACCTGAAACGGTGGGCCTCTACCAGCAGACGACGCGGTCCATCCGCATCGAAGTAGAGCCTATTTATCTGGCGGATCAGTCCGACCCAGAGCAGGGATATTATGTCTGGGCCTATACGGTTCTCATCTACAATGAGGGCCGGGAAGCTGTTCAATTGCGGGCGCGCCATTGGCAGATTTCTGACAGTCATGGACAAGTCCACGAAGTGAAGGGAACCGGCGTTGTTGGCGAACAACCGGTGATCCTGCCTGGCGAAGTTTATGAATATACGAGCGGAACGCCACTCGCTGCACCTTCGGGTATCATGGTGGGAACGTATCGAATGGAAACCCGCCACGGCGAGACCTTCGATGCTGCAGTGCCGCCATTTCCCCTCGACTGCCCCAACGCAGACCGGATGGTCCACTAGCCGGGATTGTCCGTTTGCCTGGAAACGCCCTCAGCGCATTCAAAGCTTCGCTGTCGCAGGGAATTGCTCTAATTTGGCAGTTCTTGAGTGTTTCTGACTGAAATGGTGCCTGGTTGAATACCAGGGTCATTTCTGGGAGATGCGCCAACCCTGCCAACGGTTTCACCTTGATCGACACACGACCAATATTTCTCGTCAATGGCATTCTTCTCGCGATGATTGGCGCAGCGATGTTTCTGCCTGCACTGGTCGACATTGCTGTGGGCAACGACGATTGGGTCGTCTTTGCAAGCTCTGCGATGCTCACTCTCTTTACCGGTGTCTCGTTTGCTTTGATGACCTGGGGGCATGCCGGCAATCTGAGTGTGCGCGAAGCCTTTATTCTGGTGGTCGCTGCCTGGACGATCCTGCCTGCATTTGCCGCGCTGCCCTTCGCCTTTTCAGCGCTTGAGATGTCCTACGCTGATGCGTTTTTTGAGGCCATGTCAGGCCTCACCACCACCGGCTCGACGGTCATGACCGGGCTCGACACTGCGCCGCCCGGCATCCTGCTTTGGCGCAGCCTTCTACAATGGCTTGGCGGGCTGGGAATCATTGTGATGGCCATCGCGATCCTCCCCATCCTTCAAATCGGGGGAATGCAGCTCTTTAAGGTCGAAGCCTTCGACACGACGGAGAAAGTACTCCCAAGTGCCGCACAACTGGCCATATCGCTGGTCTCTTTCTACGCATTTGCAACAGCGCTCACGGCACTCCTTCTGTGGATTGCTGACATGCCTTTTTTTGATGCGGTCAATCATGCGATGACCTCCATCGCAACCGGTGGATTTTCAACGAAAGATGCTTCTGTCGGCCACTTCAACAGCGTTCAAATCGACTGGATCATCATTGGCGCCATGATTGTGGGCAGCCTGCCCTTCGCGCTTTACCTCCAAGCCATTCGCGGACGCCCACAAACACTTTGGAAAGACACGCAGGTTCAGGTTTTCTTCGGCGTGCTTCTCGTCTTTGTCGCGCTGATGACGTTCTATGACAAAGTCACCCTGGTGGAACCCGACGCGCTCTCCGATTTGCGCTACGCGGCCTTCAACGTGATTTCGATCATGACGGGAACCGGTTACACCACGCAGGACTATTCCCTTTGGGGACCATTCGCTGTAACGCTCTTCTTTTTCATCATGTTTATTGGCGGCTGCGCTGGGTCCACGTCGTGCGGCATCAAGATTTTCCGATTTCAGGTGGTCTATGAAGCTGCTGCCGTGCAGGTCCGGCGGCTCATTCATCCCCATGGGGTTTTTGTTCCCCATTACAATAAGAAGCCAATTCAGGACAGTGTCACCGCCTCGGTGATGAGCTTCCTTTTCCTCTTTATGTTGACGTTTGGACTTGTCTCCATGGCTCTCACGCTGATGGGGCTTGATCTGGTGACGGCCATTTCCTCCGCTGGCACAGCAATCGCCAATGTGGGGCCTGGGCTTGGCCCCATTGTTGGTCCGTCCGGCAACTTCTCGTCTCTGCCGGACCTGGCCAAATGGACTTTGTCGATCACGATGCTCATTGGACGGCTTGAAATCTTCACGGTACTGGTCATCTTAACGCCAACGTTCTGGCGCGGATAAAACAAGGGTCTCTGACATGGGCACGCGATACACGTCGAAGGAAATGATCGCGAAGCTCATCAGCTTTGACACGGTCAGTCGGCACTCGAACCTTCAGCTCATCGCATTTCTGGAAGACTATCTGGACGGATGGAACGTCCCTCATTCCCGCGTTGAGAATGAAGCAGGAACGAAAGCCAACCTTCTGGCGACACTTGGCCCCGCAGACATCGCAGGGGGCATTGTGCTCTCCGGGCACACAGATGTGGTGCCTGTCGACGGGCAGGATTGGAGCTCCGACCCGTTCACGCT
>JAJFGY010000117.1 GCA_021775935.1 Alphaproteobacteria bacterium
CGGGGACGAGCCGCCGGTGTGGCCCGGTTGCTGACATGCGTGCGTGTCTGTGGTCGGGCGCGCGGTCGTGCTGTTGCACTGGCTGAATTGGATTGTGAAGACGCTGTTTGCTGGTCGCGATAATCGTACTGAGTGTCCCACCAGGGATCTGACGATCCGGCGCAGGACGCCAGGGCCAATGCTAGCACGAAAACCCCGACCCGGCCTGTGTGCCGAATGAGGTTTTTTCCAATATTCGCCGCATCTAGGGACATGTTTCCCCCTCAGCTTTCTCTCGCGACCCCTTCTACAAGCGGAACGAACCGCACAGGAAGAAGGTCTTCCACGTTTGCACCGTCTTCTTCACGCGTCACACGGACAAGCTTTTGGCCTCCTTGTCCGCCATCCACGTCTACCGGCACCACCATAATACCCCCGACTTTCAGCTGGTTAGCTAATTCCAGCGGTATTTCAGGCGCCGCCGCAGTGACAATAATCCGGTCAAAAGGGGCCTGTTCGGGCCATCCTTTGCCGCCATCACCAACCTGCGCGGTAACATTGTGTAAACCAAGAATTTCGAAACGCTTAACAGCGTCCAATAAAAGTGTCCGATATCGCTCAATTGTGTAAATTCGGCGGCAAAGCTGGGCTAAAACCGCTGCCTGATAGCCCGATCCGGTGCCCACTTCGAGCACTTTCATGCGTTCTCCGACCTCAAGCTTCTCTGTCATGTAGGCAACCACATAGGGTTGGGAGATGGTCTGACCACATTCGATGGGTAAAGCGTGGTCATCATAGGCCTGGTCAATGAAGGCGCCCGTGACGAAAGTTTCGCGCGGAACCCGTTCTATTGCAGAAAGCACCCGGGCATCCCGGATACCCTGCCTCCGCATGGCCATGACCAGCCGGATTTTGCCGGCTTCAAGCTCCTCAGCTGTTTCAGCGCTTTCTGTTGTCCCCTCGACGTCCATTCACCTCACCCTTTCGCAAATGCTTGGATGAGCTTTTTCTGAGCGGGCCCGTGGCTGAGGTTCAAATGAAGCGGTGTGATCGAAATGCATCCATCATAAATGGAGCGCAAATCTGTACCCTTTGGGGGGTTCGAGGGAATGCGCTGAAAGCCAGTCCAGTAATAGGGCTTCCCCATACCATCGACCCGTTGATCGATCTTAATCAGAGACTGGTCCCGTTTACCCTGCTGAGTAATGTCGATACCGCCAATGTTACCAGGCGGAACATCTGGAAAGTTCACGTTCATCAAAACATCACTCTGCCATCCGATCGACACAAGCTTTTCAATGATGCCCGGTCCATGGGTTTCTGCTGTTGCCCAATGAAGGTTCTGGGTGCCGTCAAACCCGAACGCCTGGCTGAGCGCAATCGAGGGAACGCCCAACATCGTCCCTTCCATGGCAGCAGCAATGGTGCCTGAATAAGTCACGTCGTCAGCAACATTCTGTCCGCGGTTGACACCCGACAGAATGAGCGTTGGTGGATTGTCGACCAGGATGTGGCGGGTCGCCATCAAAACGCTGTCGGTTGGCGTGCCTTCAACCGCGAATTTGCGCGGTGAGATTTTTCTGAGCCGCAGCGGTTGGGAAAGCGTCAGCGACCGGGATGCCCCGCTTTGCTCGCTCTCGGGCGCAACGATCCAAATGTCGGAGGAAAGTTGTTTGGCGATTTTTTCCAACACTTTGATACCCGGCGCGTGAATGCCATCATCATTCGTGAGAAGTATCCGGGTGCCTTCAAGCGGCAGTTTCTTTTTGGGCGCGGTCCGTTTAGCCATCAGCTGTTATAACCTCAAGCCCACCAAGATAAGGCTGCAGCACAGAGGGAACCGCAACGCTCCCATCGGCCTGCTGGTAGTTTTCAAGAATGGCAACCATGGTCCGCCCAACCGCGAGGCCAGATCCGTTCAACGTGTGAACGAACCGCGTGCCCTTTTCTTCCGATGGTCGATAGCGGGCGTTCATACGCCGTGCCTGGAAATCACCGCATGTCGAGCAGCTTGAAATTTCGCGATAGGCATTCTGCCCTGGGAGCCAGACTTCGATGTCATAAGTGCGCCGAGCGCCAAAGCCCATATCGCCTGTCGAGAGCGTCATCGTGCGGAATGGCAGCTCAAGACGTTTCAAAACTTCTTCTGCGCAGGACAGCATGCGTTCATGCTCGTCTGCTGATTGATCCGGCGTTGTGATGCTGACCAGTTCGACTTTCGAGAACTGATGCTGACGGATCATGCCCCGTGTATCGCGCCCGGCAGATCCAGCCTCAGAACGAAAGCACGCCGTATAGGCAGTCAGTCGCAGCGGAAGCTCTTCTTCTGACAAGATGCTCTCGCGCACTGTATTGGTGAGCGGTACTTCGGCCGTTGGGATGAGCCAGAAACCATCCTCTGTGTGGAACGCATCTTCAGCAAACTTGGGCAACTGGTTTGTCCCAAACATGGCGTCATCTTTGACAAGCAAGGGCGGCGCGATTTCCTGGTAGTCAAATTCGCCCGTGTGCAGATCGAGCATGAAGTTACCAATGGCTCGCTCCAGCCGTGCGAGCTGTTTACGCAAGATCACAAACCGGGAACCAGACAGCTTGGCGGCTGTCTCAAAATCCATGAGACCTAGCGCTTCTCCAATATCGAAATGCTCTTTTGGTTCAAAGTTGAACTGGCGTGGTTCGCCAACCTTGTGGCGCTCCACATTTGCTTCTTCATCCTTACCGAGCGGCACATCTTCGAAGGGCAAATTTGGCAGGCTTGAGAGAATGTCCTTGAGCGCCGCATCCAGCTGCCGCTCTTCTTCCTCACCCTCTTGAATTTTCGTCTTGAGCTCAGCCACTTCTGCCATCAGAGCGTTTGCTGTTGCCTCATCCCCTTTGCCTTTGGCGGCACCGATTTGCTTGGACGCGGCATTCCGGCTGGATTGCGCCTCTTGCATCGCAGCCACCACTTCCCGGCGTTTGGCGTCCAATTCCAGAATGCGCGGCGACTGAGGGTCCATGAAGCGCCTGGCTAGGGCGGCATCAAAGCTGGCAGGATCATCGCGGATGAGTTTGATATCGAACATGGGAAGCCCCGAAAACGGTAGAAATACAGGAAACCGAATCATCAAAACACCGCTGAACGGCATTTACACCGCTGTATACGCGGCTCCCGGAATCCCGTCTAGCGCGGCTTGCGCACCGTGATGGCAAGCCAGGGGTCTTCTTTGACCTCAAATCCGTCGCCGCCGACATATTCGACCGTCGCAACATTCTCCCAGGCAGCAGAACGGGCGTAGAGGCTGAGCATTTCAGGCCGTGTTAGATAGTTGTAGAAGCGGTCGCGCTCATCACGTCCTTCGGCCTCACCGGCCTTGAAGCTCGCAAAATGCAGGCCGCCCGGCTTGAGCGCCTGGAAAATGAGCGCGAGGACGCCCGGCAGGTCATTTCGAGAGACATGCAGCAGGCTCGCATTCGCCCAAACCGCATCATATAGATTGGAGGCGTCAAGCTCATCGAACCGCATCACGCGGACATCCCGCCCTATTCTTTGCGACGCGAGTTGAGCAATTTCGGGCGTCCCGTCCGTTGGATCGACCTGAAAGCCCGCAGCAATCATCGCTTCGGAGTCCCGTCCGGCACCGCACCCAAGTTCAAGAATGGATGCCCGAGGCGTGAGCCGTTTGAGAAAGTCTCGAAGATGGCGGCTTATCGTGTCCGGGCGCGCAGCCAGATAGCTTTCTGCAGACCCCGAATAATATTCGAGGGTTTTTCGATCAAAACTGTCGGTCACGTGGTCGCTTCACCTTCAGCCGCTTCTTTTTCCTCAGCATCGCGCTTGCGGCGACGTTCAATCAGGGCGACGGAGAGAATAGAAATCTCATAGAGCACCAGCGTGGGAATGCCGAGCCCGAGTTGGCTGATGATATCTGGCGGCGTAAGCACAGCGGCAACGGCAAAAACCGCCACAACCGCATATTTTCGACCCTTGCGGAGTTGCGCTGCATTAATGAGCCCGGCGCGCCCCAGCAAGGTCATAAGCACCGGCAATTGAAAGCAGAGGCCGAACGCAAATATGAGCGTCATGGTCAGACCAAGATACTCGCTTACCCGGGGCAGCAGCTCGATTGCGGCCTGTCCCTCGCCGCCCGACTGCTCCATGCCGATAAAAAACCCGAGCGCCAAGGGCATAATCAGGAAATAAACAAGCGATGCCCCCAACAAAAACAGGATTGGGGTGGCAAGCAGGAACGGTAAAAAAGCCCCCCGCT
>JAJFGY010000118.1 GCA_021775935.1 Alphaproteobacteria bacterium
ATTTGTTGAAGATCACGGCCCTTACGGCGCGTGCGCCTGGAAGCAGGGAGTGTGCGAGTTTGCTCAATTGATTTTTGGCATGGAGATAGTCTGATAGACTCGTACTCTGGTCCAATCGCCTACCTGGCGCTCCGTTAGCGGAGCATATTTGATCCAGGAACTGCAAGTCGTCGGGCGCAAGCGCGCTACGGAACCAAACTCGCCCCTCCTGTTCCAGACACTCATCGTTCATCGAGCATTTCTCATTCATCCGATTTCTCAATAATCGTACCACAGCGCCTCAAAATCGACGCCTTTTGTCCCTATATTAGGGAGGACATTGAGAGAAACAAAACGTCCAGCACCGATGACTGGACGCCGAGGAGAGGAGGGCTTTTGTGGCCTATATCGATAAGACCCTGGCACCGGGGGAGCGCGTTCTTGCGCGGGGGCATTTTCATTGGACATATAGTTTTGCGTCCTGGCTGTGGCTGCTGCTGGCAGGCTGGGCGCTTGTGGGGATTTTTGTTTTCTTTTCCCGGCAGATCCATAAATGGACAACCGAACTTGTTGTGACAAACAAACGTTTTGTCTTCAAACGCGGTGTCTTAAGCATCAAGACTGATGAATTTACTGCCAATCGCATCCAGGCAATTACGCTGACACAGCCCTGGATCGGGCGCATGTTGGGGTATGGGCAATTAAACATTCGCGGCGAGGAGATCGGACAATTTGGGCTGCCGGTTATCGCCAATCCGCTGGACTTTCGGCGGGCCCTCATCTCATCAGCCGAGGAGGCTTCGAAAGACCGGGTTCAAGCCGTGGCCTAGGCTCCCGGCGAGGTTCTTTGGCCAGCGCCTGACGCGCCGGAACAACACCACATTCAAACAAGAAAAACCCTCGCCGGTTTCCCAGCGAGGGCTCTTGGCGCTGCTGTTAAGCGCGCCTCACACGATAAGCCCCATTCCCCCGAGTGGGTCTCCTCGTACGTCTTCTCAAAAACTCAGAGCTTATGAATAGTCATCGCTACGGTATTCGTCGAGTGCGCAATTGCAACACTCTCGAGACAAAAAAACCTCCGCGGGCCAAGCCCACGGAGGTCATTGCAATTTGACGTGAAACCGTCAGATCAATAGTCGTCCATCTCGTCTTCGATGTCGTCCATTTCGTCTTCGAAGTCTTCCTCAATCTCATCCATCTCATCTTCGAAGTCTTCTTCGATCTCATCCATTTCGTCTTCGAAATCTTCCTCAGCTTCGATCTCATCGAGCTCAGCTTCAAGATCGTCATATTCGTCAGCCATGGCCACGCCGGACAGACCAACAAACGGCAACGTCATCAATGCGAGCGCTGCAACGAATAATTTTACCCAGTCTTTCATCCCCTAATACCTTTCATCATCAATAGGTACCCACTGACAAAACTGTCACATTTTGAGTAGTCCGTGTCTAGAAAAAGCTGAAACCCCGCCAGTTTCCTAGCGGAGTTTCCAATTCACACTAAAATTTTCAGCCTCAATTGGACCGCAAAAGTCGCCGCTCAGAGTGTTCGAGAGATCAACACCTTCATGATTTCATTCGTACCACCATAGATTTTTTGAACCCGGGCGTCGCGATACATGCGGGCAATGGGATATTCGTTCATGTATCCGTAGCCACCATGCAGCTGAAGACACTCGTCCACCACTTCACACTGCATGTCCGATACCCAATATTTGGCCATTGATGCGGTCGCAGCATCCAGCTTGCCTTCAAGGAGCAAACCCGTGCAGTGGTCGGTGAAGACCCGGGCCACTGTCGTCTTGGTTTTAGCCTCCGCAAGTTTGAACTGCGTGTTCTGGAAATCCATCACAGCCTGGCCAAAGGCTTTGCGTTCTTTCACATAGTCGACGGTCTGCTCAAGGGCAGCTTCCATCATCGCAACGCCCTGAAGGCCGATCTGTAGTCTTTCAGACGCCAATTGCTGCATCAATTGTATGAAGCCCTGGCCTTCTTCGGTTCCCAGAAGATTTGACGTTGGCACGCGCACATTGTCGAAAAAGAGTTCAGAGGTGTCCTGGCTCTTCTGGCCGATCTTGTCCAGGTTGCGGCCACGGCGGAAACCTTCCACCTCATCGGTCTCCACGATGATCAGAGATGTTCCCTTTGCACCCGCCTTCGGATCAGTCTTACAGACAACGATGATCAAGCCTGCTTGTTGGCCGTTGGTGATGAAGGTTTTCGATCCGTTGATGACATATTCATTGCCTTCAAGCTTGGCCGTCGTCTTCACATTCTGCAGGTCAGATCCGGTACCCGGTTCGGTCATGGCGATGGCGCCGACGAGCTCTCCGCTCGCCATTTTCGGCAACCAACGCTGTTTCTGTTCTTCGGAGCCATAGTGGACGATGTAGGGCGCAATGATGGCATTGTGGAGTGATGCCCCAAAACCCGTAATGCCTTTTTTGCCGAACTGGTCGATCAACATAGCTTCGTGCGCGAACGTGCCGCCTGCCCCGCCATATTCCTCCGGCACGGACGCACAGAGAATGCCAGCTTCACCCGCCTTGTACCAAACGTCACGATCGACGATTTCGTTCTTTTCCCAGCTATCGACATGGGGGGCGAGCTCTTTCTCGCAGAACTTACCCACTGCGTCAGCGAAGATCTGTACGTCTTCGGTCATCCATGCGGGTTTTTCTACTTGCAGTATCGACATGTGGTTTGAACTCCTCGTATCTCGTTTACGTTTCTTGTTTAGAAGGCCGCTGCGTCGAGCGCCATCATTGTGTCCGCGCCTGCTTTGATCCGTAGGAGATGCAAAGCTGTCTCGGGCAGAGCGCGCTCTATGTAGTAGGCGGCGGTGCTTAGTTTGGTCTCGTAGAAGCTGGTGTCATCGGTGCCGGCTTCAAGCGTATCGACAGATTTCCTGGCGGTCAGGAGCCACATGTAGCCGATGGCAACAAGGCCGAAGAGATGCATATAGTCCGTTGACCCAGCACCTGCATGATCCAGATTGGAAAGCGCATTTTCCATGAACCAGGTGGTTGCTGCTTCAAGGTCTGCCTTCGCGGTCCCCAGTGCTACGGTCATATCGCCGAGCGTCGGGTCGTCTTTGTTCGCAGCGACAAAAGCATCGATCTCGCCAAAGAACGCGAACACACCGCGCCCGCCGTTTTGCGCAAGCTTGCGGCCGACAAGGTCTAGGGCCTGGATGCCGTTCGCCCCTTCATAGATCATCGCAATACGCGCATCGCGGACAAACTGCCCCATGCCCCATTCATCGATATAGCCGTGACCGCCATAGACCTGTTGTGCGTCAACGGCGTTGGCAAACCCCTTGTCGGTCAAAACGCCTTTCAGTACCGGCGTCAGAAGGGACATCATGTCTTCGCTAAACTCACGCGCCTTTTCGTCTTTCGCGTTGTGCGCCAGATCGCCCTGAAGGGCCGTCCACAGAAGCAAGGCGCGGGCTCCTTCATTGAAGGATTTGAGGTTCATCAAGATGCGTCGAATGTCTGGATGCACAATGATTGGGTCGGCAGGTTTCTCCGGCGATTTTGGCCCGGTGAGAGAGCGCCCCTGCAACCGCTCTGTCGCATAATCGACAGCGTTCTGGTAGGCGACTTCTGACTGTGAAAGCCCTTGCAAACCAACACCAAGTCTCGCCTCGTTCATCATCGTGAACATGGCGCGCATGCCCTTATGTTCTTCGCCCACGAGGTAGCCGATGGCCTCGTCATAGTTCAGAACACAGGTCGCGTTACCGTGGATGCCCATCTTCTTTTCGAGTGACCCACAGCTGACACCATTGCGTGCGCCCAAGGACCCATCGTCCCCCACCATGAATTTTGGCACGAGGAAGAGCGAGACGCCTTTAATGCCTTCCGGCGCGCCGTCAATTTTTGCGAGCACTAAGTGCAAGATGTTTTCCGTCAGATCGTGCTCGCCTGCGGAGATG
>JAJFGY010000119.1 GCA_021775935.1 Alphaproteobacteria bacterium
GCCTCAGCGATGCGTGTCCAGGTAGCGGCAACCGTTGCAACAGATGGCCGCGTTTCATTGCCGGTAAAGCGATACTTCATCTGCCAGATTTGGTCGGCAATGGGCGTGAGTGTCTCAGGCAAGGTCATCTAAGAGCGTCCAGGGTCATCGAGAGGCGTCCAGGTCATCTAACAGTGGCCAGGTGCAGGTCTGCTGATCAAGAGGGCCCCGATCTTGATCGCGATCATGGCTCTCGTCAAATAAATGTTCTTTCTCTGTTCCTTTTGACTCCCGTCGGCCATGGAAATCAGTGACCTCTACATTGAGCCTAGAACGTTAAGTCTTACTGACGCTTTTAGGTGAGGGTGGTGGCGCCTTTGCGGGATCAAATCCTGCCTCCAGCAGTAACTTGTCGGTTGCTGTTTCAACGCGGGTTTCAAGTTCCGCCATGAATTCTCCCCGTTTGAGACCTGGTGCGATGGGCGGCAGAAATTCAATGACAATCGTGCCGGGTCTTCTTTCCATTTTACGCCGTGGCCAGAAGAGGCCGGAATTGAGGGCAACGGGGACACAGGGCACATCAAGATGGCTGTAGAGACCGGCAACTCCAGGCATATACGGGTTGCTTGTTCCTGGAGCAGCTCTGGTGCCTTCTGGAAAGATGATCAGGTGTCTGTGTTCTGCTGCCGCGCTGGCAGCTTCGCGCAACATTTTGCGGAGCGCCTTGGGGCCATCGGATCGGCGGATCGCGATCATTCGAGCTTTTTGTACATACCAGCCGTAGAGGGGGATGTAGAGCAGCTCTTGTTTCAGGACGAGGGCCGGGTGATCGACAATCGCGATCAGACTAACCGTCTCCCACATAGACTGATGCTTGGAAGCGACGACGCAGGCGGTTTTGGGAATGTTTTCGATCCCGCGAACTTCATAAGTTGTGCCTGCCACGACCTTCAATAGCCAAAGGTTCCAATGGCCAACGCGCTGCATCAACCAAACGGCATATTTGGAGGGACCCAGAAGGAGAGGAATACCAATGAGCCCTACTGCAACCGATGTTGTGTAGAACAGGAAATTGAACAGAACAGACCGAAATAAGAGCAATTGCGTTTCCCCACTAACCCGTTTTCCACAAAGTTGGCTGTCGTCAGATCAGACTTCCTCCAGCCCTCCCAGGCGCACCAGCGTTAGCAGAAACTTGGAGTATTCTGCAATGAGCAGGCGGGACGTGCCGGAATAAAGCCACCATTCATCCAACCTGACACCGTCATGAAAGACGGGATGCCCGGTGAGCTTCGTTGTCGGCATTGTGTGACCCAGTTCACGCAGCGCTCTGGGCAGGTGGTAGGCGCTGGTCACCACCAGCAGGCTTTGGAACCCATTTGCATCAACCCAGGCGGCTGTTTCAGCTGCATTGCCAATCGTATCTTCGGCCCGCCAATCCATGTCCACGCAGCAGTCAAACAGGGCTTTGTCGGCGCTCAGAAGGTCACTCAGCTCCTCTTTGGTGACACCGGGGTGAACCCCTGAAACCAGCAGACGGGCTCCCTTGCCGCTTGTGAGGAGGCCCATGGCGGCATCTATGCGCGCTGGTCCGCCAGTAAGGACAACGATGGCGTCTGAAGAGGGCTGAGGGGTGGTTTGGACTGACCTTGGAATTTCGCTTACGAACCAGAGAAAGCCGCAGGAATAGACAAATGCCACGACCAAGAGGCTGGTCAGGACCAGCCTTAGTTTTCGGGGCAGTTTTGCCCAGATGGATTTGACTGTCGCGTACATGGCCGCCGGTCGCTCATCTTTCCAGGAAGAGGCAGTTTAGCATGAGGATTGCGAAGGTATCCCTCATTTACGGCGATTTTTAGCCTATACCTAGGGCTTTAGATCATTCGGCGTAGAACGCGCAGCACTGTTACTCTGGCAGCCAGCGTGGTGGTAAGGGCGATGATTGCAGGCACCAGGAGCAGCCAGGGGTAGTCGCTGAGCATGAGACCCGGGACTGGGAGCAGAAACGCGCCGCCTTCAGAGCCCAACCAGGTAATGGCCAGAAACGTGATGATCGCGGCTGCAAGGCCGCTTCCGCCGCCGCGCAGGCCCAATTGCAGAAAGTGCCGCTGGACTTCGTTGGCGACGAATTCATCTGGCGCCCCGACAAGATGCAGGACTTCCACACTCTCGTGATTGGCCGCGAGGCTTGCCCGGGTGGCAAATACCACGATTGCGACGGTGGTGAGCGTGATCAGGGTCAATATCCCGATTGAGAGCCAAACAGCAGATCGGGCTGCACTTAGCAGCTCACCCAGCCATTGACGGTGCGTGTCCAGTTCAATTCCAGGGGCGGCAGCTGCCAGCCGCTCAGCCAGCCGGGGCATGTCGACATTGGCATCCGGTGCAAGCTCGACATCGATGAGGGAGGGCAATGGCAGATCTTCACTGGCGGTTGTTTCGCCAAGCCAGGGATCAAGCAAGGCGCGGATCTCATCTTGGGAGAGCGCGCTTGCCCGTGTGATGCCATCAACTTCATCCAAGACCGCAAGGGCTGCGCCGATCTGGTCTTCAAGCGCAATGTCGGGCTGTGGTTTCACCTGAATGGTGAGGGAACCTTCCAGCTGGGTGCTCCAGTCTGTTGCAGACCGGGTAACGGTAACCATCGCGCCAAATGCCAGGCAGGCGAGATAGCACATGGCAGCCACAACCAGCACGAGCGTTGCGCCGGTTACATCAGCCGGAGGCATGATGCCGGTACGCGGGGTGCGCCCGACGATCAGCGAGAGCCAGTTGCTCCCTCGACCTGTCGCGAGCTGACTTCTGGTGTCCGTATCAGTCACGATAGGTCAGCTCCCCATTTTGGATGATGAGCTCGGGCGCGTTGCTGGCATCCACCAGTGCACGATCATGGGTAGCGATGAGGACCGACGTGCCAAGGCGATTGAGCTCGATGAAAAGACGTAGCAGGCGCTGCCCCATTTCAGGGTCCACATTCCCCGTCGGTTCATCAGCGAGCAGAAGTGCCGGCCTGCCGACAACAGCGCGGGCGATGGCTGCGCGTTGTTGCTCCCCACCCGACAGGGTGGAGGGACGTGCCTGCATGCGATCACCCAACCCCACCCAGGTAAGTAGCTCTTCCACATCGTCACGATATTCAGCTTCGTTTCTGCCGGTGACTTTCAGGGGCAGAGCGACGTTTTCGTAAGTTGTCAGGTGCTCAAGCAGCCGGAACTCCTGAAAGACCACGCCGATGCGACGGCGCAGGCCCGGCAGATCCGCGCGTGAGGTGGTGGCCACGTCATGGCCAAACATGGAGATCAACCCTCTGGAAGGCTTGTGGGCCAGAAACATGAGTTTCAGCAGGGACGTCTTCCCGGCCCCTGAAGGACCAGTGAGAAAGTGCAGAGACCCCGGCTCTAGATGGAAAGAGACATCGCGCAGGATTTCTGGTCCCATCCCGTAGCGCATCCCGACATTTTCAAACCGCACCATCTACGCTGCTCTTCTTCGCCCGTTGCGACAAAAACTCTGTCTTTATACCCTTGATTAACTCGGGCTTAACCACGTTTAAGCGTTTAATAGTCGGCACAGGCTAGGCTTGCACGGAAAATCTCGACGCGATTCTTTGTTGGTTGTTTCTTAAGCGGTTTTCCAATGCTCCCTTGAGTTGCCGAGACGGCCTGTGCAAAGTGCCAACGATCAAATTTGATTCAGAAAAGACCTGATTCGTATGATTATTTCCTGCCCATCCTGCACAACCAAGTACCAAGTCGAGGCGGCTGGTTTTATGCCGAAGGGCCGTAAGGTGCGGTGCGCGAAATGTGGGGACACGTGGCATCAGGATCCGCCGAAGGATGTGCCCAAAACGCTGGATCAGACCGATGAAGCGCCGGTTGAGGCCAAGGCATCAGTTCCGCCCCCGCCTGCAAATGATGGCGATGCGTCTGCTGACGAGGCTGCCCCGGCAAGTGCGGGATCTGAAGCTGTTGCGGCGCGTCGGATGGCATCATTCCGCAAGACTTTGACCCGTTGGCGTCTGGGCCAGGTTGCTGGTTTTGCCGGGCTCGCGCTTTTCGTGGGGCTCACCCTCTATGGTCTATATGCCTATAAAGATGATCTTGTTGCGGCCTGGCCCGCCACTGCGTCGCTTTATGCCGTGTTGAATGAGCCTGTCCATCCGCAAGGGATGGAGTTTCAGAACGTTACCTACGAACATCAATATGAGAACGGGCTGCCTGTTCTCTCGATCACCGGCGAAGTGGTCAATGTGGGTGAGGCACGGCTCTCGGTTCCAAGGGTTCGTGTGGGATTGCGCGATGAAGGGCAGAAGGAACTCTATGCATGGACGTTCGCGCTGCCAGAGCCCAATCTTGATCCCAGCGAAACCGCTGAGTTTGTGACGCGCCTCTCCAGCCCGCCGATTGATGCCCGGGACTTGGAAATACGCTTCCTTGATCAAACCGAAGAAATGAACCCGTAAACCGACCCGCGACCCTGAACTGTTCAGATCCCTTGTGTCGTCGCGTTTTCGTCCCAGAGCTTTGGCGCTGGCACGCGTCAACTTCATCTGGAAACGCTCTAGAAGCGTTTCAGCAGACGTTCCAAATATTCCAGTTCCTGTTCTGGTCGGCCAAGATCAGCGGCGCGTTTGCGCAACTCTTCCAGGATTTGGCGGGCGCGCTTAAGGTCCAGTTCGTCTGGAAGCTCTACGGAGTCGGAATTGCTGGTGCCGTTCGATGTTAATGGGCGTCCAAGAGGGTCTGTCTGATCGCCACCTGCGTTGACACCAGACTGTTGGCCGCCTGACCCGATACCCTCAAGCATCGTATCAGCAAGCGCCTGTGCGCCCGCGCGCAATTGATCTATCGCCTGACCTTGAGAGCCCGTAGCGGTATCGGGTCTGCCTTGAGACAATCTGTCTTCTGCACGTTTCATGGACCGCACCGCCTGCTCAAGGTCGCCAGGTACAGGCTGACCATTTTCCCCAAGCTGCCCCATCAGTTCTTCCAGGCGCTGCCGCAGGCCTTCTTGGTTCTCCGCCAGCTCGTCAGTTGGTGGGCTCCCACCTTGGCCCTGAGAGCCAGTCTCTCCGCCATCGGAGCCTGCTGTTGCCCCTTGCCCATGCTGGAAAGTCTCATCCATCAATGAGCGCTGCTGATCGATAATCTCGCCCATTTCGCCAATTGCTTCGGCGAGTGCATTCTCGCCCTCTGTGGGCTCTTCAGGTTGATCGGTGTTGAGGTTTTCCAGAATCTCATCCAGCTGAGACAGCAGTTCTTGAGCCTGGTCCCGCGCACCGGTTTTTGCAAGATCGCCGATCGCCTCAAGCATTTTCTCCAGATCCGAGCGCTCCAGCATCTGGCTGTCACCAGGCGGTTGCAGGCTTGGGTCGATTTCCGCGAGGGCATTTTCAGACAATTCGTCCAGTTAGCGGGCAAGCGCTGATTTCAGGTCTTGCATCAGCTCTTCGATCTCGCCGGGAGAAGCACCTTCTGCTAGCGCCTGGGCCAGAGCTTCGCGGGCGGCGCGCAGCTCGCGCTCCGCCAGGGACAGGTCTCCGTCTTCAATGTGAAGGGCGATGTCCCATAGCAGTTTGGAGACCCCTGCGAGGTCGCCGGGTCTTCTTGCGTTTACCAGACGCCAGTACGCGGCGCGCAGTCCCAAATAGACGGAGCTGTCGTCGATATGTGTTTCTGCATTGATTGTAAATGCGTTCAGAAAACCTGCCACGCTTCCGCGATTGCGTGGAGACATGGCGAGGCGCTGACGTTGTTCAACAATCGCAGCCGCGAGCGGCTTGGTGAACTGTCTTGCGGGCAATGTCATGGTGTGGGTGCGGCTTGTCCCTTCCTGCCCCGCATCATCCGTTGCCGTCAAGGTGAGCTGGATGGGTAAGCCTGCCCAGGGGTGAGAGAGCAGATCTTTGTAGACGGTGTTGGCTGCGTCCGTCGGGCGGCTGCCTGGTAGGGGCAGATCAACTGATGTGATTACCTGTTCAGCGACAAACCCATCTATCAGCGGGCTGAACCCTTCTCTCTGAAACGTGTCGTCCCCCAGCTGAAAGATCCACTTATCCTCAAGGACGAAAATTGGATCAAGGTCCAAATCCATGGTGAGATCTGTGACGCCATAATCATCGGCCACTTCATACATTAGTTTGAGCGTCTGCCTGCGCGTCGCGCTTGCCTCTACCAGCGTGACAAGCGGTGCGTCGTCTGGCGTCACAGTCAGGGGCCATGTGCCTTGATCACGCCCACTCTGGGTGATTGAGAGGATTGCATCTGTCTCAACAATGGCGTTGGCCTCGTAGGCGGTCTCACCCTTTTCGGTATTTGCGCTGATCGCAAGTGGCGTGGCGCCAAGGGAAATTTGGGGTCTGCTGCCGCCAAAGACATGCGCCGTGATCTCACTGCCGGTGGGTGTGGTGATTGCCGCACCCGTCGTCTGGTTCAGGAAGAGCGGTGCGCGGCCTGTATAGTCTGGTGGTGTGATCCAAGCGTCGACCTGTCCCAGCGAGCCCGCGCCGGTAAAGCCTGGAAAGAAGCCCTGGGCGAGACGACTGCCTGACAGGGGACCTGCAATGGCAAAGGCGGCGACCAGGCACACGACCAGTGCGCCCCGCAAAGCATAAGGGTCATGGGCGGCCAGACCCGGCGATGGCCACTTCGCTCGCAATGCTTTGATACGATCTTTCAGCCATTGGCGATGGGCGGCCCAAAGGCGGTCGCTTCCGGTTCCCGAGGCGGGTTGATCTTCATAAGTTGAAAGCGGTCTGTGAGGAAGATTGTTCATTTCCTCCAGCCGACGGAGACCCTCATCGTGTGACGGTCTGGCAAGCCATTCCCGACTGCGAAGTGCCAGGTATGCGGCAATGCCAAGAATTGCCAGCAAAGCGGCCCAGGCGGGGATGAGACCCCAGTTCTCAAAAAGTCCGAGCAGAGCAAGGGTGCTGTAGGCGCCCAGCACGCCGACGGAGGGCCACAGAGCAGGCCAGACGCGTTCCCACCAAAGTGCCGCACGGGCTGCCTGAACGCGCGCAGACAATGTGCGCGGAAGCGCCGGGCGCCCTGGTGCTTTGTCTGTTTCGTCCGGCGTTGTCACCTGGAAATACTCCCATCAAAGACGGGCAAGTATCCCGCTACTTTGTAAACCAGTCAGGTAGTCTATCCTGTTCCAGCATTGCGTCATAACTTGGACGTGGCCGGATCACGGTGAATTGTGCCCCGTTGACCATTACTTCAGGCACCAGAGGTCTGGTATTGTAGCTTGAGGCCTGGACGGCGCCATAGGCACCCGCTGACAGCACGGCCAGCAGGTCGCCTGGCTGTTGCGGGCTCAACTCGCGGCCTTTTGCAAAAAAATCACCGGTTTCGCAGATTGGTCCCACAATATCGTAGGTTTTCCGCTCCACTCCCGGGGCCATTTCAGTGACCGGCTGGATGTCGTGATAGGCGTCATACAGCGTTGGGCGGATGAGATCGTTCATTGCACCGTCGATTATGAGGAAGGAACGGTCTTCCCCATGTTTCTCAAAGATGACATTTACGACAAGAATACCAGCATTGCCGGCAATCATGCGCCCGGGCTCAAACATCAGCTGACAGTCGAGATGTCCAACGGTGCGCTTCACCATGGCCGCATAGTCTGCTGGTGGTGGTGGCACGTCGTTGGTGCCGCGATAGGGAATGCCCAGCCCACCGCCTAAGTCGAGCCGCGTGATCTCATGACCAGCTGCGCGCAATTCCTCAACCATGGAGGCAACGCGGGTGAACGCTTCCTCAAAAGGGGCGAGGTCTGTCAATTGGCTGCCAATATGCACATCGACGCCAGCGACTTTGATGCCGGGAAGTTCAGCGGCGCGTGCATAGACGCGCGGTGCCTGGAGCCAGGAGATGCCAAACTTGTTCTCAGCTTTGCCCGTCGTGATTTTCTCGTGGGTTTTTGCGTCCACATCCGGATTGACGCGCAGTGCAATAGCGGCCTCTTTGCCCATGCCGTTTGCGATCTGAGAAAGAAGCTCGAGTTCTGGTTCGGATTCCACATTGAACTGATGAATGCCGGTCTCCAGGGCAAAGGCTAGTTCTTGTGCTTGCTTGCCAACGCCAGAAAAGACGATTTTCTCAGGAGGTATGCCTGCCGCCAACGCGCGGCGTAGCTCGCCCTCTGAAACCACATCCGCACCGGAACCCAGATCACCGAGGGTTTTGATCACGGCCAGATTTGAGTTTGCCTTGACCGAATAGCAAACAAGCGTGTCCGTGCCTTCAAAGGCTTCTGCGAAGACACGATAGTGCCGCTCGAGCGTTGCCGTTGAATAGCAATAGAAGGGTGTTCCGACTTCCGCCGCAATCGCCTTCAGGGACACATCCTCCGCATGGAGGGTTCCCTCGTGGTAGTGAAAGTGGTGCAAAAGCTTGTCCGCTTAAAAAGGGTCGCCTAATTGGCTTGTTCTTGTTCAGTCGGTTGGGGTTTTACCGGTGGGCCTTTGACACCACAGGCAGCAAGGCCAAAACTGGTGATAAGGGTCAGGGCAAGAAGGGCTCGGATCATTTGGTTTCTCCTTTGGCCGCAAGAACTTTCCGCCAGCGGTCTGCTTCACCCCGAACATTGGCAGGGGCTGTCCCGCCGAGGCTTGTGCGGCTCGCGACGGAACTCTCAACACTCAAGACAGAGTATATGTCATTTGTGATCGCGGGATCGACTGCCTGCATTTCTTCCAGGCTCAACTCATGAAGATCGACGCCTTTTTCTTCAGCTTTTGACACAAGTGTACCGGTGACGTGATGTGCCTGCCGGAACGGCAGATCAGCAACGCGTACGAGCCAGTCTGCGAGATCGGTTGCTGTAGAAAAGCCGCCTCCAGCTGCCTTCGCCATGGCTTCTTTGTTTGCTGTAAGCGAGCCTGCCATGGCTGTCATGGCCGCGAGGCAGAGCGAGAGCGCATCGAGAGCATCAAACAGCGCTTCCTTGTCTTCCTGCATGTCTTTTGAATAAGCGAGCGGCAGGCCCTTCATCACAATAGAGAGCGAGGTAAAGGCGGCGATAACCCGGCCGGATTTCGCGCGCACGAGTTCAGCTGCATCTGGGTTCCGCTTTTGCGGCATGATGGATGAGCCGGTCGTCAGGCTGTCTGGCAGGTCGATGAACTTAAAACCTGCGGACATCCAGATGACGATTTCTTCAGCAAACCGCGAGAGGTGGGTGGCCGTGATGGCCGCCGCTGCCAGTGTCTCAAGCGCAAAGTCCCTATCAGACACGCTGTCGAGGGAGTTTCTGGTCGGTCCGTCAAAGCCAAGTGCTGTTGCGGTCTGTTCCCGGTCGATGGGAAAAGACGTGCCAGCAAGGGCTGCAGCACCGAGGGGGCTCTGATTGAGGCGCTTCCTTGCGTCTGCAAACCTGCCTCTGTCCCGCGCCAGCATTTCCACATAGGCCAGACAATGGTGGCCGAATGTCACCGGTTGCGCAGTCTGCAAATGAGTGAAGCCCGGCATGACCGTGTCGGCATGTATTTCTGCTTGGCCCAGGAAAGCTTCCTGAAGTGCAGTGAGCTGGGTGTCCAGGTGATCAATCGTGTCGCGAACATAGAGTTTGAAGTCGGTGGCGACCTGATCGTTTCTGGAGCGGGCTGTATGTAGCCGTCCAGCGGCTGATCCAACAATCTCAGACAGGCGATTTTCCACGTTCATGTGGATGTCTTCGAGCGACCGGGAGAAAGTAAACTGACCGGCATCGATATCTCGCGCGATCGTGTCCAGGCCAGCGATAATTTGATCCGCATCACCCTTTGCGATAATGCCCTTGTCAGCCAACATAGAGCAGTGTGCTTTTGAGCCCCGGATATCCTGGGCGGCAAAGCGCTGGTCGAACCCGATGGAGGCGTTAATCTCCTCCATAATTTCATCTGGGCCCTCGCCGAACCGGCCGCCCCACATTTTGTTGCTCATCGTTCTCGCTCCGGCTCTCGGTCCGGGGTGGCGGTGATCCAGGAGA